>NZ_JBSSCH010000004.1:0-242159 GCF_054059615.1 Thermostichus sp. OS-CIW-33
AATATGCTTGCCCTTGCTTACCAGCCAGTTCGCTGTTTTGTCATGAAAATCTTTGCGCTGAGATAGTGGTTAGTGGATAGTCACTATTCACTATCTACTGGTCACTATCCACTAGTCACTAGCCATAGGCGGTTTGACCCTTTCTTCTCGCGAGACAAGGCTCGCTGCAACCTCTTGAGCCTGAGCTCTGCCTTGCGATAGTACTGGGGAACTGGAACAGACTCCCCCGCATCGGTCACCAAAAAGGAGTCCAGTCCCACGTCGATCCCTGTAGTGTTTTCCAGCGTTGCAGACTCAGGAGTAAACTCAGGGACGGACGAATCTTGCAGGCTCAAGGTCACATACCACCCGTCTGCCTTGCGGGTGATGGTAGCCGCCTTAATCACAAAGCCCTCAGGCAAAGGACGGTGCTGAATTATCCGAACAGCACCGATTTTGGGCAGATGGATAAACTGCCCGCAAATGCAGTCCTGTTGCATCGGGGGGAAACTGAAGGAGCGATACCGCCCAGCTCCCTTAAATCTGGGTTTCCCTGCCCGCTTGCCGTTACCGTCCCCCTTCAGCCACCGGTCGAATGCTTTGTGCACTCGCTCTATGCAGTTTTGCAGGACTTGCGAATGGACTGCTCTGTACTCCGGAAACAGGGCTTTCGTGCTCACCAAGTCCCGTTTCTGGGAGTAGAAATCGGGCTTGTCTTTCAGCTCAGGCAAGTGACAGATTAAGGGACAAGCATTGCTATCACAGCGATTGTGTTCCCACCACGCAAAGCGCTCTGCCAAGCGGTAGTTGTACTGCTTGCGTAACAAGTCTAGCCATTGGTCCATCAGAGCAACTTGGCTAGAAGTAGGGCGTAAGCGATACTGGTAAGCAGTTCTCATGATGAGGGTATAAAATCCTGCTACGCCGGTCATAGCACCAGTAAGGACGAAGCATCGTGTCCTCGCCTTTTATCCCGACCCTCACCCTGGATAGTGGTGAGTGGATAGTGACCAGCCACTAGTCACTAACAGAAGGCGGGGCTTCCCGCCGGTCTAGCTAACAAAGCCAATCCCCAAAGATCGAAAATGGCCCCCTGGCTGCGCCTCAGCCCCTCCATCTCTCCTGCAGCTTGAGCTCCATCTGCAGATCCCGCGCCGGGACAGGGTCAGCTTCCAGTCTTGCTGCCCATCTCGGCAGCTTGGATCAAGGCCCTGGCTCGCTGTTGATCCAACTTGGCTTGCAAGCGCTCTTGCTTGTCGCTGCTGGTATTCAAAACTTTGCTTGCTTCGTCCAAGAGGGCCTGAGCCGCTGCCTTATCCACTTTTTCACCCCGCTCTGCTCGGTTGACCAGGACGGTTACCTCGTTATTTTCGACTTCTGCAAATCCGCCCATGACCGCAATGGCCAACCACTTTCCATCGGCTTTGACCCGCATAACGCCATTGCCGATGGCGGTCAAGAGGGGGGCGTGCCCAGTGAGAATGCCCAATTGGCCCGAAGTGGCAGGGAGGATCACTTCCTCGCTGGGGGCATCCCAAACCGTGCGGTCGGGGGTAATCACACGAACCATCAGCGTCACGACAGATCTCCTGAGGGCTTGAACACTTTCGCGTCGGCGGTGCGGAGCACCCTGCTTCCGATCCTACCGGATCCGGATCCCTGCAGCTTTGCCGGGTTCTCCTTTTGTCTCTTCTCTCGAGGCAGCCACACTTAACCTGTGCATAACTTTGCCTTTACCTCAGGCTGGAAGGCAAGCGCTAAGGTGTTGTCGGGAACACTTATCTCTCGCCCCCACCTCAGCATTGACGGCCAGCCCATTGCTGTTGGTTTGCAGAAGGGAGCCCAACGACCGGTGCGCCCAGTTTCCCTAGCGGAGCCAGCCTATGCCTGAAGCGATGCCTAGCCATTTTGCTGCCGGCCTGTCCACACGGGAGCGCCAGCTGCTAGAAGACCTCTACCGAAGCCGCAGTTTATCCCCCTACACTCCCGGCCAGGTTATCCCTCTGTTTCCTGATGAATGGGTGATCGTCTGTCGGGGCGTGGTACAGTTGACCACCCTCTATCCCAATGGCGGTGAGGCGTTGTTGGGGTTTGCCGGCCCCTCCATGCCCCTGGGATCCCCTCTGACGATGCTGGATCCCTACCAAGCTAAGGCTTTGACGGCAGTTGATGTGCTGCGGCTGCCGGCAGCAGAGGTGGAAGCCTCAGAGATCCTGAGTCAAGGGCTGCTCAAGCAGGTGGTGCGTCGGCTGCGCCAAACCGAAGCATTGCTTGCCTTGGCCGGACGGCGGCGGGTAGAGGATCGGCTGCGCCAGTTGCTCTCCCTTTTGGCTGTGGAGCTGGGATCCCCGGTTGCAACAGGGGTGCGCCTGCAAGTGCGCCTTACCCACCAGGACTTGGCCAATGCCATCGGCACTACCCGGGTCACCATTACCCGTCTCCTAAACCGCTTTCGTCAGCAGGGCTGGGTTGCGGTGGACAAAAACCGGCACCTTGTCATCAAACTCGCCCACGCTCCGTAAAACCTTTAGAAACTGAGCAGGATCTGCTCCTAGGGCATGGCTGAAAGCTGGCAGTTTTTGGCTCGTAGTTAACTGCTGGGAGATGGAGCTGACGGGAGTCGAACCCGTGTCCGAGATGGGTACTGAGGGATCACTCATTCACAGGTTTAGCCTCTTTGACCCTCGAGGCGGGGATCGCCGCTTGGATCCCGGCGATGGGAGTTCTCCGCCTAATCTTAGTCTCTCCCTCGACGGAGCCAGAGTAGAGAGCTGCACCCGTTGGGGTTGTGATCCGCCCACTTAACGGGGTCGTGAGCAGATCCTCGAGCTCAGAGTAAGTTTTCGGTTACTGAGCCTTAGGCAGCCAAAGCAGCTGCTTTACGAGCAAAGGGTACGACGTTGTTCGCACGTACTGTTTTGAGCCTGGTGGTAACGGGATAAGCTCAATCCCGACCTGCATCATGAACCCATGTTCGCCACCCCGTCGAAACCGTTACAGCCCCGGGGTTGACTTGAGTCCAGCATAGCAAGATTTTTGGGGATACGGCCAGAACCTTTGCGAATGTGACAGAAGCTTTGCTAATATGACGAAGCTGCAAACTTGGGTCGGTAGCTCAGCGGTAGAGCACTCGGCTTTTAACCGATTGGCCCAGGGTTCGAATCCCTGCCGACCCATGTCAGTCTTCTTCTTCCAAAATGCGAGGCACCTTGAAGAACATGTCAGCTCGATCAGGGGCGTTGGCCAGGATCCCTTCGATATCCGGGTAGGGCTCAACTTCATCGGGGCGAGTGGGCAGTTCCATGTCCAGGACATGAAAGGTGGGCTCTACCCCCTCCGTGTCCAGCTCCTTCAGTTGCTCCACGTAGGCCAAGATGTCTGTTAGCTGCTCTGTGAACTGGATCTCTTCCTCCTCGGTCAGCTCCAGACGAGCCAAGTGAGCAACATGTTGGACTTCTTCCCGTTGCAGCATCCTCTCCTCCGGCTCCCAGATTATCGACTTGACTTAGCCCAGGGTAGCCGAGATCAACCGTTCGCGTTAACGGAACGGAGTCCTTCTGCAGGAAAGCTCAGTACACCTCCAGGTTGGCGCGCCCGGTGGTTTTCAGCCAGTTTTGGGCCTCGATGTAGTTGTTGGGGGCAATGCGAATGGCCCGAATCCAGTACTGGGCAGCCTCGTTGAACAGGGCCTCTGCTGTTTCCTCATCCCCGGCTTGCAGGCTCAGCTCGCCCTTGTGGTGCAGCAATACGGCAATGTTGTTCAGGGCAGAGCAAAGTCTTGGGTTCAACTCCAGAGCTTGGTGATAGTACTCCAGAGCCTTGTCCAGTTCGCCGTTGCTCTGGTAGATCAGGCCCATGTTGTAGAGAATGTAGCTGCGGTCTTCTTCCCCTTGCTCGAGGGCGAGGGCTTCTCTGTAGTTTTCTAGGGCCTCGGCGTATTCTCCTTCGCTCTGAGCGGCCATGCCATCCCGGTAGTAGGCAAAGGCTTTCTTTTCCTCGGAACTCACCCCTGGCAGCAGTTTCAGAATTAGATCGGCCATGACGGTGAAGGTCTTGTCAATGAAGTTGTCGTTCTTCATGCTGCGCGGCATGGCTGACCCCTTTTAAGTTTAGGACTAAGGATCTCTACTCTTGCGTTGTATCACGCCCAAGGCGGGATCCGAAACACAACCCCGTACTGCCCACCCCACCTCTGGTGAGGTTTTTGCTATGCCTGCGGGAGGGGAACTGCAACGCTGCTGCAACGAGGCTGCGAACGGCTTGGCCAAGGAACTTCCGAGCCTGTTAAGACCGTGTCGAGGAGCGCTTGCTCAGGCGCACAGGATGCCACTGCACGGTTTCGCCGGGGGAAACTTCGATCTCACAGGCGGTGTCGATCAGCCGCTGTGCCTGCGCTTGAGGGGTGGGATAGCGGGCCAGATCTGCATCCACTAAGTGGGGATGTTCCTGCAACAGCCGCATGAGAAACTCCTGCAATTCCTCGGGGCTGAGAAATTGCTCCGGCAAGCCCGGTATCAGCAGCACATAGTGGTTGGCAGCACGCAACAGTTCGGGTTCTGAGTCTAACATGGTGTGGGGTTGGGCGTCTTTTTTCCATCATGAACCAACGGGTTGCGCCTCTCTTGATATCCTGAAAAAGACTTTCCTTGCTCTTGTCCTCCGTCTTGTTGGCGTTTGAGATCTGCTTTCCCTATGGCCAAGCCGCGCACCCTCTCTGGCATTCAGCCCTCTGGCGAACTGCATTTGGGCAACTACTTGGGGGCAATTAAAAACTGGGTGGCCGAGCAGGAGCACTACGAGAACTTTTTTTGCATCGTCGATCAACACGCCATCACCGTTCCTCAGGATCCTAAGCTGCTGAGGGAGCGAACCCGTTCGCTGTTTGCCCTTTATTTGGCCTGCGGTCTCAGCCTGGAGCATTGCGTGCTATTCGTCCAGTCCCACGTGCCTGCCCATACGGAGCTGGCCTGGCTGTTCAACACCATCACCCCCATGAACTGGGCGGAGCGCATGATCCAATACAAGGAGAAGAAAGAAAAACAGGGAGAGGAGACCAGCGTTGGCTTGTTCAGCTACCCGATTTTGCAGGCGGCAGATATTTTGCTCTACCAGCCCAAGTATGTGCCGGTGGGGGAGGATCAGCGGCAGCATATTGAGCTGTGTCGGGACATCGCTCGCCGCTTCAATGACCGTTTTGGAGAGGTGTTTCTGATCCCAGAGGCCCTGATTCGTCCGGAGGGGGCGCGGGTGATGAGCTTAACCGACGGTACGCGGAAGATGTCCAAGTCGGATCCCTCGGATTTCAGCCGTATTCATCTGCTGGATGACCCGGATACCATCCGCAAGAAGATCCAAAAATGCAAGACCGACCCCATTCGGGGCATTACTTTTGACGATCCGGCTCGTCCCGAAGCCCACAATTTGTTGACGATTTACATGCTCACCTCCGGCAAAAGCAAGGAGGTAGTGGCGGCTGAGTGTGCCGAGATGGGGTGGGGGCAGTTCAAGCCCCTCCTTGCCGACAGCATCATCGCTGCCCTGGAGCCCATTCAGCAGCGCTACCGGGAACTGTGGAGCAACCCGGACCACCTGCTCGTTCTGATACGAGAGAATGCCGCTAAGGCCCGTGCCATCGCCGAGCAAACGCTAAAAACGGTGAGAGAGGCTATGGGGTTCTTACCCCCCTGAGGGATCCCTGCCCAAGCTTTGATCAGTCGGGGTTGCCATCGCGGATCTCGACGGTGCTCAAGGCGCTCACCAGCCAGTCTAAACCCAGCTCTGAGAGGATCCCTTTCCAGCCCAGGTGGAGGCGCTCCTGCCATTCTTGCCGGTGGTTAATCAAGTACACACAGACCAGAGTGATGCCCACTCCCAGCCATTGCAGCCGCGTCAGCGATTCCCCCAGAAAGGTGCTGCCAAACAGCAGGGCAAAGATGGGGGTGAGGAAGGTCAGGGAGCTGAACTCGGTGAGGTTTTCCTGGGAGGCGAAATAGAAGAAGAGGGCATAGGCCAAGGCGCTCCCCATCACCGAAGCGTAGAGAAGGCCCAGCCAGTGGGTTCCGCTCAGGTGTTGCCATTGCTGAGTCTCCGTCAGTCCCGACAGCAGGATCAAGGGCAGGCTGCCCAACACCATGTGCCAGCCCGTCGCCAGCACCGGATCCGCCACCTCCGCCACCTTGGGCATCATCACGGTGCCAACTGCCATCGACAGGGAGGCCATCAACATCCAAACGACGCCGGCCCCCAACTGCAGGGATCCCCCACCGGATAGGCCGATGAGGCCAATGCCGAAAACTCCCAGCCCCAGGCTCAGCCAGCCTAGGGATCCCATCCGCTCGCGGTAAAACCAGGTGGCCATCAGAGCCACCGCCAGCGGCTGCGAGTCGATTAGCACGGATCCCAGGCCTGCCCCTGTCTCTTTCAGCCCTTGGGCCAAAAATCCCTGAAAACATGTGCCATCCACCAGCGCAAACGCCAACACCCATAGCCAGCCGCGCAGCCCTCTGGGATGCCAGGCGTGAGACGCAGAACCCCGCCCCTGCCAGAGCCGAAAGGCAAGAACCAGGATCCCTGCCGGCAGCAACCGCAGAATGGCAATGAAGAGGGGGGTGGTCTCGGAGAGGGCATCTCGCATCACCACCATCGCCGAGCCCCACAGGAAAAAGGGGGCAATCATCAGGAGGCGTTGCCAGATAGGCTGAAAGAACAGGTCAGACTGAGCCATAAGTGCTTCAAACTTGGAGACGGAAGTTAACCCCATGTTAAGCGCTGGGGCAGCTCAGTTACAAATCTTAACTGTTGATGCATATTATGCCTGGCATGGGATCCCTGGAGGGCTTTCTCAACCTGGACAAGCCGGCGGGGCTCACCTCCCACGACTGTGTGGCAGTGGTGCGGCGGGTCTTGCGCACCCGCAAGGTGGGGCATGGGGGCACCTTGGATCCGGCGGCAACGGGGGTTTTGCCGATTGCGGTGGGACGGGCAACACGCTTTTTGTCGTTTTTGTCGGGGGATAAGGTGTATCAAGCAACCTTCCGATTGGGACAGCGCAGCGACACCGACGATGCCGAAGGGCAGATCCGAGTGGGATCCCCTTGTCCTGAGTTGAGTCGCGAGCAGGTAGAGCAGTGCTTGCGGGAGTTTACCGGCGAGATCTGGCAGGTGCCGCCCCTCTACAGCGCCCTTAAGCGCCAGGGGAAAAAGCTCTACCAGTTGGCCCGTGCCGGCGTGGAGGCTGCGGAACTCCAGTTGGAACCCCGACGGGTGGTCATTCGGCAACTGCGCATCCTGGGCTGGCGAGCCGGAGACTTTCCGGAAGTGGATCTGGAAGTTGCCTGTGGCCCCGGCACCTACATTCGTGCCCTTGCCCGCGATGTGGGGGAAAAATTGGGCTGTGGAGGGCTGATGAGCCGGCTGCGACGGCTGCAAAGTGGCCCCTTTCGCATCGCAGAAAGCCTGCCCCTGGAGAAATGGCAGGGATCCGCGGATCCCGCTGCCGCCCTGTTGCCCATTGAGTGGGGATTTGCCGATTGGGAGGCAGTAGAACTCTCTTCCGCCAAAGCGGAGCAGTGGCTGCAGGGTCAGGCCATTCCCCTCGACCGGCCTGTTGTCGATGCCCCTACTTTGCGGGTGCTGGACGAGGCGGGCAAGTTTTTGGGCTTGGGGTATGGTCAGGCAGGCCAGCTCAAGCCGCTGCGGGTGTTGCCGCCGGATCCCTAGAGTGTTGCAGAAAGGTTACATTTTTGTAACAACATTGGCCATTGTCTCAGGGGGAAGCGGGAAAGAAACCCCTGCATGCTAAACTTCTGAGGGCGAAGGGGAGACTGAAGCGTCGCCGTTGCCGGGCTCTGGCTCAATTTTCCAAGGTTGACCTTTGGATGTTGTCCGGCAAAATCTCTTCTCATTTTTTCATCTCAAGCTACTTTACAAAATAAAGTCACAAGAATGGAGCTGGGGATATGCGGGATGCCGTAACCACACTGATCAAAACCTACGACCTGACGGGCCGCTACTTGGATCGGGAGGCAATGGATGCGCTCAAGGCTTTTTATGACTCGGGGCTGCGGCGCATCAAGGCTGTGAACGTGATCAATCTCAACTCAGTGGATATCGTCAAAACGGCTGCTGCGGCCATGTTCGCCCAGGTGCCGGATCTCATCCGTCCGGGAGGCAACGCCTACACCACCCGCCGCTACGCCACCTGTTTGCGGGATATGGACTACTTCTTGCGCTACGCTTCCTACGCGCTGGTGGCTGCCGATAACAGCATTCTGGATGAGCGGGTGTTGGCGGGCTTGCGGGAGACCTACAACTCCCTCGGTGTGCCCATCGCCCCGACGGTGATTGGGATCCAAAACATGAAAACCCGCACCCTGGAGCTGCTTGGCTCCGGCGAAGACTATAGCTTTGTGGCCGAGCCCTTCGATTACCTGAGCGCCAAGCTGAGCGAAACCGATATCTGAGCGCCTACTCTCACTCGTCGGCGTAGGGATTGGCCGGCACCGGTATCGGCTCCAGCCGCTCGGCAACGATCACCAACTGAGATAATCCATCCCGCTGCTCCACGGCCATGCGCCCCTCCAGACGCAGCCAACTGTCGGCAGTTAACTGTTCTGCCTCTGGCCAGCGCACCGGCAAGCCCACGGGGTAAGCATCGGCAGCACAGCAGCTAACCAAAAACCGAGCAATAACAAAGTGGTCGGGTCGCTCGTCAGGAATGACGAACCCCTGCACCCGCACCGGCTGGTCTTCATAGGTGTAGGGATCCGGGTAAACATCCAAGGTGCGCACCCAGTCCAGCAGAGTACGCTGACGGGGGTCGAGCTTGGGGCGAAAAGCCTGCGGCTGGCTACGAGATACCCCCAGATAGGGAGATACCCCTCGGTTGAGGGCAGTTTGGCTGGAGAGCGGGCGTGGCTCGACCCAAAACCCCAGCAGGGCCGTCAGGATCAACAGTCCTGCGCCCAGCCGCGGCCCCAATAGTGAGGCATGGACTTCAGAAGAGGCAACTTTGGCTCCTCGCCAACGGCCAATCCCCAAGCCCAACAGACACAGCCCGGCCAACAGCGCCACATTCACGTAGCCGGGATTGATCAACATCAGCAGGGTGCCCCGCCAGCGATAAACGATCAGCAGGATCCCTAGCAACATCAGCCCAGCCGCCTCCCAGTAGGCCGTATTGCCCCACCGCAGCAGTTTGGACTCCCTGCTGCTGAGGCGACCACCGAGCCAAGACATAACCTTAGCTTTGGCGTGCGCTTCCTCTGGATTTTGCTTTATCTCGAACACGACCAGAACTGCTTTTGGGCATGGGTTGCAGCTTTTTCACACCACTCCGAGCCTAAGTTTAGCAATCCTCGCGGAAGTGCCCACTGCCGGCGTTGGGGAATGCCTGTGCTGCCAATTTCCCAGTCACAGGTATCGGGTTGCCCGAATAAGGCAAGGACTCCGTCCCCCTAACGCGAACAGCAAAACATTTCGTTTGGCTCACGTTCTTTGATTGCCGTCTTTACAGCTTCAGGGATCCCATCATCAATTCAACAAATCCAGCCACAGATAACCTCACATTGATATCCCATTGATAACGGACTTTAGCGTGATGGACAGGGTTGTAGGCGGGTGTATAAAGCCTAGGGAGTTGCTGCAATTTTGGCGGTCTGCTCTACAGTGGGATAGAGACAACTGAGATAGCACACGCGAATGTTGGCAAGGATACCTAGCTGGCTGCGGGGCGTGAGCTACGCCATCTATGGTTTTCTCTACCTGCCAATTCTGCTTATTGCGGTCTATTCCTTTAACCGCGCCCGCTTTGGGCTGGTATGGACGGGCTTTACCTTCGATTGGTACTTGGCTCTCTTTCGGAATGCCTCGATCTGGCAGGCGACGCAAAATACCCTCGTCCTGGCGTTGGTCAGCACGCTGGTCAGCACGCTGCTGGGATCCCTGCTGGGCTATGGGCTGTATCGCTATCGCTTCCCCGGTAAAAAGATCCTGCAGGGGCTGATGCTGTTGCCGGTGATCGTCCCCGATATTGTGATGGCCATCGCGCTGCTGCTGTTCTACCAGTTTGTGCGCTTTTACACGGGCCTCTTTGAGCTGGGCCTGGGGACGATGATCTTGGCCCACATTACGTTTCAGATTGCTTTTGTGGCTATTGTGGTGCGCAGCCGTCTCCAACTTTTGGATCCCGCCCTGGAAGAAGCAGCCTATGACCTCTATGCAAACACCTGGCAAAAGCTACGCTATGTCACCTTGCCCTTGGCCATGCCAGGGATCCAAGCTGCCGCTTTGCTGGCTTTTACCCTTTCGATAGATGATTTTGTCATCTCCTTTTTTACCAGTGGGCCGGAGAGCCTGACCTTGCCAATTTTGATCTACAGCACGGCGCGACGAGGAGTTACCCCGGAAATCAATGCCCTCTCCACCTTGATCATTCTGGTTACCTTGATCTTGGTCGTTGGCTTCCCCCTGCGGAGTGCTCCGCACCGCTGACGCGAACAGCCGCTCCCGCCTGGGATCCCGCTAGCCGTTCTCGACAGTTCCCCCTCTCCCCCTGAGAGAGGTTGGAGATGAGGGCCTAAGCCTAAGTGTTGAAGTAGCGGGCTGCCGGATGGTAAGCAACGATGGCGGTGGTGGACTGTTCCGGATCCAATTGATCGCTTTCGTCCATGGTGAGGCCAATGCGCTCGGCCTGGAGCAGCTCCAGCAGAATCCGTTGGTCGGCGATGTTTGGGCAGGCGGGATAGCCGAAGCTGTAGCGGGATCCCCGATAGCCCTGGTGCAGGATCTTGCGGATGTCGGGGCTATCTTCGTGGCCGAACCCCAGCTCCCGCCGGATGCGGGCATGGCACCATTCCGCCAGGGCTTCCGCCAGGGTCACAGCCAGGCCGTGGAAATACAGGTAGTCGGTGTACTGGCCTTCGGCAAACAGGCGCTGGGCATAGGCGGTGGCTTCTGCCCCTACCGTGACCGCCTGCATGGGGAAAACATCCACCAATCCTGTGGAGCGAGCGGCGAAGAAGTCGGCGATACAGTAGCGGTGGCCGGTTTTTTGGCGGGGGAAGGTGAAGCGGGCCAATTCCCGCACCCCTGGAGAGAGTTGCGGGCGCTCCACCGTGGGCAGTTGGAAATAGGTGGTGGAGCCTGGCTCCAGGGAAAACAGCTCGGGGAAGCTGGCCGGGTCGAAGAGGATCAAAGTGTTCCCCTCTGCCTGGGCCGGGAAATAGCCGTAGACAATCTGGGGGTGCAGCAGATCTTCTGCCAGGATCCGCTCTTTCCAGCGCTCGATCACCGGATCCACCTGGGTGGCGATAAACTCGGCAAACTCCTCTGCCGACTGGTCGCGGGGCTTGCGAATCTGCCATTGTCCGGCCACCAGGGCCTGCTTGTCGATGTAGAAGAAGACTTCCGGCCAAGGGATCTGATCTGAGGTGAGAACCTGGGATCCCCAGAAAGGCGGGATGGGTCGCTCGGTCTCCAGGGCAACGGCTTCAGAGCGGCGGGTGTCTTGGGACTCGGAGAGGGTGAGGGCGGGAGCAGCTCCCACGGTGGTCTCCGCAGGGGGCAGGCTGGGATCCGTTTCCTCTGGAACCCAAGAAGCCTCTTTCTGGCCATTGGCAGAGGGGGATCCCTGCTCCAAGTCATCCAGAAAACCCAGCCGGTCGTCCCAGCGTCCGGCAGCTTTGGCCTGCATCAGCCGATCCATAAAGTGGAGATCGACGAAGGCGTCGCGGCCATAGATCACCTGGCCTTTGTAGGTCTTGCGGCAGTCTTCTTCCACAAAGCGGCGGGTGAGGGCAGCCCCTCCCAAAATGACGGGAACCGTGATGCCCCGCTCGTTAAACACCTCCAAGTTCTCCTTCATAAAGGCGGTGGATTTTACCAACAGGCCGCTCATGGCAATGCAGTCGGCCTTGCTCTTTTCATAGGCTTCGATGATGTTCTCCACCGGCTGCTTGATGCCCAAGTTAATTACCCTGTAGCCGTTGTTGGTGAGGATGATGTCCACCAAGTTTTTGCCGATGTCGTGGACATCCCCCTTGACGGTGGCAATCAAAAGAGTGCCTTTGCACACTTCCCCTCCCACCTTTTCCATGAAGGGCTCCAGGTATTTCACCGCCGCTTTCATGGTTTCTGCCGACTGCAGCACAAAGGGCAGTTGCATCTTGCCGGCACCGAACAGCTCCCCCACCTCTTTCATGCCATCCAGCAAAAAGGTGTTGATGATCTCCAGGGGAGGATATTTCTGCAGTGCCTCCGCCAGGGTCTCCTCCAGGCCAATCCGCTCCCCGTCAATGATGTGCCGCCGCAGGCGCTCCTCCAGAGGCAGCGTGGCCAGGGATCTGGCTGCCCGCAGCTCTTGGCTGGAAACTCCCGCAAACAGCTCCGTCAGCCGCGCCAGGGGATCGTAGGTGCAAATGCCCGAGGACTCCGTCCCGCTAACGCGAACGGCGTTAAACTGCCGCCGATCCCAGATCAAATCCCGACACACCTGCTGCTGCTCTTCGGGGATCTTGTTCAGGGGCAGGATCTTGGCGGCACTGACGATAGCGGCATCCAGGCCGGCCTCGCGGCACTCGTGCAAAAACACCGAGTTCAACACCACGCGGGCTGCCGGCGAGAGCCCAAAGGAGATGTTGGAAATGCCCAAGAGAATGTGGGTCTCCGGGAAAGCCTGGCGGATACGGCGGATGGCCTCCAGGGTGGCTGCTCCGTTGCTACGGTCTTCCTCGATGCCGGTGGAAATGGGCAAAGCCAGGGGGTCAAAGAAAATCTCGTAGGGCGGGATCCCGTACTCAACCGCCTGGCGATAGGCCCGCTCGGCAATCTGGAACTTCTTGTCGGCGGTGCGGGCCATGCCCTCTTCGTCGATGGTGCCGATGACCACCCCGGCGCCGTAGGTTTTAGCTAGCTCCAGCACCTTGAAGAAGCGCTCTTCCCCGTCTTCGTAGTTGGTGGAGTTGAGCAGACATTTGCCCCCCGCCACCTTGAGGCCCGCTTCCATCTTTTGCCAATCGGTGGAGTCCAGCATCAGGGGGATTTGGATTTGGGTGACCAGCCGGGACACCAGCTCCCGCATATCCCGCACCCCATCCCGGCCCACATAGTCCACGTTGACATCCAACACATGGGATCCCTCCCGCACCTGCTCGCGGGCCAGGGCCACCAGGCCATCCCAGTCTTCGGCATTAAGCAGCTCCCGCATCTTTTTGGAGCCGCTGGCGTTGAGGCGCTCGCCGATGATTAAAAACGAGTTGTCCTGCAGGTAGGGCTGAGGGGCATAAATCGAGGCAGCAGCCTGGATCCGTTCGATGCTACGACGTTTGGGCCGCAACCCCTGCACGGCTTCCACCAAGGCGGCAATGTGCTCGGGACGGGTGCCGCAACACCCTCCCACCACCGCTACCCCCAGATCCCGCACAAAATGCTCCAGGTGGAAGCGCAACTGCTCCGGCGTGAGCTTGTAGTGGGCTTTGCCGCCGATGTTTTCCGGCAGGCCGGCGTTGGGAATGCAGGAGATGGGAAAGGGGGAATGCCGAGAGAGGTAGCGGATGTGCTCCACCATTTTGTCGGGGCCAGTGGCACAGTTGAGGCCCAGCACATCGATGGGATAGGGCTCCAGGATGGCCAGGGCCGCCCCGATCTCCGTGCCCACCAGCATTGTCCCCTGCACCTCAAAGGTCAGGGACACCACCACCGGCAGGCGGATCCCGCGTCGGGCAAACTCCTGCTGCACGGCCACCAGGGCCGCCTTGGTCTGCAAAATGTCCTGGCAGGTCTCGATGATCAGCAGATCCGCCCCACCGTCAACTAGCCCCTGCACCTGCTCCTCGTAGGCAGCCCGCATCTCATCAAAGCTGATGTGCCCCAGGGTGGGCAGCTTGGTGGTGGGGCCGATGGAGCCGGCCACAAAACGGGGCTTTTCCGGCGTCGAAAACTCGGCTGCTACCCGCTTGGCCAAACGGGCTGCTGCCACGTTCAGCTCGTAGGCTTTTTCCGGGATCCCGTACTCGGCCAAAACGATGGAGGTGGCCCCAAAGGTATTGGTCTCAACAACGTCGGCCCCCACTTCCAGAAAGCCGCGGTGTACCCGCTCCACCGCCTCCGGCTTGGTCAGCACCAGCATCTCGTTGCAACCCTCCAGCTCCGGCCCACCAAAATCCGCTGCCGTCAGGTTCTGGGCCTGGAGGGAGGATCCCATCGCCCCATCAAAGACAATCACACGTTCCTGGAGATGCTGCAGGAAGGGATGGGTCATAGAAGTCAAAGTCAGGCAGGGTGTCATCGACCTAGAGTCTGATTTAAGTTAGCATCGAGCCATTTGCTCGGACTAGGCCGAAGGATGGATCCCTGGCCAGGGCTTCCATTCTGGCCATTGTTGAGGTGAATTTAACATTTTCTTTGCCTGCCCCGTTGCTGTTTCCCCCAGGTCGGGCTAATTTAGGGAAGACGTTTTGGTGTGAACGGCTACAGTTGCTCGCAAGTGTTCCTCCCAGGGTCACTTGCCGCCTGCTGTAGAGCGATCTTCTCCTCGCAGGTTGGAGTGGTTGAGGTGCTGAATGTTCCGTCCCCTTGGTAAAGTGCCTCGCACTCCGTCGCAGGATCGACGAAGAGAAAGATCCACCTTTCGCCACCTCGAGAGGCCCCGTCCATCAAGACGAGTCTTGCGCCAGTTCAGTTGAGCTCCATGAGCGATATCTGCTTCCAGATTGACCCGAGCAATCGGTTATTCAGAAGCGGGCAGGCTGGCCTAGGGCAAGTCAGGCTTTGGCTTGCGGATATCGGCTCCCTCACTCTGGCGTTGTGGGATGCAGCAGAGCTGCAACTTGCTCCTCTCCCTTTGGCGTCTAAGCTCCCTTAGTCACCTTTAGTTGTCTGTGATTAGGATCACGAGGAACTCAGCATGGCTCAAGCAAAGGAATTGGTGAAATCGGGTAAAACAGCTCTTCTCGAACCGGATCTGGAAAATCCACCTTCCAGCGCCCTGGAGTTGGACACCGAGACAGATACCCTCGAGAGCGAACTGGATACCGGTGACACTGATGCTTTTGATGAGGATGACGACGACGAAGAGGCAGCAGAGGAGGATGGAGAGACTGCCGCTACCGGTGCCAAAGGTCGCTCAAAGCGCAAGGCGGCCAGTAAGAAAAAGCCCTACACCGATGACTCTATCCGGGTCTACTTACAGGAAATTGGGCGTATTCGGCTGCTGCGGGCCGATGAAGAAATCGAGCTAGCCCGAAAAATTGCCGATCTGCTGGAGCTAGAGCGCGCTCGCGAGGCCGTTTTTCAGCGTATGGGCCTCTGGTCAGACCCAGAAGAGGTGCCGGACACCCTCTGGGCAGAAGAGGTCAAGATGTCCTTGCCGGAGTTTCGGCGGCGGTTGCATCGGGGGCGGCGGGCCAAAGAAAAGATGGTGCAGTCTAATCTGCGTTTGGTGGTGTCCATCGCCAAAAAGTACATGAACCGGGGCCTGTCTTTTCAGGATTTGATTCAGGAGGGATCCCTGGGCCTGATTCGGGCAGCCGAGAAATTCGACCACGAGAAGGGCTACAAGTTCTCCACCTATGCGACGTGGTGGATTCGACAGGCCATCACCCGCGCCATTGCCGACCAATCCCGCACCATTCGCCTGCCTGTCCACCTCTACGAGACGATCTCCCGCATCAAAAAGGTAACCAAGTTGCTTTCCCAGGAATTGGGCCGCAAGCCCACCGAAGAGGAGATCGCCACCCGCATGGAGATCACCATCGAGAAGTTGCGCTTTATCGCCAAGTCGGCCCAGCTTCCCATCTCTTTGGAAACCCCCATCGGCAAGGAAGAGGATTCTCGGCTGGGAGACTTTATCGAGTCGGATGGGGAGACGCCGGAGGATCGGGTGGCCAAAGTCTTGCTCAGAGAAGATCTGGAAAGCGTTTTGGAAACCCTCACCGCCCGCGAACGGGATGTGTTGAAGTTGCGCTACGGCTTGGATGATGGCCGCATGAAAACTCTGGAGGAAATCGGCCAGATCTTTAATGTCACCCGTGAGCGAATCCGGCAGATCGAGGCTAAGGCTCTGCGCAAGTTGCGCCACCCCAACCGCAACAGCGTGTTGAAGGAATACATCCGGTGACTCTGGGGCCCATTCCTTCTAGCTCTCAGGGAGAGCCGGGGCAAGGGATCCAAGAGAGTTCCCGGCCCCCTAAGGCAGACTGAGTTGGAACTGCCAACCCGCGCGATGGAGGATCTTCAGCATGAACTCGAACCAGACTCCGCGGATCCCAGTCTTTCTGAAAAAGCAGCCCTCTTTCTGGTGTTGGCCGCGGTGTGCGCCATCGGAGCTTTGGTGGCCAAGCTCACCATTGTCAAGCTCACCATTGTGGTGGGGCGCACCGTTCGCAAGGATTCCTATTTTCTCTCCCAGAGGGCTGGATTGGCGGATCCCTTTACACAGACTCAAGGACTGAGCGATTGCGGCGCTTCTGGGCAGCCTTGACTTTCTACACGGCCCTGCCTCTGGGGTGGGTCGGAGACTTGCCGTTTGAGGGCATTGCCGCCTGGCTGCCAGGGGTAGGTGTGTTGCTGGGCGGGATCCTCTCCCTGGCTGGGATCCTGTTGCAGATTTTCCCCAATCCGGTGCGGGCCGCTTTGCTCTTGGCCCTGTGGGTTCTCTTGACCGGTGGGCTGCACCTGGACGGGGTGGCCGATACTGCCGATGGCTTGGCGATCAATGTCCACAAGAATCCTTACAAAGGGGATCCGGAACGGTCAACTGAGGATGGACAAAAATCTGACTTGCAGGGATCCCGTCGCCGTCTGCAGGTGATGAGCGATAGCCACACCGGGGCCTATGGGGTACTGGCCTTGGTGCTGCTGCTGCTGCTGAAATTTGCTGCCCTGAGCAGCGTTCGAGCTTGGCCCCTCTTGCTGCTGGTGCCCGCCTGGGGGCGTTGGGGCCAGTTGCTCGCCATTGCCCTGTACCCCTATCTGCGAGAGCAGGGATCCGCCCGCTTCCTCAAAGACTCCACTTCCCTGCCGGGATCCCTGTGGCCGGGCACTCTGCTTGTGCTGGCCATCACCGGGGGGTTGGGCTGGGTCGGGCTCTTGGCTTGGCCCCCTTTGCTGCTCTGGACGCTGGGATCCGCCCTGGGGGCTTGGGCCGTGGGCTACTGGATCTACCGCCAGTTGGGAGGACACACGGGCGATACCTACGGAGCTACGGTGGAATGGTCAGAAGCGATAGCATTGCTGTGGGGATCTCTCATCGGGCCATCATGAATCTCCTGACCGTCCTGAAGACTTCCTTCCAGATTACCCTGGCTCCCCTATCCATCGACCGTGTCCACCAAGAGGCCTCCCATCCGGGCAATGGAGCTGTGGTGGTGATGAGCGGCACTGTTCGAGACAACACCAATGGCCGCCCTGTCGATTACCTGGAATACCAAGCCTACGAGCCCATGGCTCTGAAGGTCTTCGCCGATATTGCCCGACAAATTCAGCAGCACTGGCCAGATGCCAACAGTGTGGTCATCCACCACCGCATCGGCAAGCTGCACATTGGCGAGATCAGCGTCTTGGTGGCGGTGGGCACCCCTCATCGGGCCGAAGGGTTTGCTGCCTGCCAATTTGCCATCGACACCCTCAAGCACAACGCCCCCATCTGGAAAAAAGAATACTGGCGAGATGGCACCAGCGCCTGGGTGAGCATCGGTGCTTGCGAGCTCTCTTCGGCATAGATCCCCCTACACCATACCCACTTGCTCAGCCAAACCCAATTGCTGGCGGGCTGTTTGGCAATCTTGCTGAATTTGCTGAATCAAATCTGCCACCGTGGGAAATCTCCGCTCTGGGCGGATAAAGCCCCGTAGCGCCACCCGCACCTCTTGCCCGTAGAGATCTCCTGTCCAATCCAATAGATGCACCTCGACGGTGTGCTGTAAACCGGCAAAGGTGGGCCGATGGCCAATGTTCATCACCCCAGGTAGAGCTGCCGCAGCAGCAGGCACATCCACCCAAACGCTGTACACCCCATCGCGGGGCAAAAACTTCTCCGGAGGCAAGCGGAGGTTGGCGGTGGGAAAGCCCAGTTGTCGGCCCCGCTGATCCCCTTGCACCACTTCTCCCGTTAGCCGGTAAGGACGACCCAAGAGCGCTTCGGCGGTGGACACCTCCCCAGTCGCCAAGGCAGCTCGAATGCGAGAGCTGCTCACCCGTTCCCCGTTCAGTTTCGCCTCCGGGATCACCTCCACCGGAATGCAGCGCTCGGATCCCCAAGCCTGGAGCGTTTGGGCGTTGCCGGAGCGACGGTGACCAAAGCAAAAATCCCAACCGACGCTGAGATGGCGAACGCGCAGGCCCTGTTCAAGTACCGTTTGGATAAACTCTTGGGGGGGCTGGCAGGCAAATGCAGGGGTGAAGGGGAGCAGTACCACCTGCTCAAAGCCCATTTGCGCCAACAGATCCAGCTTTTCGGCAGGGGGAGTGAGCAACAGCTGAGGCCGCCTCGTCAAGACTTCCTGGGGATGGGGATGAAAGGTGAGGACAGTACGTACCCCCTGAAGAGAATCTCGAATCGGCTGCAGCACCTTCTGATGGCCCAGATGCAAGCCATCGAAGTTCCCGATGGCCACAGCGGTGGGTCGCAAGGTTTGAGCCAGATCAGAAGTGATGTGCACTGTCCGGGATCCTAAAAACAGCCAACCAACTGCCTACCCCAGAGGCCACAGCAGGGCCACCAACCCACTCAAGCCCACTACGCCCCACAAGCTCCGTCGCAGGCGCTGCAACACAGGATCAATCTGATACCTGACAATCAGCCGATGCTGAGCCAGCTCCTCTTCTGACTTGGCATACATCGCCCCATCGTACCAGCCACTTTCTTCATAGGGAATCTGGGCTTGTACCAAGCGCCGCCGCACATAAGCCCATCCCAAGTAGAGATGGAGCAACACCAGGCCGAGCAAGACATTGGCCCCCAGCACCGACCCAGAGACAAAGTGGCCCCAATCTCCGGCAAAGCTGCTCCAAACCAGCGGGGAAACCGCCAGCACAACAGCTCCCCAAACCCCAAAGATTCGTTTTAAGTAAGGGATCCACCCCAAAGCAGGCCAGGAAAAAGGAAAGGCTTCCCTCAGCTCTGCATATTGCCGGAGCGGCTGTTGCTCAGCGGGAATGGGATGGAAGGGATCCAGCATACGCCTTAACGTATCTACACAAAATGATACCGGTCGGGTCGGCCCCCCGCCAAGCCCATCCTCAGACCTCCATCTCCCAGCAGAGGCGGCTCAGAAATCGAGCCCGGATACCCCCCATCAACCGAAGGCAAGCGGGGTATCGTATTAAAGTGTGGTCGCGTCTAGAATTCATCTCATCATGAGCGTCACGAGCGAATCTGCCGCCACTGCCGCACCCTACGTGATCTTAAAAGAGCCGGATGGCAGCCAGAGGAAACACATTCTCTCGGGAGCGACCGCTTGGACCCTAGGCCGCGATGAAGACAACGCCATCGTCTTGAGCGATCCCAGCGTTTCCCGCCAACATGCCCTGCTGCAATACCTCGACAACAACAGCATCTATCTCATTGATCTGGGCAGCCGCAACGGCTCGTTTGTCAACAATCGCCGCGTCAGCATTCCCACCCTGCTGCAGGATGGGGATCACCTCACCCTTGGACAATCCCAGCTGGAGTTCCACAGCGGATCCCTGGCCAGCTCGGAACCCAGCCCTGCGGCCAAACCTTCGGACACCCTGGTTTTACAAACCCGCTGGCTGATCTCGGTGGCGGTGGTGGATGTGCGAGGTTACGGACAACTGACTCAACAACTGGACGAGCGCCTGCTTTCCCAGGTGATGGGCGATTGGTTCCGGCGGGGTGGGGATATCATTCAGCAGTACGGGGGCACTGTCGATAAATACATTGGCGATGCGATTATGGCCGTTTGGTTCCATGTGCCCCAAGCCAACACTGCTTCTCTGGGCACGGAAGTGCCGGGAATTCACCTCGATGTGAAGTCGGTTTTGCAGGCCATAGCGAAGCTGTTTCAAATGACCGAGCAGCTGAACGGTGAGTTTCCGCTGCCTTCTCCCATTCGTCTGGGGGCAGGGGTCAACACAGGCTCGGCAATCGTGCGCCAGGTGGGCAACAACACCCGCCAAGAATATACGGCTCTGGGAGATACGGTGAATTTGGCCTTTCGCATCGAGAGCGCTACCCGCACCCTCAACGCCGACCTGGCGATCAGCCAGGACACCTATACCTGCTTGGCCAAACAGCTGGGGCAGGCAGCCGCCTGCTTCTCCCATCAGGCTGTGGAGCTGAAGGGGTATGCCCACCGCCATCAGGTGTACTACTGCGATGTGCGGTCTTTGCAAGCCGTTCTCAGCCCCTAGACTTGGATCCGACTACCCGGAGATGTCTTGCCGCTGTCTGCTGTCTGACAGAGCAAGGTGGGGGATCCCGCTGTTCTTTTAGAACCTCCTGCTGCTCCTTGAGCCGATAAGATGGCAAGGCCCATTTCGACTGCACAAGAGCCTGGCCCATGACTCTGGTCAATCGCCCCGAGGTGGTGGCAGAGCTAACCGAACTCTACCATCAGTACGAAGCTGCCCTGACGAGCAATGATGTGCCCACCCTGAACCGCCTGTTTTGGGATGGCCCCCAGGTGGTGCGCTTTGGTGTGGGGGAAAATCTCTACGGGGGAGACGAGATCAAGGCTTTTCGCCAACGGCGTCCTCCCACGAATTTGGCCCGCGAGATGCTGCGTTTGCAGGTAGTCACCTTTGGGGCGGATTGCGGCTCGGTCACCTTAGAGTTTCGCCGTCCGGTGAACGGGATCCCTCGCTTGGGCCGCCAAAGCCAGATGGGGTACAGGTTCCCCGATATCGGCTGGAAGATTGTCTCTGCCCACGTGTCGTTTTTGGAAAAAGAAGAAATTGAGGGATCCATACAGCCCAGCAAGATCAGGTCAGCTTGCGCTCCCGGTGGGGCTTGGAGTTGGCGATCAAGCCCAGCCGTTAAGTATTCTTCACAAAAAGAATTAAGAAACATTGCTGCACAAGCTGCCGATTAGGAAAGACTTCTATATCTCTGAGGATAGATCTTTCCAAAAAAACTTGGGGGCAACAATCCACTCAAAAACTGAAATTATTTGTTAAGCAGGGATGATCAAAACCTGGTCAACCCGATGATAGGGATGAGGATAGAAATAAGGCATCCAGTCTGATTTGGGAGCAGTACCATGACTCAAACCATTGCCCAGTGTGCTCTACAAGGGGCCTCAGAGTTGCTCAGCCGCTACCAGCGGGGAGAGCGCCATTTTCCCCAGTCCTGCTTGGAGTATGCCTTTTTGAGGGGGGTCGATCTGCGAGGGGCCAATCTCGAGGGATCCGATTTGCATGGGGCTAACCTGCGCTACGCCAACCTGCGGGGCAGCAATCTGGCGAAGGCTGATCTGCGCTGTGCCGACCTGCGCTATGCCGACCTTGAGGGAGCCTGCTTGGAAGGAGCCAATTTGAGTGGCTCCCTCTACAATCACAACACCTGTTTCCCGGTGGGGTTTGATCCGGTGACGGCAGGGATGCAGCCCTTTGAATTTTGATTGGGGAAGGAGAGGGGATCCCTGAGCCCTCAGGCCAAGGGAAAGCGCTCCCGCAAATCTCGAATCACCGGAGCGGGCACCAGATGATCGATGGGGCCGCCCAGCTTGGCGACCTCCTTCACCAGGCTGCTGCTGACAAAACTGTGCTCGCTGGCGGTGGCAAGGAACAAGGTTTCCAGTTCGGGAGCCAAAAGCTTGTTGGTGTGGGCCATTTGCAGCTCCACATCGAAGTCCGACAAGACTCGCAAGCCGCGCACGATCACCTTTGCCCCCCGTTGACGGGCGTAGGCCACCGTCAGACCTGAAAACGTATCAACCTCAACATTTTTGAGATGGGCCGTGGACAGGCTAATCTGGGCTTGCCGCTGCTCGGGGCTGAACAGAGGGGTTTTGTTGGGGTTTTTCAAGACGGCGACAATCACCTTAGAAAAGAGACGACTGGCTCGCTCGATAACATCGAGATGCCCAAGGGTAATGGGGTCAAAGCTGCCGGGGTAGAGGGCGATCATGGCCAACTGTGCACTATTCCCTAGCCTACCTGGTCTCGGGCCCAAGCCAAATAGGTTGTGCTCACTTGAGTGGCTGCCAGAGCCAGGATCTCGGGCTCAGCGTAGGGGTGCAGCTCTCGCAGCCGTTGTTCCAGGCGGGGATAGGCAGTTGCGGGCAATTTGAGCAGGATGAGGAACTCGGCATCGGTCTGCAGGGATCCCTGCCAGCGATAGTAGGACGTGATCCCGGGCAAGACCTGGGCACAGGCCACATAACGTTCGGCCACCAAGGTATGAGCCAAGCGATGGGCCTCGGTTTCGGATCCCACCGTGGTCATGACAACCGCGAGGGTATCGGGTGTGATCTTGTCGTCCATGCGGGGCGGGGAAGTTGTTAGCCGGGCGGTTTCTCCCTATCCTATCGCCCGCCGGGCTAGGCGTTCCTAGCTCACCGAGGGCTTGGCTTTCCCAAAGTAGGGTCGCTTCTGGTGCCAGCGCCAGGCAGTTTGAATGATCTCGGCCAAGTCGGTGTAGAGAGGTTTCCAGTTGAGATCGCGAAGGATGGCACCGGCATCGCCCACCAAGCGCGGGGGATCCCCAGGGCGGCGCGCTCCCATTTGCATGGGGATCTGTCTTCCGGTCACGGCTGCTGCGGTGGCAATGACCTCTTTGACGGAAAAGCCTTGGCCATTGCCCAGGTTGTAGGCTGCTGGTACGGGTCGGCCAGAGGCCAGCGCTTCTATTGCCAACACGTGGGCTTGCGCCAGGTCGGTGACATGGATGTAGTCTCGGATACAGGTGCCATCGGGGGTATCGTAGTCCTCTCCAAAGACCGTGATGTGAGGACGTTGGCCGCCGGCGACCTCCAACACCAAGGGGATCAAGTGGGTTTCCGGGTCGTGGGCCTCCCCAATTTCACCATCGGGATCGGCTCCGGCGGCATTGAAGTAGCGCAGGCTAATGGATCGGATCCCGTGGGCAACCTGGAAATCTCGCAAGATCTGCTCCACCATCAGCTTGCTCTGGCCGTAGGGGTTGATGGGACGTTGCGGATGACTTTCGGGAATAGGGATCCGCTCTGGCACCCCGTAAGTGGCACAGGTGCTGGAGAGCACCAGGTAAGGGATCCCGTGATCTCGCATGGCCTCCAGCAAGTTCAGGGATCCGGCCACATTGTTGCGGTAGTATTTGCCGGGATCCTTGACCGACTCGCCCACATAGGCATAGGCAGCAAAGTGAATCACCCCTTCTGGGCGATAGTGCTGGATGACTTGATCAAGCCGCTTCCGGTCGGCAAGATCCCCAATCTCCAACGGCCCCCAGCGAACTGCCCAGGGGTGCCCGTAAACCAAGTTGTCGTAAGTGATGGGCAGATGGCCAGAGGCCGCCAGAGCTTTGCAAGTGTGGCTGCCGATGTAGCCCGCCCCGCCGGTAACCAGGAGACGCATAGGCAAACGTCAGATGGAAGATCCCACCCAGGGTAAAGGTTGTCAACGGGATCCCTTCAAGCTCCAAAAGCTTCTTTGGCGGCGTACATGACCTCCACACTGATCTCGGTCAAGCCCCGTTCGCGGGCAAATTTTTCGGTGTTGCGTTTAACCTTGCCGCGCACAAAGCCGGGCACCTTGTTCAGCTCCGCCTGGGCTTCCCGCGTCCAGATGAGGTCGGAATCGGCGCTCAGGCTCTTGTGAATCACCTCCTTGGTGTCGTGGCCACCGAAGATCTCCAACAGGTGATCTTCCATGCCCAGGGTAAAGGAGTTGTAGATCAAATCCACAATTTGGTTGGCGCCCTCGTAGCCCAAAAAGGGCCGGTAGCCGATAGGGAAATCCTGCACGTGGATGGGGGCCGAGATGACCCCACAAGGGATCCGCAGCCGTTTGCCCACATGCCGCTCCATCTGGGTGCCGAAAATCGCGGCAGGTTCCGCCTGGGCAATGGCGTCCGCCACGCGGGTGTGGTCCTCTGTCATCAAGACCTGATCGCAATATTCCCCCACCTCTGCCTGGAACCACTCTCCATCGTAGGTGCAATAGCTGCCCGCCCACACCACGTGGATCCCCATCTCGCGGGCCAAGATCTTGGTGATCGCTGCCGCGTGGGTGCAATCCCCGAAGACCACCGCTTTTTTGCCGGTCAGGTTTTGGCAGTCGATGGAGCGGGAAAACCAGGCCGCTTGGGAAATGTGCAGCGTTTGCTCCTGGATGTAGGCTTCATAATCGACAGGGATCCCTTGCTCATTCAGGATCTTCTGGATCTGGCGGATGAAGCGGGCCGTTTCCACCACCCCCATCGGGGTGATCTCGATGGAAGGCGTGCCAAACTCCTCCTGCAAGTAGCGAGCTGTCATCAGCCCCAGCTCCCGATAGGGCACCACATTAAACCAGGCCCGCCCCAGGTGTTTGAGATCGTGGACACTGGCCCCTTGCGGGATCACCAGGTTGAGCTGGATCCCCAGATCTCGCAGCAGCGCCTTCAGCTCCCGCAGATCGTGGGCATTGTGAAACCCCAGGCTGGAAATGCCAAGGATGTTACAGGAAGGACGCTCCGTCTTTTGGGGCGAGTCGTTCAGCTCCCCCTGTTTGCGAGCTTTGGTGATGTAGAACTCCACAATCTGGTGCAGGGTGCGATCTGCTGCCTGCAATTCGTTAACCCGGTAGTGGTTGACATCTGCCAGCATTACGTCGCAGCGACTGGCCAACTGGGCCTGCCGGACAAAGTGATGCAGATCTTCCTGCAAAATGCTGGAAGTGCAGGTGGGGGTGACCACGATCAAATCCGGGTGCTCCTCGCCGTCTTTGCGGACGATGTTGCGAATCACCTTTTCGTCGGATCCCCGCGCCAACACCTGCCGGTCAACGACGCTAGTGGTTACCGGAGTAAAATCCCGCTCTCGCTCCAACATGGAACGCATCACGTTGAAATAGTCGTCTCCCAGAGGAGCGTGCATGATGCTGTGAACGTTTTTGAAGGAGCTGGCCACCCGCAGCGTGCCAATATGGGCAGGGCCAGCGTACATCCAATAGGCCAATTTCATGGGCAGCCTCTCAAGAAAGCCAGAGACAAAATCAAGGATCCCAACCCACCGCCGGATGTGCACCCGCTGGGAATCTCTCCTGGCATTGTAGAACGCTCAGCAGCCGGCATCCCTTGGCTGTTATCCTCCGTAACTCCCAACCGAGACGCTCCCAAGCCAAACTCGATCAAAAGAAAAACAACCCTGCCAAGGCAAGTGTGATTACGGGGATCCCCCTACTCCGCCCAAAGGGCTTGTTCCATCCTAGAAATAGGAGCGATGGATACCCATCTGGCCCCAAAGTTCAAGCTGAGGAACCTCAGGGATCCTGACAGGGAATCGGCTGGTGGACAAGAGCAGAGGAGTTTTTGTATTTTTCGTTACATGTTAACTTTTGGAGACAAAACATGTAGCTCTACAACGTTGAGCAGAGATTCTTGTTTACAGAAGCAAGCTTTCTGTTGAGGAAGGCAGACTAACAGAGGGAAGAGAGATGGCTGATGTTTCCCTCAATACAAACTCGACACAGAGAATTGTCGATGGCTAGTAATTTTGCGCGCCGTAACCGACCAAAGGCTGCTGCTTCTTCAAAGGTTGAGGTGAAAGCTTATGGGTTCCACAACGATTTCTTGGCAACGTGCTCGCAAAGCTCCTCAGGAGCTGCCTGGTTCCATGACTTCTGTGCTTTTCAAGTCCACGGGTCGCCTGCGCGACTGGTTGCAGGCTCCGTTGCGTCCCATTCAATCGGCTATGGATAACTTTAGCATCCGCGATCCACGCTTGGCCCATTTCCTTTGCCAGTGGATCCCGGCCCGCTGCCCCTTTGAGCGAGATGTGGTGCTGTTTGGCCATAAGGTGATGCACATTCCGCCCATGTGTAAGCTCAACCCCCTCTACGACCAGGTGGCAGGGCTGCGCTTCCGGGCCTTGTCGTTTTTGGCGGAGCGAGGAGAAGACATTAGCCGTTACCTGTAAGGCAGCTTTTTCCACTAAATCTTTTTTCAAGGGATCCCTGGCCATCCAAAGCCTGCTGCCAAACTCCGGAGCGGATCCCATTAGAAGCGGGTCTCAAACTCGATGGAAATGACATTGTTGCCCTCGAGGTCGGTGCTGGCGCGGGTGAGGGTTTGCTCGTTGAGGCGGTAGCGGGCGCTGTAGCGGGTGGGCTGAAAGGGATCCGTTAGGTTGCGCTGCACCGAGATGGAAGTGGCTGGCCCCAGATCGCGGGCCACCTCCAGCGCTAGCCCTATCGAGGAGCGGTTGGCAGCGCGGGTATCGACCTGGGGGACGGGGCTAATGCGCACCTCGTCTAGGCCCAGGGTGTCCCGCAGCGTGTCCAGCACATCGTTGAGCAAGGCAGTTCCGGCCAGGCCGGCCACTCCCGCTTCGGGGTTGAGGCGGGCCAGAGCTGTGCCTCCCAGGAGGGCGACGATCTCTTCGGGGGAGCGGCTGGGGCTGCTGGAAAGGGCCAGAACCCCGTTGCGGGGATCCGCCTCAGCCAGCTGGCTGGCCCGCCCGTTGACCGTGGCGAAAATCTCGATGCTCTGCTGGGATCCCGGCAGGTTGCGGTTGGTGTCGAAGGGGGAGAGCTCTTGGGGAAAGCGATAGACCTCGATGGCCTGGGTCATCAAGCGCAGGTTCAGGAAGGGATCGAAGGGGTTGTCTAGGTCAAAAGTGGCGGTATTGGAGCGGGAGCGATCCAGGCGAAAGTTGGCAAGGGGCAGGTTGATGCGGCCTCGCTCTAGGGCAATGGTGCCCGCTGGGCGCAGATCCTGGGGAGTGCCAAACAGGCGCAAGGTGCCGGCAGCATTGAATTCAAACAGATTGGGACGCTGCACGCGGATCCCTGGCCCCAAGACCAGCTCCAGTCCGTTGAGCCGCGGCTGCCAGAAGGGATCCGGCGAAGTCGAGCCGGCGGCAGCTGTTGCGGCCTCAGGTTCTGCCCGGCGGGGGCTGACATCCACGATCCCTTGAGAAACCTCCAGCCGCCCCTCGAGCAAAGGTTGCAGAAGCAGCCCTCTGACAGCCACCTCGCCGTCCAGATGGCCAGTGTAGAGGCTGGGCAGGTTGAGCTGGATCCCTTGGAGTTGCAGAGTTAAGGGTGGCGAGGTTTCGTCCATCTGCAGGGCACCGCGAGAGTTGACGGGCAAGAAGCCTTCAGCCAAAAGGGATCCACCCCCCAACTGTCCCCGCAGCTCCTGGACTTGCAGCTGATTGAGGTTAAAGGCGATCTGGCCTGTGAGGTCGGTAATGGGCTCCGGCAGGGCTGCCAGCTTGAGGATCCCCGAGTTGACGCTCAAGTTCCCCTGCAGGCTGGGCTCTCGCAAGGTGCCGCGGATGGCCAGCTCCAGTTGGCTTTGGCCGCCTTCCCAGCGCACCTGGTCGGTGAAGAGGTTGATCAGGCGCAGACCGCCATGCTTGGCTTGCAGGGTGAGGTCGATCTGGTCGGATTCGGCCCGCACCTCGGCAAAGGGCAGGGTGTAGGGCACCAGGCCAAAGAGGCGAATGGGTTCGTCACCATTGGCCAGCAGGGCGCCGCCCAGGCGCAGCTGCCCCCGCTGGTAGTCAAATTGTCCTCCCACCTCCCGCAGCGGCACCTGGTTGATCTGGGCGTTGACCACTGTCAGGGATCCGCGGGCATGGGGATCCCGCAGGTTGCCGGCCAGCTCCACGTCCAGGTTGAGATCCCCCTGCAGCTCCAGCTCCTCTGGCAGGAAGCGGTCCAGCAAAGCCAGAGGCAATCCTTGGATTTGCAAGGATCCCGACTGTTCCTCTAGGCCCAGCTTGCCCACAAAAAGGGCTTGACGTTCGCCACTGCGCAACCGCAGCGGCTCCAACACCACTGCATCTCCAGCCAGGCTGCCCCTGGCAGTAAGGCTTTCGATGCCAAACTCCTCTGCCTGCCAATTCTGGCCCTCAAGGTAAAAGCTGACGCTAGGCCGGTTGAGGCTGCCGACCAGGCTAACGCTGGCTTGGAATTCCCCTCGCAGACTTGTGGGCGGCGGGAAAGTGCTCCGCACCGCTGACGCGAACAGCGGATCCATGCGGCTGGCCAAGGTCTCCAGGTGGACAGCCAGGATCTGGGCATAGTACTCCAGCTGCTCCAGGAGAGGATGGTTGGGCAAACCAACCGGGTCGGTCTTTAACACCGAGGCAGGGCCCAAGGGGGGCAATTGGAAACCCCGGGTGGTGAGGTCGCGCCACTGCCGCCACTTGAAGGCGGAGATGATATCTTCTAGCCGACCTTGATGGGTGCTGATCTCTAGGTCAATTTGGGGAGCGAGAGCCGCCAAGGTGGGATCCAAACCGGCTTGCAGAAGAGTTGCAGGCAGCTCTAAGGTGCCCCTAGCCGTATAGGTGCTCTCGAACAAATCCAGTTGGGCTTGAGCAATGGTCAGCCGGGGAGAGCCGGAGTCGCCCGCAGTCTGGTAGTCAAAATCCACCGAGAAGCCCTGCACTTTCATCCCTCCCCACTGCAGATCCGCTACCGCAGCCCGTCCTTGGGCAGCACCACTCGCCAGGTCAACTGCCACCTCCCCATCGAGGTTCCCCTGTAGGCTGGCCCACGGCCCGGCAGCTAAGCCCCCCAGCAAAGCCAGCGGCAGCCGATTCACCGTCACCTGGAGCTGTTCCTGCTGTCGTTGACCTACTGCCTCCGCCTCCCCTCGCCGGACTTGAAATTGCAAAGGCTGCAACTGGGGATCCAACTGCAACGCCAGCCTGTCCTGCTGTCCCTGGAGATCCACCTCTACCCCTCGAGCAGACCCCTGGAAGGATCCGGCCAAGTCTTCAAATTCAACTCCTGCTATGCTGAGGCCCTGGAGCCGAGCCTCTCCCTCCACCTCTAGGTTGTCCAGGGATCCCCGAATCTGCCCCGAACCTTGCAGCACCCCCTCCACCAAGGGTGGCAGGCCGGGCACTTCTGCCAAGGAAACCCCATCCACAGCCAAGGCCAAATCCAGGGATCCCACCTGCAGGGTTTGAGGATCCACCGGGATCCGCCCCCGTATGCCGGCCAGCCGAGTTGCGTCGGCCAAGATCTCACCTTCTTGGATCACTAGGCCCGCCCCATCCCAGGCCACCTGGCCCCTTGCCTCTCCCAGAGGCTGCGACAGGATCACCGAGCCCTGCGCCCGCAGCGCCCCCAAAAAGCCCAGCTCCGACACCTCAGCCGTGTTCACCTGCGCCGTCAGCTCGCCAGAGAGGGATCCCGGCCATTGGGGGTTGAAAAAGGCCAGCGGCACCTCCTGAGGAGCCAACTGCGTCTGGAGCTGTCCCCCCGCCCACCGCCCCGCCACCGCCACCCGGCCTCCGCCCACGTCCAGCACCGCCTGCGGCACCTGCACCACCCAGTCCCGACCCTCCGGCAAAACCTGCAGCTGCCCTCTTCCGGCGATCTCTCCCCCTTGGGTTGCCCAGGTGGCCTCCGCCCGCGGTTGGGATCCCGTCAGCGCCACCTGCACTTGAGCGGAAACCGGCCCCACCCAAGGAAGAGCGCCCCGGCGGGGCAGGTTGAGGCCGTAAAGGGCCAGCACCTGCTCCACGTCGGCTCCGCTGACTTGAAGATCGAACTGGCCTGCCAAGCCGGCAGCCCATTGCAGCTGGCCGGAGCCTTGGATGCGACCCCCTGCAGTCTTGAGGTCAATTGCTTCCAAGGCCAAGGTTTGATCCGCAAAGCGGAAGCCAAAGGCATACTCCGACACCGGCAGGCGATCCACCTGCCCCGGCGAAAGCCCCCGCAACTGTCCCCGGATCTGCGGCTGATCCAAGGCTCCAGTGACCGCTACGGATCCCCCTACCACCCCCTCCACCGCCACCGGCAGGCCAAAGGCAAACGTCTCTTGGATCTGCTGCAGGCGGGCCGGCGCTACTTCCGCCTGCAAACCAAACCCCTGTCCTTGCTCCCAGACCACCGGGCCTTTTAGCTCGGCAAAGGAAAGCTGACCAAAGCGACCGCTCACCCCCTCCAGCTCCAACCCCTGCAAGGTAAAGCGAACGGAGCCCTTCACCTCTTCAAAAGGATGGGGCAACCTCTCCAGATCCAGCCGAGCCTGTTGAACCTGGGCCTGCCCCGTCAACTCCAGCGGTTGATCCCGCCGCCAGAGCACCTGGAGATCCAAGCCAGTTTCCCCCTGCACCTCCGCAAAAGGGGCCGCCGGCACCACACTGGGCAAGAGATCCAAAGGCAGACGAGCCGCAGAAAGCGTCACCGAACCGGAAGCCTGGGCAAAATCCGCCACCCCCCTGAGCTGCAGCGGGTATCCCCTCCTCCCCTCCCGAGGGAGCAACCGTGCCGTCGCCTGGAAACTGGCCCGCCCCCCGAAAAGATCCTCCTCTCCTGGCGGGGCATTGTGGGGCAGCCACACCTGCACCTGGCCCTGCAGCCGATCAAACTGGCGTCGCTCCCCCACCAAAGGGATGGCCGTCAGGGATCCCTGGCGCAAGCGAATATTCAGCCCCTGGAAAGGCAGGGATCCCTCCCCTTCGGGCAGTTGAAACTGCACATCCGCCCAGCCGCGATCCAGCGTTTCCATCAGCAGCAGTTGTGGCCGATTTAAGGTAACATTGAGCACCCGTTCCCCCGTCCGCAGCCAAGTCCAGAAATCGGGGCTGAGGTCGATGGAGCCGATGGTGGCCAGATGTTCAACGCGGCTTTCTCCCAAGCTCACCTGCCAGGGGGCCAGAAACCTCACCTCCCCCAATTCCACGCGCCGGCGCATCGCTTGCGAGAGGGTTGCTTCCACCTGCGGCAGCACGTGATCTTGAAGGTAGATCCCTGTTCCCCAGGCGGCACCAAAGGCGGCAGCCGTCAAGCCCAAACCCACCCCAGCTAGAGTGATGGGGGAAAGGTTGAATCGTTGCTGCTGCATCTTTGGATCTTGGTGATCCTCTCCCAACCGCCTACCCCTTAAAAACCTGACAGGCTCCCAAAAGCCATTCGTGCACTGCGGGCCGACCTTGCCGGCACAGTTGCCCCCATCCTACCCAAGGTCTCCTGGCTTGCCACGAGGGAACAGAAAGAAGAGATCCCTGCTCCCAGGCGTAATTCCCCCGAAGACCCCGCGGAAAAATACCGTCTCCCGCGGAGAACGGGGATGCTAAGCTATCTCCACACCCGAGATTGAACTCACCCTGGGGCCTCTCTCAGGTGTTCCCTTCTGTCGAGATGGTTGAAAGGAGAAGAGCCATTCCGGAACCCCTATCTCTGACGGTCAGCTTGCGCGGCAGCCGCGAGGCGCTGGAAAACTGCCAGGTCTTTCACCTGACTGGCCTTCTGGATGCCTTTTCCGAGCCGGTCTTTGTTAAGGTGGTCACCAAATACCTGGAAGAGGGATCCCCTAACCTGATCCTGGATTTGACAGGGATCGACTTCATCGACAGCTCTGGCGTCGGCGCCCTGGTGCAATTGGCCAAGCTGGTGCAGAGCCGTGCGGGTGTCTTTCAGGTGGTGAGCAATCCCCGCATCACCCAAACGGTGAAGCTGGTGCGCCTGGAGAAGTTCCTGTCTTTGCGCAACTCCTTGCAGGAAGCCTTGGATCGCCTGAAGGAAGGAAGTACGGGCAGTACAGAGACCGCCTGATACGTAATAAGTATGGGTCTGGGAACCTTTTGGGGGATCAGTGCTGGAGCAGGGGATCCCGACTGGATAACGGTCAAAGCAGCCCGCATCCTCAGCACGGTCAACTGGGTGGCCTGTCCCCAAAATGCCGCCGGCCAGCCGGGCCTGGCCTATCAGATTGTGCGCCCTTGGCTGCGACCGGAACAAACCCTCTTGCCGCTTCGCCTGCCCTTTGTCACCCAGCCGGAAGTCCTGCAAGCTGCCTGGCGAGTGGCTGCCCAGCAACTAGCCCCACTCCTAGAAAGGGGAGAAGATGTCGCCTTCATCTGTGAGGGAGACGTGGGCCTCTACAGCACCTTCGCCTACGTGGCCCAAGCCCTGCGGCAGCGGATCCCCGCCTTGCCCATCCAGGCCATACCGGGGGTGTGCTCTCCCTTAGCCGCTGCTGCTGCCCTGGGATCCCCCTTGGTGCTCGGCTCCGAGAAATTGGCGATTTTACCGGCTCTGTTTGCCCTCTCGGAACTGGAGCAGGCTTGTGCCTGGGCTGAGGTAGTCGTCCTCATGAAAGTGGCCTCTGTCTACCCTCAGGTTTGGCAGTGGCTGGCCGAAAGAGGTTGGCTGCAACAAGCCAGCTTGGTGGTCTGGGCCGGCTGGCCCCAGCAAACCCTCTTCCCCACCCTGGAAGGACTGGCCGACTACCAGCCCCCCTACTTTTCCCTGCTGATCCTGCGTTCTCGGCCCCGAAATCAAGATTCTCTTAACCTGGAAAACGAGCTACAGCTGGAATGAGTTTTCTAGGATAGGGAATGAGTTCCTTCCGGCGATTAAGCCCGAAGCAGGGGTTGGTCGTTGTTTTTTTGCGTTTATTTCTGTTTAGCTCAAGGCTCGCGCCGAGCCAGCTTGTTTCCCCAAAAAATCAGGTGTCCTGTGACGGAAAGAGGCTGAGGAATCCGAATCGAGAATGCTGGGATCCCTCATTGACCTGAACCAAAAAGAGATGAAAAGACCAAGTTAAAGGAATGATCCAGCCTGTTAAGAATGGTTGCCGCCCTTGGTGGAGAGATCGGCTATAGGTTAGATTATGAATGTAGTGATTCAGGCGAGGAGGATAATATCTCATCCCCATCTCAAATGCGAGGCACCGCTTCTCGATTGAATCAAATCCAAAATTCAAGTCCAAAATTCTCTGTCGGTCAACGCTTTGATCCAAGCTTCCGATCCGTTGCTTCGGCAGACTCTCCTGAGAAGTGGTTGTCTCGCTCAGCAGAGCACCTGGTACCTACGACAGGTTTTCCTCAAAGCAGAACAAGGGAGTTAGGCAGATAGCAGTTGGGCTTGCTGCACAAGCCACTGGGAAAGTGAGAGAGCGCTCTAGGTGTTCCTCAAATAATCCTCAAATAAAAGTGGTTTTGCCAGATCAACAAGCTCAGCCGGCTATTTTGAATCTCCATTCATGAGCGAGTCAGGGTGGGAAAATCGGTGATCGGGTTCAGGTGCTCTCAACCTGCAAGCTCTGCGAGTCGGAACCAGCGCTCAGTGGGACAAGGACTGCGGGCTTTAGCAATTCGAGGTTCTCTCAGTTCATAGTTTCACTCTCACTTTCAGGAGGTTGCTATGTTTACCTTTCTCTCAAAGATTGCTAGAGCAATTATCCGCATATTTGCTCCTGCCAAGTCCGATCTGGTGGAAGTGGGTTACCAGCCCATCACGGATGATATCTATCGCATCAACGGCTCAGCCTGCCATTTTAGCGATCTGGAGATCTCATCGTAAACCTCAGAGTCGGATTCTGGTGTCGGAGCGGCCACTGGCGCTGGCCTAGAAATTGGAAAGGAAATTGGAAAGGAAATTGGAAAGCTACAAGTTAAGACAACTGAATAAGTCTTAGTTAAGTCTTGGATGCGGTTAGTCCGCGTCGGCAGGGGTGGTTTTCCTCCCTGTGGCCAAGTTCTACCGGTTCAGTGGTGGCTCCCCGTGGGGGTCACCACTTATTGTTTTGTTGTTTGCAAGTTGTTTGGGAAAATAAGGAGAATGCTTGCGGTTGCCCTATCTCAACCTGTGTTGCCTTCCCCCGTAGTTTACCCAGCTACATCGAATGATCTGGATCCCTTGGCCGAAGTTCTAGCCCAGGTTTTTCATCCCCCCTCAGGTCTGCAACGCTGGATCTACCCAATTCGCAAGCTGGGCATTCGCGAAGAGTTGCGCCTCAGGCTGGCCGCAAGGGATCCCCACTACTGCTGTCTGGCAGCTGCGGTGGGATCCGAAGTGGTGGGCACTGCCGAGATCTCTTTGCGGGTCACAGCCCACGGGAAGTATCCCTACCTCTCCAACTTGGCGGTGCTGCCCGGCTGGCGGCGGCGAGGAATTGCTCGTCTGCTTTTGCTCAGTGCTGAAGGGGTGGCGAAAGGGTGGGGCTACCGCTGTTTGCATCTGCACGTATTGGAAGACAATCTCCCCGCGCGGCAACTGTACGCTCAACTGCGCTATACCCCCATCGAACGCACCTCTCAACTCTGGCGATGGTTGGGGATCCCTCCGCAGCTTTTGCTCTGCAAGTGGTTACCTTGAATTGGCAAAGGAATTGGCAAAGCGGCAACATTGAGCTGGCAGAGTGGAGATGCTTCCCACCCCGCTGGCTTGCTTCTGCGCAGTGAGGCGAGTTCCTGGACTCATATAAAGTTATGTAAGCTAGAGATGGGTTCTAGAGAGGTCTCGGAGGGGCAGTGAGGGAATTGGGCAGGGTTTTCATGGGATTGGTTGTGGGCCTGCTTGTGGGCTTTGGGATGACTCAGCCTGCCTGGGCTCAGTGGGGAACTACTCCTCTCCCGCCAATAGGTTCTCCGGCACCGGAGTTCGCATTGCCAGATCAAGCCGGGCAAATACGGCGGCTGGCGGATTTTCGGGGGGAGTGGGTGGTGTTGTATTTTTACCCCCGCGACTTCACTTCCGGCTGTACGATTGAGGCCCGCCGCTTTCAGCAAGATTTGCCCAAGTTCCGGGCCATGGGGGCACAGGTTGTGGGCGTGAGCGCTGACTCGGTGGACTCTCACAGGCGCTTTTGCTCGGCAGAGGGGCTACAGTTTCCTTTGCTGTCGGATCCCGACGGCACGGTCAGTCGAGCTTACGGCTCCTGGATGGGCGATGTTGCCCTGCGCAATACGTTCTTGATCGACCCCGAGGGAATTTTGCGAGAAATCGACCCAATTGTAAACCCCAGCCGCCACAGCGCTGAGGTTCTGGCCCAGTTGCAACGGCTTGTCGGTAGCTAGCCCTCTAGCTTTCCGGGCCAAAAGTCTGCTCAAACTCGTGGAGCAACTCGTCGATCTCCTCCAGCGCTTGGTTGACATCCACGCGCAAGCTGCCCAAGTCTGGCTTTTCCAACAGCTTGGCTACCGCTGGCCGGCGTTCGCGGATTAGCTTGATGCGCTCTTTCAAGGCGGCAATTTCGGCGGCGTCCATAGCTTCAGAGACCTAATTGACTCTCCTAGCTTATCGCTTCCGCTGGGGGAGTGTCGCCTGCTGGGATCCCTTTCTGAACCACCGAGAGCCAATCATAATAGAGCTGCGCAACCTGGCACTCAACCCCGCTTCAGAGGTGCTGACATGCTCCCCTACACCCAGATCGTCGCCCACCGTGGGGAGCACACCCACGCCGAGGAAAACACGCTGGCCGCTTTTGCTGCCGCTATTGAGGTGGGGGCCGAGCAAATTGAGCTGGATGTGCGCTGTAGCCGAGATGGGATCCCACTGGTTGTTCACGATGCCGATTTGGATGGACAGCCTTTGGCCGCATTAACTTGGGCCGAGATTCGGGCCCGCAAACCCACGATTCCCACTCTTGAAGAGACCCTGTCACATATCAAGGGCAAGATCACCCTCGATATCGAACTCAAAGAAGCAGGCTATGAGGAACAAGTCCTTGCCCTCGTTAGCGATATTTTGACCCCCGAAGAATTTGTGATCACCTCTTTTTTGCCTCAGGTGGTGCAGCGGGTTAAAACGCTTTTGTCCCCGCAACCCAAGGTTGGCCTGTTGATCGAGGCAAAGGCTGAGGAGCAAGCCAAGGGATCTTTACTTACCCGTTGCCGGGAGTTGGGAGCGGATTTTCTGGCCCCCCACTACAGTTGGGTGAACTTGCAGTTCTTGGCTGAAGCTGAACAGGCCGGGATCCCTCTGTACGTTTGGACGGTGAACGATCCTGAAGTGATGAAGTTGTGCTTGCAGCCATTTGCCGGCTCAGTAGGACAAAATCCCGTTGTTCAAGGGTTGATTACCGACCGTCCCCAATTGGCTTTGCAAATTCGCGCCCACCTTTTGGCAGGAGTAGAGGGGGCAAAACCCTAGACCATGGGCACAAACTGCACCGGAAAAGCCCCTTTTTGAACCCATCCTTGGGCTGTTTTGCAGAGGATCAGCAAGGACTGGGATCCCTGGGCACCGGAGTCCGAAGGGCTTTCTCCCACCGGCACCACCAAGGTGCCCCCCACCGCCAGTTGATCCAGCAGCACCATGGGCACAGTTGGGGGCGCTGCCGTCACCAGAATGGCATCGTAGGGAGCATGCTCTGGCCAACCTTGGTAGCCATCCCCCTGACGCACTTCCACGTTGCGATAGCCCAGGGCAGCGAGGGTTTGTTGAGCTTGAGCAGCCAATGGGGACAGACGCTCCAGGCTATACACTTGCCGGGCCAGCTCTGCCAAAACAGCCGCCTGATAGCCGGAGCCGGTGCCGATTTCCAACACCACCGATTCAGGCGTGAGGCGAGCAGCTTCTGTCATAAAAGCAACAATATAGGGCTGAGAAATGGTCTGGCCATAGCCGATGGGCAGAGGGCAATCCCTGTAGGCCCGATCCCGCAGATCAGAGGGGACAAAAAGGTGACGCGGCACTTTTCCCATGGCTTCCAGTACCCGTGGATCTCGGATCCCTCGTTTGATGAGCTGTTTCTTGACCATCTGCTCCCGTTGGGAAGCAAAAGGATCGGAAGCGTCTGGGGGCTGAGGTTCAACTTCTGGGATCCCAGCTGGAGAGCGAGAAGAATGTCTCCACCGGAAGGATGAGAATGGGTTGATCACCGATACACAACCTCCAGAAACGATGAGCTGCTCAGCTAGAAATCGCAGGAGCCCCGTACCGTACCCGTAGGGTCAGTGTCGGGAGGAATGCTATAATGGTACTGCGGGCACCAGAAACAGCTGTTTAGGGCACTGGTAACGGTCGATTGGGGGTGCAGTAAACCACCCCAGAGGCTCGCGGTTGGCTTGCTAACTGCAGGGCTACTAAAAGCCCGCTTCGTACCGCCTAGCGGTCGGTGTCGGGTAGTTTACATGAAGCTTACAGCCGGGATCCCCATGGGAGATATGGGATCCGGTTTGATCAAAATTGTAAAGTTTTGTGCGCAATCTGCCGGGGCGAGCAATCACCACCCTGGTTCTGCCAGCGCAAGATTTTATAGTGTTGATCCCTACCTTTTCCCCGCAAGGGGAAGATGGTGAATGGGGTGACAGGCTGGGAACTGTCCTAGCGACACCTGGGGAGAGAGGCTGGGTTTAATAGACTGTAAACGTAATTTACGGTACAGATCTATGACAACTGCTGCCGCTTCTGCTACTCCCACTGCCCCTGAGACGACGCTGCTGAACGTTTGGCAAGTGCTGGCGGAAGAGTTTGCCGGTCAGGTTGCCCTACGGGATCCCCACGCGCAGACAGTTTTCGAGATGTCTTATGGAGAGCTGTTTCGCCGCATTCAAACCCTGGCGGCTGGCCTGCAGGCTTTGGGCATTTGCCCGGGGGATCGGGTGGCCATTTTTGCCGATAACTCCCCCCGCTGGCTGATGGCCGATCTGGCCACGATGTTCACGGGAGCTGTGAATGTGCCCCGCAGCGCTGTGGCGGATCCCAGTGAGCTGGGCTACATCTTGCGCCACTCCGGTAGCACGGCCCTGATTGCTCAGGATCTGAAGACCCTGAGGCGGATCCGGCCGGATGTGCAGGAGCTGGGCCTGGAACGGCTGCTGTTGCTTTCCGATGAGCAGGAAGCAGGGGTGCTGAACTTTTCCCAATGGCTGCAAAAGGGTCGGGAACACACCTACCAACCCCCAAAGCTGGAGCGATCCCAACTGGCCACCATCATCTACACCTCCGGCACTTCCGGTCGGCCCAAGGGGGTGATGCTCAGCCACGGCAACCTGATGCACCAGGTGGAGAACTTGGGCGTGGTTGTACAGCCACAGCCGGGGAATAAGGTGTTGACCCTTCTGCCCACTTGGCACTCCTATGAGCGGGCTTGCGAGTATTTTCTCCTCAGCCGTGCCTGCATGTTGGTCTATACCAGCCCTCGCTTTATCAAACAAGATTTCCAACAGGAGCACCCCCATTTTCTGGTGGCAGTGCCGCGGATTTGGGAAACCGTTTATGAAGGGATCCAACGGCAATTCAAAGAGAAAAGCCCCCTGATGCAGCGGCTGATCCGCGCTCTGATGGCCGTGAGTGAGAGCCATGTGCTCTCTGGACGGATAGCCCGCAACCAGTCGATTTTGCATTACGGAGTCAGCCCCTGGGTGCGCCTGCAGGCTCGCCTGCAACATTGGCTGCTCTGGCCCCTGCACCGATTGGCCGATGTGCTGATCTACCGCAAGGTACGACGGGCGTTGGGCCCCAATTTTCAACATGCCATCAGCGGCGGTGGATCCCTGCCTGCCTACTTGGATCTGTTCTACGAGGTGGTGGGCATTTCCATCTTGAATGGCTACGGCCTCACCGAAACTTCGCCGGTGTTGTGCGCGCGGCGTCCAGACAACAATGTGCGCGGTACGGCTGGCCTCCCTTTGCCGGGGACGGAGTTTCGCATTGTGGATCCTGAAACTCGACAGCCGCTGCCCCCTGGAGAAAAAGGACTAATCCTGGCCCGTGGCCCGCAGGTGATGATGGGCTACTACAACAACCCGGAAGCCACTGCCAAGGTGCTCAGCTCCGACGGCTGGTTTGAAACGGGGGATCTGGGCTGGCTCACCCCCGACGGGCAACTGGTGATCACCGGCAGAGCCAAGGATGTCATCGTCCTACTCAACGGGGAGAATATTGAGCCCCAGCCGCTGGAAGATGCTTGTCTGCAATCTCCTTACATCAGTCAGATCGTGATCGTCGGGCAAGACCAAAAGAAATTGGCTGCCCTCATCTACCCCAACCTCGATGCCCTCAAAGCCTGGGCTGCCGAGCAAGGGATCCCGGCTGAGGATGCCGAGCTGCTGGCCCAGCCCCAGACCCGCACCTTGATTTTGCAGGAGGTGCGCCGCCGCATCCAAGAGCGCCCTGGCTATCGGCCCGACGAGCAAGTTGCTGACTTTCGCTTCTTGCCAGAGCCCCTGAGTGTGGAAAATGGCCTCATGACCCAGACGCTGAAAATTAAGCGCAACCCCGTGGCGGAGCGCTACGCTCACCTCATCGAGGAGATGTACCGATCTTTGAAGTAGAGCCAGCCTTCTAGGTTTGGGATCCCCGTTGTTGCTCCAAGTAGCGCCGGAATTGCTCCGGTGGAATGGCCCCTCGGTAGGCTCCACAGTAGTAGAGGGTGAGCACCGCCTTGTAGGCCCAGTCGGTCGCCACCACGTCTGGGAAAGGGCTGGGCAGGGTATCGGCTTGGTTGGCGGCGCAGGCTTGCAGGATCTGCTCTGTGGTGAGCTGTTCCGCCAGATCGGGGGGGAGCTCCCGCAGGTTAGCCTGGGCCAGAACCGCTCCCGGCAGGCACAAGCTGGCGAGGGTCGCCGCCCAAAAAGCGCGAGTGAAGAGGTGTTGCCAGTTCATGGCTCTCCAGAGGGAATAGTTCGGACAAGTTCTGATACATTTACGCTGAACACTGCTGAACATCACTGTTCAACTATGCAGCGATAGCATTCTGTTTGTTTCCATTCGCGTTAGCGGGACGGAGTCCAAACAGAATGGCGGTATCCCGCAAAGCTTTGAGTAGAATACCCAAAGCGCAGTTTCCGTGTCGTCTTACTACCAATTTTCTGCTTTGCTTTGGCTACCATGTTGGCAGACTCGAAAGTAAACAGAAAGATCAACTGGTAGTAATCCGTACTGAACATATTATACATTATTTTCAGTATAGTTGAGCTTATTATTGACTAGAGTCATGCTCTAGGTTAGAGTTACCGCAGGCAGCAGCGTTCCTGCTAGGGGTGCGAAGCGCCCACACGGGGGAGCCTGTTGCAATGTTTTAATGAGTAGACAATTGCATGCTGCAGGAGGACAGTGAGATGAGCACAATTCCGCCGAACTTGCTGGACTATCAGCGCAGAGCTCTGGCGATGCGGGAGAGTTCATACATTGACTTTCCAGCTCATGTCCATCTGGAAACGATGGCACGTTGCAACGCTGCCTGCAACTTTTGTCCCTATTCTTCACTGGAAAGAAAGGGAGCAAAGATGGATGATTCTCTAATAGAAAAAATTGTCAATGACCTCAAAGACATTCCGCGTCTTCATCGCTTTCAATTAAGTCCTTTTAAGGTTAATGAGCCACTTTTAAGGTTAATGAGCCATTTTTGGATACACGGATCTTCGATTTGCTTACATATCTTCAGTCTGAGCTACCGCACGCTACCATCACCTTGACTACCAATGGCTCCCTCATCAACGAGCGGATTGTGGAACGATTAACACAGTTTCCCAATCTTGGTTACTTGTGGGTTAGCTTCAACGATCACCGCCCAGACGAATACGAGGCAACGATGAAGTTGCCCTACAGACGGACTCGCGAAAGCCTGGACAGACTTCACAAAGCAAAAGCTGAGGGACGCTTGCCAATGCGCATTGTGCTATCCCGTGTTGGAGACGGCACAGCAGCTGATGAGGATTTCATTACCTGGGTAAGGACAACGTATCCATTGTTCGAAGTTAGCATTTTTCCGCGCACGAACTGGCTTGGCCAGGTCGATGTGTCGCCTCCCACGGCACCGCCCATAGCCTGCACTCGCTGGTTTGACATATCAATCACGGCAACGGGTGTGGTAGCCCACTGTTGCGCCGATGGCCAGGCACGCTACCCCATAGGCAACGTTCGGGAGCAGCATGTCCTCGACATCTACAACAGCCCAAGCTATCGCCGACTGCGCGCGACGGTGGACAACCGTCTGCAGGTAGAGCCATGCCGCCGCTGCAACTTCCTTTAAACAAGGAGAGCATGACTCTAGTCAATAATAAGCTCAACTATACTGAAAATAATGTATAATATGTTCAGTACGGATTACTACCAGTTGATCTTTCTGTTTACTTTCGAGTCTGCCAACATGGTAGCCAAAGCAAAGCAGAAAATTGGTAGTAAGACGACACGGAAACTGCGCTTTGGGTATTCTACTCAAAGCTTTGCGGGATACCGCCATTCTGTTTGGAAACAAACAGAATGCTATCGCTGCATAGTTGAACAGTGATGTTCAGCAGTGTTCAGCGTAAATGTATCAGATCCATGGCTATCACTGCCATCGAATACGTTCTATTTAGCCAAATGCGGCAACAAAACGCTATTCCGCTTGGAGGCGACTGTTTGGAACTGGGCGAGGCCAACTGGTACGGCGACGTGGCTGTCGAGCAGCTTGGCCAAGACATTTATCGCTTTGCCAAAGAGGAAGAACGTACTGCCCTCTTCCGTCAACTTGATGAAATTACTCAGGCTAAGCGCCCTGGAATGCTGTTCGAGATCGCCAAGGTCTTTTGGCGCACCTTCTGGCAGCCACGTTCGATGACAGCGGTGGATCTTCATGGCACGGAGGCAGCTCTCAAGCTGGATCTCAATTTCCCTATCGAGTTGCCTCAGCGTTACCATGCTGTTTTTAACCTTGGCACAGCCGAGCACATCTTCAATAATATTGCCCAGGTGATGAAAACCATACACGACTACACGCTGCCTGGTGGCCTAATGATCCACGGTCTGCCATTTACCGGCTGGCTCGATCACGGTTTTTACAACGTGCAGCCGACCTTTTTCTGGGATCTAGCCCAGGCAAACAGCTACACGATAATGGCCTATCTCTACGTCGAGTATAATCCACTGAAGTTCGTACAGCTATGGAAACGCGAGGATATCCTCGAACTGGTCACTAAAAACCAGATTGGCCAAAACGCCTTGCTTTACTGTGTTCTGCGCAAGCCTGCTGAAGATCAACCGTTTTGCTTTCCGATTCAGGGCTACTCTGCCGGCACTCTCTCCCAGGAGGCAGCAGAGCATGCCTCTAACCCCCAAAACCCTGAACTTTGCTGAATTTACTGAGCTTTAGGCGGTTTGGCAAAAGTCATTGAGAGGGATATAGTAGACCAAGTTTCCCCCTGATCCTTGAGTCCACCGCAACGGTTGCCGGGAAGTGAAGGGGGAAAGCGCTCGGGGGGTATTCCTCAGGGCTTTGCGGGATACCGCCTTCCTGCTCAGAGATAGGCAGGATGCGATCGCTTCTTTCCTGAACCATGTTCAGGAGAGTTCAGCGTGAATGTATCAGGCTTGGAAGACTTTACGATAAGCGAGGGTGAAAATGAAGCGACTCAAGGAGCAATTTGCAGAACTTGGCTATTGCCATATTCCCCAGTTTGTTCCGCCTGTCTTGCTGAATGAATGGGCAGACGACCTGCACTGGCTGGTCGCTACCCAGCTTAAACGATTTGGCCTTGCAGCAAGTGAAGAAAGTGACCCTGTGCGTCGTTTGTCACGTTCACTGATCGCTCTCTGGAGAGCCAAGCCAGAGGCGCAGTCTTGGATTTACGAGGAGGTCAATCGGCGGCCTTGGATGTTTGAGCTGGCAAGTAGCCGTTTGCTCACCAGTTGGGCTATGGAAGTATTGGGCAGCGAGCGCATTGCCATCCATCCCCGCCTGCTCATGATCATCAGCATGCCTGGCCACGAGTGGAATGTTGCCTACTGGCATCAGGATCGTTTCTACGGCCCACACGTACACGTAGTGGCCTACATTCCGTTACAGAATACCGGTGCCTTTAATGGCGGGTTGATGGTTGCACCTGGCGAGCACAAGCGAGGCCTGATGCCGCACGCCCACAATGAGGCACTGAGTGGAAAGAACAAGTGGATTACGCTTCCGCCAGAAGTCATTGCTTCGTTTAAGGAACAGCGTCAGCTCGAACTGATGGCGGGCGACCTGGTTCTTTTTGACGGACTATTGCCGCATTCGGCCAACCTGAACTGCAGTGAGGATGTAAGGTTCGCAGTTGCGCTGCGCTACACTGATCTGACCGATCCTTTCTTTATTGAACGAGGCTGGCGCTGGGAGGATTTGGCAGAAGAAGGACGGAGAGCACTTGCCAGAAAGGAGAACGCACCATGAGCGGCAATGGCAATCCATTGAGCGGTATGATCCGTGAGTCATCTAACCAAAGCGAAGCCAATATCAGGTGCCTGGCAGAACTGGAGCGCTACTGGGCCGAAAGCCCGGGCAGTGCCAACGTCAAGCTGGAGAATTTTACCAAATATGTCACACGGGAAAGCCTGACCAAGTTTTTGGCGCGTGCCGAGGTGTTCCAAAAGCAATTGCATGTTCATGGCTCAGTGGTTGAGATGGGGGTTGCCCGTGGCGCCAGCCTCATGACGTGGTATCACCTAAGCTCAATCTTCGAGCCAACCAATTACCTGCGCGAGATCATCGGCTTTGACACCTTCACTGGCTTTCCAGAAGTGTCCGAAGTCGATTTAAGAGGCCAAGCAGTCTCTGAACATACCCGCCTCGGTGGCTTCGCCGTCGAAAGCGGCATGGCCAACGACATTATGCGTGCCGCGTCCATCCATGATTTGACGCGCTTTCTAGGGCACATACCAAAACTAAAGCTGGTTGAGGGCGATCTGCGTGTTACATTGCCCAAGTATCTTGAAGATAACCCCCATCTGGTTGTCTCTTTGCTGCATCTCGATGTCGACCTCTACGAGCCGACAAAGCTAGCGCTGGAGTTGCTTGTGCCACGCATGCCAAAGGGAGCTGTGATCTTGTTCGATGAGCTCAACATGCGTCAGTTTCCGGGTGAAACACTGGCAACGATCGAGATGCTGGGCCTCCGCAATCTCCGTCTCTTTCGCTTCCCTTACGCGACGAACATGTCTTATGCTGTGCTCGAGTAAGTGTAGAGCATGACTCCTCTTTATACGGATCCCTGTCCTGCCTGTGGCGAATCAGTGGCTCACCCTTTTTTTGACGGAGGGGCTGCGCCACTTGCCACATTGGGCTGGCCACGTACTGAAGAGGAGGCACGGGCCATGCCCCCCTATCGGCTTGACTTTGTGCAGTGCCTCGCCTGTGGCCATGTCTGGAATCGCGCCTTCCGCTATGAGGATGTCCCGTACGGCAGTCAGCCGAACCTCATGTTCAACGCCGGGGTCTTGTGGAACCGGCATCTGGCGCAACTGGTCGATGAGGTGCTGACCCGCCTACCTGAGAACCCAACCGTGGTTGAGATTGGCTGCGGTTGTGGTCACTTTCTGCGGTCTTTGGCTGCTCGCCGGCAAGGGCGGTACATTGGATTTGACCCTAACCAACCGGACGACTTCCCCAGTGAGTTTCAATTTGAGGCGCGGCTTTTTGACCCTGTTGAAGATCTGCTGCATCTCCAGCCGGATCTGGTGGTGATGCGTCATGTCCTGGAGCACTTTAGCCAACCAGCAGCCTTCCTACAGCAGTTGGCATGGGCTGCAGGTTGCTGTAAAAAGACTGTGCGCCTGCTTGTTGAAGTGCCCTGTATCGACCGGGTCTTTGCCACAGGGCGACTGGTGGATTTTTACTACGAACACCCCCAGCAGTTTAGCACTGAGTCGCTGCGTGCCCTGCTACAGCGCGTCGGTGCAATTGTGAGCTTGTGGCACGCCTACGATGGGGAAGTGGTGTTGGCCATCGTTGAGCTGCAGCTACCGCTAGCCTGGCGGCTCCGGGCTGAAGCAGCAGCCAAATTTGAGCAAGGCAGCCAAGAGGCTCGCCGCAAAATTGCTGCCCAGCTTCAAGAGCTGGCTAACAGTGGCCTGCGAGTTGCCCTCTGGGGAGGCACGGGGAAAGGGGCAGCCTTCATGCACCACTTTGGGGTTAAGACCAATTGGCTTACCTGGGTTGTCGATTCCGATCCAAACAAAGTTGGCACCTATGTTGCCGGCGTTGGCCAGCAAATTGTCAGCCCAGAGGAGCTGAAAACGCAGACCCCAGACGTGGTCATCATCCCAACCCAATGGCGCGCCGCTGACATTGTTGCCGAGATGGCTAGGCTTGGGATAGAGCCAAAGCAGGTGCTTATCGAGCACCAAGGGCAACTAGTCGACTACTGGCATTCTGCTCATCCCTATGCCTTGCCCAAACTAGAGGGCCGATGATGGAGCTAAGCAACCTTCTGCAGCAAGCTATTGACCACCACCAGCAGGGGCACCTGGAAGAAGCAGAGCGGCTCTATCGGGCCATCCTGCAGGTTGCCCCCCGCCACCACTACGCCCACCACCTTCTGGGCCAGCTTGCCCGTCAGCGGGGGCAGCCCCGGTCGGCACTGTCCCATTTGATGACGGCAGTCAGCGCCAATCCAACGGTTGGTCAATATTGGCTAGCTTTGGTTGAAGCCCTGCTGGAGTGTGGTGAATACGGGGAGGCCGAGCGGGTTCTTGCCGAAGCGTGCGCCCACGGTTTGGAAGGGCCCGCTGTTGTCGAGCTAACTGCGCGGCTAGCGGCCGCCACCCTGAAGGGAGAAGCTCCCTCTCCTGACCCTCTGCCAGCAACGCAGCCCCCCACCGAGGAAGAAGCCAGCGAGCTACAGGAAGCAGCAGCTGCCTACAACAGTGGCAACCTAGCCCTTGCTTTGGAAAAAGCCCAGCGGCTACTTGCCAAAAACCCAGGTCTTGCCCTGGCCTGGACCATTATTGCCCAGGTGCGCTGGGAACAGGGGGAGGCAGTGGCAGCGGAAGAGGCAGCTCGGCGGGCTCTTGCCATTGAGCCCAATCAGCGCGAGGCCCTGCTTGCCCTGGCCGTATCTCTTCAGGACCAAGAGCGCTATGAGGAAAGTGAAGCTCTCTTCCGGCAGGCACTGCTGGCTTATCCCGAGGATGCCGAGATATACAGCAATTTTTCAGCTCTGTTGCAAGAGATTGGCAAATGGCCTGAAGCGCAAGCGGTTGCCTTGCGGGCAATTGAGCTTAACCCAACCTATGCCGACGCTTGGGTCAACTATGGAAGTGCGCTGTTGGGAAGTGGCGAATGGGAGCGAGCTGCAAGCGCCTACCAAGCGGCACTGCAGTTCAACCCACAGCGGGTAGAAGCACTCTACTGCCTTGGACGATTGGCCGCAGTTAACCGTGACTTTCCCAAGGCGCTGGATTACTTTGACAAAGCCCTAACCCTTTGTCCCCACTTTGTTGAGAGCCTCCTGGCAAAGGTAGGAGTCTACGAGTTTTCTGACCAACTCCAAGAAGCAGAAAGCTGTGCGCGCCTTGCCCTGCAGAAAAAGCCGCACCACTTCTACGCCCATCTAGCTTTGGCCTTTGCTTTGGCAGCTCAAGGAAAGGATGGGGAAGCTGAGGAAGTGTTACAGGCGGCCCGCCAATGTAGACCCCAGCCCTCCGATGCGGCCGAGCGGATCCTTGCCACCCAGATTGCGGGTCGGCTTCACTTACTAGCCATCCCCGAGTCCCAAGCGGCCATTGCCCACTGGCGAGCTCGCTATCGGGAGGGCCTTAACGCTCTGCTGGACCTGCCTGGAACCTTGACCGACCCAACCCAATACTTCAGCAGCTCTCTTTCCTTCTACCTTGCCTACCACAACGCCGACGACCGAGCGCTCATGGAAGGTCTCTGTCGGCTCTTTCGGGCTAAGGCGCCGCAGTTGAACTTTGAAGCGCCGCATGTTGCCCGCTGGCAGTTCCCTACAGGTCGGCGCATCCGGGTTGGCTTTTGCTCCCAGTTGCTTGTCGGCCACACCATCGGCAAGCTCTACCAGGGCCTTCTGGTTCAGCTTGACCGTTCCCGCTTTGAGGTCATCCTCATCTACCCACCACAAGCCCAGCGTGACCAACTGCGAGCTAGGTTGGAAGCTGCTTGCGACCGAACGGTAACCCTCAGCGGTCGACTTCCCCAGTGGCAAGCACAAGTTGCAGCCCTTGAACTCGATGCCCTCTTCTACCCCGACATTGGCATGTGGCCATCCACCTACTTTCTGGCCTATGCGCGGCTTGCGCCTGTGCAGATGGTTAGTTACGGCCATCCGGATACCACCGGCATCGATACAGTTGATTACTTCCTAGGGGGAGATGCGCCGATGGAACCGGAAGGAGCAGAAGCCTACTACAGTGAGCGCTTGGTGCGTTTTACCCGCCTCCCCTTTTGCTACCAACTTTTCAGCTTGCCAACGTCAATTCCCTCCCGCACAGAACTGGGCCTGCCAGAGCACGGCCGGCTCTACGGCTGCCCTCAATCTTTGTTTAAGCTGCACCCTGACTTCGACGCGGTGCTAGCAGCCATTGCTGAGGGCGACCCCGAGGGCCACATTGTCATGATTGAGGACTACGCCAAGGCTCGGAGCGAGCAGCTCAGGGCGCGCTGGGCAAAGAGTGCCCCTATCCTCAACGAACGGGTCTGCTTCCTGCCGTACCAGCCGCTTGATCGCTTCATGGCTTTGGTGGCCCACTGTAATGTTTTGCTGGATCCCATTCATTTCGGCTCAGGCAACACTCTCTACGAGTCCATGGCTTACGGCAAACCAATTGTCACCTGGCCTGGGCGCTTTGCCCGTGGGCGTTTTGTGGCAGCAGCCTACGAGCAGATGGGGATCGCCGAGATTGCGCCTATTGCCCCCTCCATCGAGGACTATGCGCCCACAGCCCTTGCTTTTGCTCGTGACCAAGAACGCTGCCTCGCTTTTGCCAGCAAGGCTGTAGCAGCAGCCAAAACGCACCTGTACTTCGACCTAGGGGCGGTGCGTCAATTCGAAGCCTTCCTCCTAGCGGCGCTGGAAGCGGCTGCCCAGGGCGAGAAGCTGCCAAGTGGCTTCCGGGTGCCGCCTCCCAAGGGCGGGAGCTGACCTTTTTGGGAGGCTCTGGCCAGGCCTGGCAGCTTTGCTCTGCCGTGGGATGTAATCAGCCCCCTCACTCTGGGATTAAGATGCAGAAAAACTGCAGGCAGGATGGCAAGCTGCCAATTGTCTCCCCGCATGGCCATGTAGAGCTGAGAGCGCGATAGGTCGAAGCCAATGAGTTTATCGCAAGGGCCGGGTTTTGATGGGGTGGATCCCCCGGATCCGAAGCTGATCGATGCCTGTGTGCACTGTGGGTTTTGCCTGACCACCTGCCCCAGCTATCGCGTCCTCGGCAAGGAGATGGACTCACCTCGGGGCCGCATCTACCAGATGGACGCCCTCAATCAGGGCCAAATCTCTCTCTCAGCGGCAGTGGTTTCCCACTTCGACAGTTGTTTGGGCTGTTTGGCCTGTGTTACGGCCTGTCCATCGGGGGTGCAATATGACCGCTTAATTGCCGCCACCCGCCCGCAAATCGAACGCAACTACCCACGTAGCCTTTGGGATCGACTGTACCGCCAGTTGATTTTTTTCCTCTTCCCCTATCCGGAGCGGCTGCGACCGCTGCTCTGGCCCCTCTGGCTCTACCAAAAGATGGGGATCGGCGCCTGGGTCCACAAGGGGCTGGAAAAGATCTCCCCGCGGCTAGCGGCCATGGAATCCCTGATGCCCCCCCTCGAGGTAGAGCAACTGCTGCCCAAGCGCTACCCTGAGCGGATCCCGGCGGTGGGAGAACGCCGTTTCCGGGTGGGGCTCATTTTGGGCTGCGTGCAGCGCCTGTTTGCCCCGCAGGTGAATGAGGCCAGCATTCGCGTCTTGACCCACAACGGCTGTGAGGTGGTGATCCCGCCTGTCCAGGGCTGTTGTGCGGCCTTGCCCCACCATCAAGGGCAACTGCAGCAGGCGGAAACCCTGGCCCGCCAGATGATCGATGCCTTTGCCAATTGTGAGTTAGATGCCATTCTGATCACCGCTTCCGGCTGCGGACATACCCTGAAAGACTATGGCCACCTATTGGCCAGGGATCCCGACTACAAAGAGAAGGCAGCCCGATTTGCCGCCCAGGTCAAGGACATTCAGGAGTTTCTCGCTCAGGTGGGGTTAACGGCTCCTCTACATCCGCTACAGCCGGAACCCCTGGTGCTGGTCTACCAGGATGCCTGTCACATGCTGCATGGGCAGCGGCTCAGCCAGGAACCCCGACACCTGCTGCGGCAAATCCCAGGGCTGGAGCTGCGGGATCCCGTCGATGCGGCCCTCTGCTGTGGTAGCTCCGGCGTCTACAACCTGTTGCAACCCCAGGTAGCGGACGAGCTGGGATCCCAAAAGGTGGCCAACCTCCTCAACACCGGCGCCCAGGGGATCGTCTCCGCCAACATCGGCTGCCGCTTGCAAATCCAAAAGCACCTGCGCCTGCAAGGCAAGGCCGGGATCCCCATCTATCACCCGATGGAATTGTTGGATCGCGCCCTCGCCGCTCCGCGACGCTTTCGCGAACAAGCTACAGGGACTTCTTCGGGTCAGGCAGAGGTAGCCGAGGCAACCGGTTGAGTGGATCCTGGATTTCCGGTCGCGCTGGCGTAACCTGGCGCAACATAGCCTCCCACCCCACTTCTCTCCCCCATCGCCGATGGGCTATTCCATCAACAGGCCCAAGTCCAGGTGAGGCTGCCACAGATCGGCCAGGCGCTCCAGCAATTGCTCCCGCTGCTGAGCATAGTGGCCCTCCAGCTCCGGCAAGGGATCCCAGCCTTTTTGTCGGCGCAGCCCGTTCAGCCAATGTCGCCGCCACAGGTGGTTGTCAAAGAGGCCATGCAGATAGCTGCCCCAAATCCGACCCGTGGGATCCCGCCAGCCCAGGTTCTCTTGCTCGAACAGCGGCAGGCAGCCAGAGGGATCCGCCTGGGTGGATCCCTGATGAATTTCGTACCCCTGAATGGGGGCCAGGGCAGGCCATCGGCTTTGGGTCTGCACCTGCTGGGTGACCTTGGTGGGCTGTAAAACGGTGGTCAAAGGGAGAAAGCCCAACCCCGAGTAGGTGCCGGCGATCCCCTCCCAGCCTTCGGGATCGGCGATGGTCTCTCCCAACATTTGCAGCCCACCGCAAATGCCGATGATATGGCCGGAGTATTGGCGCAGTTGATCGGCCAGGCCGGTCTTTTGCAACGCGAACAGATCGTTGAGGGTGGTCTTGCTACCGGGCAGGATAACCACATCCGGGGATCCCAAACTTTGGCCAAGGTGAACCCAGCGCAGATGGACGGTGGGCTCCGCCAACAAGGGGTCAAAATCCGAGAAGTTGGCTACCTGGGGCAAACGCACCACAGCAATCTCCAGGCGCCCTTCCCTCAGGGCTTGGCCACCGGCCCGGTCGCGGCGATCTTCCCAAAGCAGGGGGTTGGCTGCAATTCCCATCGAATCCTCTTGGGGCAGAACCCAGTCCACCCAAGGCAAGACCCCGACAACTGGGATCCCGGTGTAGTTTTCCAGCCAATCCAGGCCGGGCTGCAACAGTTCCCGCGAGCCCCGAAACTTGTTGATGACAATGCCCCGGATCAGGGCCCGTTCTTCGGGTTCCAGCAGTTGGAGTGTGCCCACCACATGGGCCAGCGCCCCACCTCGGTCGATGTCCGCCACCAGCCAAGTGGGGGATCCCAAATGCAAGGCAACCCGCATATTTGCCAAGTCCCGATGTTTGAGGTTCACCTCTGCCGGACTGCCTGCCCCCTCGCAAAGGATCCAGTCGTACTGCTGTTGTAGGCGAGCAAGGGCTTCTTTGACCGCTTGCCAGGCCGGCGCAAACCAGCGCTCGTAATACTCTCCGGCGCGGTAGGTGCCCACCGCCACTCCGTTCAAGACGATCTGGGAAGTCAGGTTGCCCTGGGGCTTCAGAAGAATCGGGTTCATTTCCACCGCAGGGGGGATCCCGGCAGCCCAAGCTTGCAGAGCCTGCGCGTAGGCGATCTCTTTGCCCTCTGGGGTGACATAGGCGTTGAGGGACATATTCTGAGCTTTGAAGGGGGCGACCCTTTTTCCCGCTTTCTTGAGAATGCGACAGAGGGCTGTCACCAAAAGGGTTTTGCCCACATGGGAAGAAGTTCCCACCACCATCAAGGATCGACCTGAACAGCTCACCCCGGATCCCTCGCCCTTGGTTTCTGGTTGTTGCCATTCTCCCCGCGGCCAGCCTCGCCAAGCTAGGGCCTCCGTTGGCAAAAGCGACCCCATGATTCCTCAGTTCCCCAGAGCAACGCGCCCTGCTGATGCCCAGAGCCGCACCCTCCGGTCTGCACGGGATCCCAGGGGCTTGCGCTTTGTGCTTTCGACAGGATTTTGAGCTGGGGCAGATGGATTCGAACCACCGAATGGCGGGACCAAAACCCGCTGCCTTACCGCTTGGCGATGCCCCAATTCACATTGCTTAACCAGTTTAATTAATCTAGCGATGCAGCTTCGGGTCTGTCAACAGTTGCAGTGAGCTCCTATGCGTGGGGAAGCTGAAGCTCTTCGCCAAGGTCAGGGCCAATGTCAAGAGGAGTCACGGGGAGAGTGCGGGCTACCTCAAAGAAATAGGCGCGGATCTCCGGCCCGAAATAGATGACATCTCCGCTCCTCAGGTAGTGAGTAGCCACCCGCGTGCCGTTGACAAACACCCCATTGGTACTGGACTGGCCCTTGCGGTTGCCGTCGATCAGGCAATAGGTAAACCCTGTCCGGTTGGACTTGGTGGGCACCCGCACCAGGTAAGCGTGGCGACGCGAGACAAACCGATTGACGATCTGGATGGCGTTGGAGGGATCCCGTCCAAGCGTATAGATACTCTCCCGCAGGATGTAGCTGCAGGGCCGGACAGGATGGCAGATGGACAGGGTGAACTCCGGATGGGACACCGGCCGTTCAGGGACTTGATCGAACAAATCCGCCGGCAGATCAAAGCCCTGGCTGGGAAGAGGACTTTTCCCGCCAACCTCTGTGATGGAGGTGAAAAAATCGTCGTAGCTATGTGGCAAAGGTCTTCCCCCCTCAACGCTCAACGCCATTTACAGCAGCTTGGCTTTCCAAATTCAAAGTCTTATCTATAGTTCCCCAAAACCCTACTGCTTTCAAAGGAACTCTGGTCTTGGCGGGCTGCCGGAAAACCCACAAGCCCCAGTGTACTGTACTATACACCACAGGCAGCCTTGGAGATACCCCCTTTCCCCGGAAACTGGGCTTGGGCTCAGGTTGGGCCTATTTTGGCTTTCAGGGATCCCTTGGGAGCCTCAGCCTTCGCGGGCTATCCTGAGTAACAGATTCTTGAGGTAGGGGTGTGACAGAGGCCCTGCTGCGTCGGTTGGATGTGGCCACAGAAGCTGCCCTGGAGGCAGGAGCTTTGCTGCGCAGTTATGTGGGGGGCACCCTTGCCATTGAGGAGAAACGTCCGGGCGACTTGGTGACGGCGGCGGATCGCGCTTCCGAGGATCTCATCTTGAAAATCTTGAGGCGGCACTTCCCCGAAGATGTCATCTTGACCGAGGAATCAGGCCAGCAGGGATCTCCGGAGGGCGCCTATGCTTGGATGATCGATCCCCTGGATGGCACCACCAACTTTGCCCACGGTTACCCTTTTGCCGCCGTCTCCATCGGTTTGCTGCAGGGGCGGGAGCCGGTTTTGGGGGTTGTTTGTGACGTTTTTCGCGGGGATCTGTTTCGCGCCGTCCAAGGGATGGGGGCCACCCGCAACCGTCAACCCATTCGAGTCTCCACAACGGCTGAATTGTCTCGGAGCCTGCTGGTTACCGGCTTTGCCTACGATCGTCGCGAAACCCCCGACAACAACTACGCCGAGTTTTGCCACTTTACCCATCTCACCCAAGGAGTACGGCGCGGCGGATCTGCAGCTCTGGATTTGGCCTATGTGGCCACCGGCCAGTTGGATGGCTACTGGGAGCGGGGCCTCTCCCCTTGGGACATTGCCGCAGGGATCGTTCTGGTGCGGGAGGCAGGCGGCAAGGTGACCGCTTATGATGGCAGCCCGGTGGATGTTTACAGTGGCCGACTGTTGGCCAGCAATGGCTGGTTACACGCTGCTCTGCAAGAAGAACTGGCCCAGGTGCGGCCTTTGCCGGTCTCCTTTCCCATGCGGCGGGATCCCCACCCAACCTAGAAAAACCGGGAAAGCTTGCCGGTTGAACGAGTTGAATTCGAGACAGAAGTAGTTGAAGAATAATTGAAGAATAATCAAGAAGACTACAAAACATCCGTGTCGGGCAGGGTAGGTAGAAGATTGGTTAGCAAGCTCCACAGAAAACAGCGACATGGCTGCCGGGCGGCACAGTTCGGCCTGGCCCTCATCTTGGGAGCAATGGCCCTTGGGGTCGCCACTGCTGGCCCCGGCTACCCTCAGCCGGAACAAGGGAAGGTTGCCCCCACCGAGCGGGCACAGCCCCTCGATTCCCGTTGGGCCGAGATCCAGGCCCGGGGGCGCATTCGGGTTGGCTTGGATCCCAGTCTGGGGCCGGCCTATCTCTATACCGACTTGGAGCGACAAACCTACGCCGGCTTCGAGTGGGATATCCTGGAGGCGCTTGCCCAAACCCTTCAGGTGCAGGTGGATCCCATCTACGTGGCCTGGAGCGAGCAGTTGGCGGCCTTGCAAGCGGATGAGGTGGACTTGATCTGGGGAGCGCGGGAAGCTTTGGGCTTGGATCCGGAGCAGTTTCTGGCCACCCGGCCCTACTATCTCAGCCCGCAGCGCTTGGTGGTACGGGATCCCTTCCCCACCTCTGGGCCAGAGGAACCGGCCATTGAAGCACTATCGCAATTATTTGGCCGCAAAGTGGGCATTGTAGTTAACAGTACGGGGGCAGCCCTGCTGGAGGCGTACAACGAGAGGAGAGGCAACGCCATTCGTCTCTTTGCCACCAGTAACCCTGAGCGCTTGTTTGCTCAGCTACAGGCTGGCCAGTTGGATGCTGTGCTGGTCGATCAGCCCGTTGCCGCCCTGAACCTGCGCCAAGCTGGATCCCGACTGCGCCTGGTGGGGCCGCCCCTGTTCCCCATGCCTCTGGTGGGAGTAGTATCCTCTCAGCATCCTTCCCTGAAGGAAGCTGTGGATGGGGCGATTTCCAGCCTGATCGAAAACGGAACCTTGCAGCAGATTTTAGAGAAGTGGCAACTATGGGATCCAACTCTAATGTCCCCCGCCTCAACCGAGGACTAGCCCGCTACGAGACTGACCATTTCGCCATCTTAGGCGTGCCCCTTACCGCCGACTCCAAGGGGATCCGGCGCGGCTACCTGCAGGCGGCCAAGGCCCTCCACCCGGATCGGTTTGTGGGGGATCCCGAAGGTGCAGAACGCGCCAACATCCTCTTTGCCAAGCTGGTCAACCCGGCCAACGAAGTGCTGACCAAAGAGCGGGAGCGAGGGGAATACGAAACGGTGCTCAAAATGCGGATTAAACGCCTTTTGGAGACGCCCCCCCCGGATCTTTGGCCCTCTGGGGAAGCTGTCAAGGGCTTGGCCGAGCACCCCCATTGGCAAGAAGAGTATGTCAGGCGGGTGGAGAAGCTGGCCAAAGAGCAATACAGCTCCATGGAAACCCTGCTCGAGAAAACCGAGCAATTGAGCGAGCTGAACCTGGCCTATTTGTTGCTCAAAGCCGGCTACCAGGGGAGCCTAGCCCCTGCCTCTAGAACCACTACCGCGACCGGGATCCCAACCCCTTCCCCCAGCCGTACCACTGTGGGTGGGATCCCAGCCTCCCCCGTCGTTGCTCCGCCCAGCCGTCCCCCTGTTCAGCCCGTTCCCACCCCACCTCCGGCTCCCAAGCTCAGCCCTGCGGAAACCCGCTTTATCCAAGCCTTGGACATGATCGAGCGCAAGCAATACCGGGATGCGGTGCAGTATCTGAACTTTGCCATCAGCGCTGAGCCCAACGTGGCCCGCTACTACCTGCACCGGGGCATTGCCCACCTGAAGCAGGGTAATACCGGCATGGCCAAAGCAGACTTTATGCAAGCCAGTCGCCTAGAACCTGCCAACGCCGAGTTGATGGCAGAAGTGCGCCGTTGGATGCAGCAAGTCACCACTCAACAGCCCGTTCCCGTCCCCAAGGACTCCGTCCCGCCAACGCGAGTGGCCAGCCGTCAAACGTCACAGGCTCAGAAAGTGGTGCCACCTCCCCGTAAGGAGGACAACGGCGGGTTCTTGAGCCGCTTCTTCGGCAGGAAAAAGTAGGCAGAGCCCCCCTTAACGCGCACCCCCTAGCACCAGCAGCGTGACCAGGGATCCCGTATTCCAGAGGCTGTGCAGTAGGATGGGAGCCAGCAGGTTGCGGCTGTGGCTGTACACCACCCCCAGCACCACCCCCAGCATGGTCAAAGGCAGCAGATCGGAAAGGTTGAGGTGGGCAAGGGCAAAGGTGAAGGCGCTAAGCCCAATGGCGGCCCCCATAGGCAGGTAGCGGCTTAGAGTAGGCAGCCAAAAGCCCCGGAACAGCACCTCCTCAAAAACAGGGGCACAGACAGACACCACGGCCAAAAACACCAACCGCGCCCCCCAACCATGGCTATCCAGCAGCAGGGGCAAAATGGGATTCCCACCCCCCGCCTGCGGCAGCAGCAACTGCGACAGCGCCGCTGCCAGCACCACCAAAGGCAAGGCCACCCAGTAGCCACACAAGCCCCACAGCAGCCAAGGACCCCACAACCGCACCTGCAGCACCCTCTGCCAGCCGGGGTAGGCGTGCAAGAGACGGTACAATAACCCTGCCCCCAGCAAAGCGCCGGAATTGTAGGTGAGAAACAGGGCTACCGCCTGCTGCCAAGGGCTGAGCTGCCGTGCCCCCAGGCCGAGGATGATGATGTAAAGTCGAGGCACCAAAGCGTTGAGGGCGATAAACCCCAAAAACCAGCCGGTCAACACCGCTTGCGCCCCGATCCCCGGCCAAGGCACTTCCCAAGCAGGGCCCAGGAGCGGACGTTTGCGCCAAAGGCTCCAGCTCAGCCAGCCCAACAAGAGCATCAACCCCAGCAGTGCCCCCAGCACGGGGATCCCGCCCACCACCGCCAGTCGAAATAGAGCCGCCAAGGCCAATTTTTCCTGCTGTTGGTTGAGGGCATTTAGGCTATCGCTGCGCTGCTGCAGTCGGTAAAGCTGTTGCAGAGCCACCGCCTCAAACCAACCATCCAGATGATTGCGGATCTGCACTTCCGCCTCTGGCAAGATGCGCCGCGGTGTTCCCCACAGTCCCTGTAGAACCTGGGCTGCTCTCTTTTGACTCGATTCCACCTCCATCGCGCCAGCGGCGCGGAGCACTTTGGGACGTTCCAGGTCGATGATCTGCTGCCATTGCTGCTGAGCGGCCTCCAGATCTTCTTGGTAGGCATAGAGCAAGCCAAGGCGCAGCCACAGTGCATCCAGCTCCGTCTGCAAATCTTGCATTGAGGCCAAAAGGGCGGGATCCACCTCTGGAGATTGGGCCAGTTCTGGGCTGGCCGCCTCAGATTCGCCAGCAGGAGTTAAACGGGCCAGCCGTTTCAAACGTTTCAGGCGTTCGGTGTAGTTATCGGCGGTCTGCTGATAGCGATTTTGGGCCACCTTGAACACATCCTGACCCAAAAGTGCCCGTGCCAGATCCTGATAGCGGGGATCATCGAGGGTGCGGGAAGCCTGCAGGGCGAGATCGGTTTGCAACAAATCCAACTGCGTTTGGGGCGGCGGCTGAAACCAACTGCTGGAAAGAGAAAGCCCGACAATCACAATGGCCAATAGGCTCAGCAGGTTGAGGATCCCACGGCGAACAGAAAACCAAGCAGAGGAGGGGTCGGCAGAGGCCGTGGTTTCAGAGTGAGACATTGCGGCGACGGATCCAACTCAAGCGGGTTATATCCTATCTTCTGTATTGTCTTGGCGGAATGGAGTTGTTATTACTGCATTACGGATTTGTCCTGTTGTCACCGTCGCTCCAGCCAATAGCGATAGATGGGCAGGCCCAGTTGTAGGCAGTGCCACTCCCGCTCCGTGGGGATGCCGAGGGGATTGGAGTCCAAAGGCCCCTGATGGGGATCCCAAAACTGCGGATGCTCTAAAAATCGAGCTGCCATTTCTTCGGCCACCTCTTGGATATCCGATTGCAGGAAGACAGGGCTGCCCGGTCGCAGCAGCAGAGCCAGATCCGCCACCAGTTGGGGCTGGACAATCCGCCGTTTGTGATGGCGCTTTTTGAACCAGGGATCCGGAAATAGGATGGTCACCCGGCTGAGATCCCCCGGCGCAAACAGATGCCGCAAAGAGACATTGATGTTGGCAAACAGAAAATGGACGTTATCCAGCCCCAGCTCATCCCGCCAGGCATTGGCCCGCTCCACCAGCGCCTGCCGAATCTCTACCCCTAGGAAGTTCCAGTCGGGCTGCTCCTGAGCGAGGCGCAGCAGAAATCGTCCGCTCCCTGTGCCGATATCCAGATGAAAGGGCTGCCCCAGCCGTCGGTATACCCGCTCCCAGTGGGGTGGGGGGGTGGGCTGCTGATACTGCGCCTGCAGGGGATTGACGTGCTGCCGTACCCGGTGACCGAGGCCCCTCTGTAAGGGGATCCCGGCCCAAGGCGGAGAAGGGGGGCGCTTCTCCAGTTGGCCCTCAGGCGATTGCTGCCCCTGTTGCACCTCTGCTTCCATAGACCACCTCCTGCCGCCAGCTGCGGCCCTCGCCCACTGACCAAGGGATCCCCCAGCTTGGAGGGGAGCGACAAAAGTCCAGGAGATCTAGGCTACCACCGGATGCTGTCGATGACTTGCCGCAAGATCTGGGCCGAGCGGTGCAGCTGCTTGCGCTCGCTCTCGGTGAGGGACATGGCCAGCGTGCGTTCCACCCCCTGCCGCCCGACCACTCTGGGCAAGCTGAGACAGACCTCTGGCAGATCGTACTCCCCTTGGGTGAGGCTGCTCACGGTTAAAACGCGGTGTTGATCCCGCAGCAGGGCTTGGACAATTTGCGTCACCCCTAACCCGATGGCGTAGCTGGTGGCCCCTTTGCGACGGATGATCTCGTAGGCAGCGTTGCGCACCTGCTCGAAGATATCCCCCAAATGGGCGGGATCCCAGTCCGGCGAGAGTTCCCCAATCGGGGTGCCGGCGATGTTCACCTTGCTCCAAACGGCCACCTCGCTATCTCCATGTTCGCCGATGATGTAGGCGTGCAGGCTACGCGGATCCACCCCCAGGCGCTCCGCCAAAAGATAGCGAAAGCGGGCTGTGTCCAAAACCGTCCCCGACCCAATTACCTGCCCTGCCGGCAACCCCGACAACTTCAGGGAAACGTAAGTCATGATGTCAACGGGATTGCTCACCACCAAAAGGAGTGTGTCAGGGCAATGGGCCATCAAGGCCGGGATCAAGCCTTTGAAGATCTCGACGTTGCGCTGCACCAAATCCAAACGGGTTTCTCCAGGCCGCTGCTTAGCCCCTGCCGTTAAAATCACTACATCTGACCCGGCGCAATCAGCCAGTTCCCCTGCCCGTATCCGCGTCGGCTCCACAAAGGGGATCCCGTGCACCAGATCCATCACTTCCCCTTCCAGCTTGTTGCGGTCGATGTCGTGAAGGACCAGCTCATCCAGAGTGTTCTGGATTACCATCGAGTAGGCACAGGCCATGCCTACCTGGCCGGCGCCGATGATGGATCCCTTCAAAAGGCGGCGAGAAGTCAGCCCCTCGACCTGCTGCTGGGAGCGCTGCTTGGGTTGGTGCTTAGAAACAGTCATGGCTGCAGCCGCTACTCTTCGTTCTCCAGCTTAAGCCTGCCTAGAGGAAGAAAAAAACAGGCTACCGCTCTCCAGAAGAACTGGAAAGGCGAGAAGAGGCAGGATCGGTTGCCGCAGCGGACTGGATCCATCTGAAACAATAAAGCCCTCTAACCTTCAACAGTCCTCAACCCGGCTGCTGGGTTAGCCGCTGCCAAAGCTGCGGAGGAATGCGCTCGTGAGGACACTTTAGGGACTGAATCTGAGCTAAATCTTCCGGCATGTAGTGCAAGGCTACCCGCGCTGCCGGATCCAAAAGGCTGCGCCGTCGTCGGTTACATTGCTCCGCTTCTCCCAGAAACACGTCCAGCCAGCCATCTCGCTCTTGGTAGCGAATCCTCAAAGCAGAGAGAGAAGGCAGAGCAGAGGAAACTTCTTTGCGGTAGAGCCGAAAGCCCTGCTCCAGACTCCAGCCCAACCACCACTGAGGCGCCAATTGCCCCAACTGCCTACACCACACCCCCGCCTGAACCTGTTGCCATGCCATGCTTGCCACTCCGCAGCTTGTTCTCCTGAGAAGACTTAACTGCAAATCTTTAGCAATTGCTACTTGGGTAAGCACTCTACCAGACTCCTCAAGCTTAATGCAAGTCTTTATCAAAGAGGATCCCTACTTTGCCGGCACGCTATTGAAAGCTAATCTCAATAGAGCTATGCTGTTACTCGGTTGAGTGGTGGAGTTGTATCCATCAGTCTTCCTCTCTTGCCTTGGATGCATCGGGGATCCCACGCCCGCGGAATTAGCCATCCTGGGTCTGGCAGGGATCCCTTTTCCAGGGCTAGCTGAGGTTCTTTCTAATGAGAGCAGTTCTAACTAATAGGAGCCTGGTTCCTTCCCAAGCGTGTCGGTGTACGGGTAGAACAAGTTCGGGAGCCAGAAGCGGTTTAACCTTGAAAACGGCGACGCATAGCCCTTCACGTCGGCAGGACAGGCTTTTTAATAATTCTTTTAATTAACCTCAAGAGTTGCTTCAAAGAATATCCCCTCCGGAGCACCCAAAAGCCCGTGCCAGCCCGGGGATCTTTTGTATCGAGAGACACACAAACTCCCCCAACAATTCCATAGGATGACCGTAGAATGGCAGAGACAGCGTGAATTCATAGCTGTTTTTTTCGGCTTGCCCTCCCCGTTGCCCGAGCGTCTACTGGGTGTTCCTAGCCTATGGTTGAAAGGGGGACTGCTGGGCCAGACCAGGCTGGCAGCGTTTATGATGCGCTGACGCGGGCCGATCTGTGGAATCCCCAAGTCATGTACCGTGGGCGCCCGGTGCAAACTCGGGGGCGGGCTGTGCTGCGCACCATGTTCGAGAGCGTCAGCGATGGGTTGTTTGTCCTTGAGTGTCTGCCCCCGGAGCCAGAAAGAGGCTCACCTCAACCGCGCTGTCGGTTTTTGGTGGGTAACCCGGCCTTTCGCAGGATGTTTTTTCTCTCCTCTCGACCTATCGAGGGAGAAGAGCTCCAGAGTTGTCTACCGCCTTCTCTGGCTGCGCAGATTCAACTGCACACCGAACACTGCCTCAGCCATGGCCGGCAAGTGAGCTTTGAGCTGAGCCTAACGGCCTCTGCCGCTCCCGACCCAGAGTCGACCCATGTTCTAATCGTTACCCTTTCTCCAGTAGTTGAGGAGAACAAGCCAATCAGCCGAATTGTCGGCTCCTGTCAGGACATCACAGCACGCAAGCAAGTGGAGTGGCAGCTACAGCGCAGCCAAAAGCAACTGTTGGAGCACAACCGGGCTCTGATGGAGCTCACCCGGCACAAAGCCCTCAGCCAAGGAGACTTACAAGCTGCTCTGCAACAGATTTGTACTACAGCCGCCCATACCCTGGGGGTGGCACGGGTGGGGGTCTGGCTCTACACGTCGGAGCGCTCCAGCATTCGCTGCATCAATCAATTCGAGATCACCCCAGACAACCCCGAGGGATCCCATACTCAAGGGGCGGAGATCTGGGCCAAAGACTATCCCCGTTATTTTCAAGCCCTGGAGCAAGAGCGCACCATTGCTGCCGACCAAGTGGTGGCGGATCCCCGCACCGCCGAGTTCGGCAATTCCTACCTGACAGCAATGGGAGTGGTCTCGATGCTGGATGCCCCCATTCGACTGGAAGGACGGATGGTGGGTGTTCTCTGCCACGAGCACATTGGCTCCCCTCGCCACTGGACCTTAGAAGAGCAAAACTTCGCCGGATCCCTGGCGGATTTGGTGTCTCTGGCCCTCGAGATCTCGGAGCGTCGGCAAGTGGAAGAGGAGCTGCGTCAGGCTGAGGAGCGCTATCGCAATTTTTTCGAGAATGCGGTAGAGGGCATTTTTTTCACCGATGCGGCAGGTCGGTATCTCTCCGCCAACCCGATGCTGGCCCAAATCTGCGGCTACAGCTCCCCTGAAGAATTGATGCGCGAGGCGAGAGAGGTGGGCAAGCGGCAGTTCTATGTGGATCCCAGCCAGTGGGAAGAATTTGTGCGGCTATTGCAGGAACAGGGATCCGTACGCGGCTTTGAGTACCGGCTGCGGCGGCGGGATGGCTCGATCATCTGGGTCCGAGAAAAGGCCCGTTTGGTTAAAGATAAAGCCGGAAACATCCTCGGCTATGAAGGCATCTGCGAAGACATCACCGCCCAAAAGCAGAGCTTAGCCTACATGGAGTTTCGCGCTCATCATGATGCCCTGACAGGTTTGGTGAACCGCGAAGGCTTTCGAGAGCGGCTGCAGCAGGCCCTGCAGCAATACTACAGTGAATCACTGGCCCTCTTCTTTGTGGATTTGGATCACTTCAAAGACATCAACGATACCTTCGGCCACGGTGTCGGCGATGCCCTGTTGCAGGGGGTAGCTGAACGGTTAACCAAGTGCGTTCGACCTGGAGATATCGTCGCCCGCTGGGGAGGGGATGAGTTCACCCTGCTGCTGCCCCGAATTGGCAGCCCCACAGTGGCAGCGCGTCTGGCTCAGCGGATTGTCGATGTCTTCCAAACTCCCTTCTCCTGCGAGGGCCATTCCCTTTCCGTGACCTGCAGCATCGGCGTCGCCCTCTACCCCCAAGACGGCGTAGAAGTGTCCACCCTTTTGCACCATGCCGACTTGGCCCTCTACCAGGTCAAAGAAAAGGGTCGCAGCGGCTTTCAGCTCTACCGGCCAGTTTCAGGGATCCCGGCAGCAGTCCGCAACACTATCCTGTAAGCTGGTTGGGTCAGAGGCCCTTCTGGTTTGTGATTTGTGCATCCGGGTCGTAGCTATCGCCGTCTCATTCCCTTCATTCGGCCCCATCTGTGGATGTTGTTGCTGGGGCTAACCTGTACCCTTGGCTTTGTGCTAACCATGCCCGCCCTCGCCTACTTGATCGAGTGGGTGGCCCGCTCCATCGGTGCCGGGGATCTGGGGCAACTGCGGATGCTGGCCTTGATTGGGGTGGTGTTTTTCTTGGTGCGCGGCGCTTTCCAATATGGCCAAGACACCCTGATGGCGAGGGCCTCCTTGCAAATGGTTTTGGAATTGCGCCAACAGATCTATGCCCACCTGCAGGCACTGGATGTGGACTATTTTTCCGGCAGCCGCACCGGCGATCTGGTCTATCGCCTCACGGGGGATCTGGATCGGGTGGGAGAGGTGGTGCAGCGGTTTTTCCATCGCTTCATCCCCAGCGTGCTCACCATCTTGGCGGTGGTGGCCTACCTGTTCTATCTCAACGGCATTCTCACCTTGACCACCTTGCTGATAGCCCCCCTGATGGGAGCCTTGATCAGTTGGTTTGGGGATCGCCTTTTGTTTCGCTCCCGCCTCAACCAAGAGAAGATGTCGGATTTGGCCGCCCTCTTGACAGAGGTGTTTGCCGGCATCAGCCTCACTCGCGCCTTTGCGGCTGAGGACTACGAAATTCGCCGCTTCAGTGCCATTGCCGAAAGCAACCGCCTGGCCCGGTTTCAGACCGAACAGATGAGAGCCATCCAAGACCCGGTGGTGGGCTTCCTGTACGCCATGAGCGTGTTGGGGGTGTTTTGGGTGGGCGGCTGGCAAATTAGCCAGGGCAACCTGACCGGCAGCCAGTTTCTCGGCTTTATCGCCGGTGTTGCGATGTTGATCGACCCTATTGTTCACATCACCAACAACTACAGCGAGCTGAAACAGGGTGAGGCTTCGGTGGAGCGGATCTTCGAGCTGCTGAACACCCGCTCCCAGATCCGGGAGCTGCCCGGTGCCCGCCCCATGCCTCCCATTCAGGGTTGGGTGGAGTTCGACCAAGTTTCCTTTGCCTACAAACCGGATCAGCCGGTGCTCAAACAGATCAGCTTTCAGGTGTCTCCCGGCGAGATTGTGGCCCTGGTGGGATCCTCCGGCGCCGGCAAATCCACCCTGGTGAGCCTGATTCCCCGCTTTTACGATCCCCAGCAGGGCTGCATCCGCATCGACGGCATCGACATCCGCACCGTCACCCTCAAGAGCCTGCGCCGGCAGATCGGCATTGTGCCGCAGGAGATCACCCTGTTTTCGGGAACCATTGCCAGCAACATCGCCTACGGACAAGAGCATTTTGACCTGGAAGCGGTGCGCCAGGCGGCCCAGGTGGCCAACATTGACACCTTTATCGAGAGCTTGCCCGATGGCTACGCCACCCGCGTGGGAGAACGGGGGGTCACCCTCTCCGGTGGACAACGGCAACGGCTGGCCATTGCCCGCGCCGTGTTGCTCAACCCCAAGATCTTGATCCTGGACGAGGCTACCTCTGCTTTGGACAACGAGTCAGAAGCGTTGGTGCAGGAAGCGCTGCAACGGCTGATGCAACGCTGCACCGTTTTTGTGATTGCCCACCGCCTCTCGACAGTGCGCACCGCCCACCGCATTTTCGTCTTGGAGCAGGGGCAATTGCTGGAGCAGGGAAATCACCGAGAATTGCTGGGCAAAGGGGGTCGCTACGCCCAGTTTCACCTGCGCCAGTAATCCCTTGGCCTCTAGATCCCCCACGCCTGCCGGAAGGGCCGGTAAAACTCCGGATCCGCAGGCGCTCCCCCCGGGATCCCGCAGATGGCCGCCGCAAATTGCACAGCCCGTTGCACCAGAATCGCCTCCGGCCATCCCCGCAACAGCCCCAGGATGGCTACGGCGCTAAACGCATCTCCCGCCCCCACCGTATCCACCATCTGAGGCGCAGGAACCGGGTCGGCCCGATAGACCTGAGCAGGGGTGATCAGCAGCGCGCCTGCCGCTCCCAAGGTCAGAAATAGACCTTTCAGGTTCAGATGAGCCTGGAGGATCTGTCCTTGCTCCAGCACGTCTCCGGCAGGGATCCCTTCCAGTTGGGCCACTTGCTCCAGCTCTGCCTGGTTCAGCTTCAGCCAAGTGCAGGTGCGCAGCATCTCCTGGATGGCGTCTGGATGCCACCAGGGATCCCGCAGGTTGAGATCCAGAAACACCGGACAGCCCAAAGCGGGGATCCCCTCTTGAAAGTGGCGATGGGCTGCCTCCCGGCGGGCTGCCAAGCTGCCCCGGTAGAGCAGGCTGGGCTGGAGAGCTTGCAGAGCCCCGATATCCAACTGGATGTAGTCGTAGGCTTGGTCGGGCAAGATGGCGAAGGTGGGGATCCCTTGCTCATCCAGGGTTACTTGAACCTTGCCGGTGGGGTGAACAGAATCCTGCTGCAGACCCTCCAGGCGCAGCCCCTGCCGTCGCAAGGCCCCCAGCAGCTCTCTGGCGGCCTCGTCTTGGCCAACACGACTGAGCAAGAGGGGATCGGATCCCAGCCCCTTGAGGTTCCAAGCCACATTCAAAGCCGCCCCACCCAGCACAACCTCGGTGGGGAAGCAGTCGAAAAGCACCTCCCCCAAGATGAGCGGCAAACCCAGGGGCACATGAGAGGGATCCATCTTGAGCACTCAGGAAGCAGCCGTTGACGTCCGCGGTGCGGAGCCCAATCCCTGGAGCTCCAGGATCTGCTGATAGGTGTTGCTGCGGAACCAACGCTCGATTTCTCTGGCCCGCAGCACCGGCAGCGGATGGGTGCGCCCCACCGTTTGCATCTGCTTCAGCTCCATCTGCCACAGATCCCCGTCCAGCTCGTCGTAAGTACGGGCCTGCTCCAAAAAGGCGTCCACGTTCAGCTTGGAGGCCAATTGCGGGGATCCCCCACACAATTTCATCAACACCGAGATCACCGTCTTGGCATCTTGGGCTACCAACAGCGCCGCCCGGTCACAGGTAAACTCGGCACACCGCAGCCAGTGCATCAGTTGATCCTGCAACGCCTGATAAAACAACCCCCCGAAGGGGAGCAAGCTGGTGGAGAGCATGAGAATGTTGGCCATCGTCAAGTAGACCCCGTGATTGCACTTCAAGTGGCCCAACTCATGAGCGATCACGGCCTGAATTTCCGGCGGCTCCAACAGATCCAGCAGAGAGCTGTGCAAGACAATGAAGGGCTTTTTCCCCTGCATGGCAAAGGTGTAAGCATTGGGCGTGGGGTTCTGCCGCACGTAGAGCTGGGGCACCTCCAGATCCAAGATGCGACAGGCCTGCACCAAAAGCTGATGAATTTCCGGCAACTGATGCTCGTTAATTTGGATACTAGAAGCAATGTTGTCCAGATAAAATATCTGTCCTGCCGTTGAGCCAAGCCAATTTTGAATCAGCAGGCCCAGCCCCGGCACTTGCTGCAGAGAGCGGGTGGCTTGCAGATCCACGGGATGACGAAATTGGTCGGCCCGCAGGCCCAACAGAATGCGAGGTTCTCGTTGAATGGACGACATAGACAATAGACAACAGAGGGAGAAAGGACTTCGGTTACAACTCGTAGGGCACAAACTGGCGGTGGCGATTCAACAAAAATAGCCGCTCCGGCGGCGGATCCGGCAGGGCCGGCTTGTTGGTAAAGTCAAACGGGTTTTCTCCAGAGGGGATCTCCCAATAGACCACATGATCTTGAATGCGAGTGCCATCGGTAACAAAGCGCCCAGTATCGGCGGCAGCACGCTCAGCGCGGCGATAGAGTCGCCCTTGCCAGGTCAAGTGCGGGGGCAGCCCCAATCCCAAAAACAGTTGCTGCCGACTGGATTCCTGGTTGAACACCGTTTGCAGGCGATCCGCCCAGATCCTTGCCAGATCTGCCGGTTGGGGAGCAGCATGAGCCTCTGCATCGGCTGGAGTTACCTCCAACAGCAGTTGCTGGTTCAAAAGAATCCGAGCGGCTTGAGCTGGGGGATCCCCGCTGCCGGTCGTCGAGGGATTGGGACTGGGGATATCCAGACTGACCTGCACCTGAGGGCTGCTGGCCTGTAGCAAAATCTCTTCCAACCGTTGCTTCAGCAGACGGAGGCGAGCGGGGGCATCGGGGGTGCGCAGGGTCAAAACCAGCTCACTCCCCACCCGAAACTCGCTTTCTGCCCAGGTTGCCTCACTCCGCCAACTCCCCATCAGCCCACCCACGAGCAGGATCCCTGCCCACCTCGCCATCCTTGCCGGCCCCCTTACCGGGGGTGAAGCGCTCCTCTGTGGCCTTGACAAGTTCACTAACCTCGCCTCTCCCCTGCAGGACTCCTTGATCTTAGCCGCTACCCTAGATACATCTGTTCTCTTGACCCTATGCCGTTGGCAAGCTCGGCTTCTTTGTCATTGTTCTAAGGTCATCATGCGGATCCCGACTTCCACCTATCGCATTCAGTTTCATGCTGGGTTTGACTTCGACGCAGCACGACAGATTGTTCCCTACCTGAAGTTGCTGGGCATCAGTGACTTGTATGCCTCTCCCATCTTCCAAGCCCGCAAAGGCAGCACCCACGGCTACGACGTGGTGGATCCCAGGCAGATTAACCAGGAACTGGGGGGAAGCGAAAAGTTTGAGCTCTTGTGGGAAGCCCTCAATCAGCAGGGAATAGGCTGGATCCAGGACATTGTGCCCAATCACATGGCCTACGATGGCCAGAACCAGATGCTCATGGATGTTCTGGAGAGCGGCCCCAACTCAGATTTTATTGACTACTTTGATGTGAATTGGAATCACTCTTACCTGGGGATCAAGGGCAGAATCTTAGCTCCCTTCTTGGGAGATTTCTACGACAAATGTTTGGAGTCGGGTCAAATCCAGCTTCGTTATGATGCCGATGGCCTAAGTATTAACTACTACAACTTGAGGTTCCCCCTCAATATTGACACCTATGCGGATGTTTTTACCTACAACCTGAGCAAGCTGCGGCGAAAATTGGGACGCAGCCATCCCGACTACGTCAAGTTGCTCGGGATCCTCTTCAGCCTGAAATTTATCCCTAGCAAGGAAGATCTCCTGGAGCGCACCGATCAAATTAGCTTTGCCAAGCATTCTTTGTGGGAACTCTACACGTCTAGCCAACCTATCCAGAGCTTTTTTGACGAGAACATTGCCATTTTTAACGGCAAGCCAGGGGATCCGTCGAGCTTTGACCTGCTGGATAGTCTTCTGGCGCGGCAACATTTCCGCCTTTCCTTCTGGAAGGTGGGTGCTGAGGAGATCAATTATCGTCGTTTCTTTACCATTAACGAGCTGATCTCGCTGCGGGTAGAAGATCGCGAAGTGTTTCGCAAAACCCATCAGCTTATCTTTAAGCTTGCAGAACAGGGACGATTTAATGGTTTGCGCATCGATCATATCGATGGCTTGTTCAATCCCGAAGAGTATCTCCATCGCCTGCGGGAACGCTGCCCAAATCTTTACATCGTGGTAGAGAAAATACTAGAGGCCAATGAAAGTCTGCCCCAAAGCTGGCCGGTTCAAGGCACAACGGGTTACGATTTTTTGGCTAAGCTCAACGGCATCTTTTGTCAAGAAGAAAATGCGGAGGCTTTTGACTCTCTCTATCAAAACTTCACAAATCTGCGATATGCCCCAGAGCAGGTTATCGAAGATAAAAAACGCTTGATCATCGAGCGCAACCTGTCAGGGGATATGGATAATCTTGCTTTTTTGCTCAAGCAGATCACCAGCCATCATCGCTATGCCAATGACTTTACCCTCTACAGCTTACGTCGAGCTTTGGTAGAAGTTTTGGTGTGCTTTCCGGTCTACCGCGTCTATATCCACGAAGGGATCCTCAGTCCAGAAGGTCAACAGGTGGTTCGTCAAGCTGTGGAGAAGGCCAAGGAGAACCTGCCCGTTTTGGTGAATGAGCTGAATTTTATTCAGCGCTTTCTCTGCCTGGAGTCTCTGGACAATTTATCAGACCAGGAGAAAAATGAGCAGATCCATTTTGCCATGCGCTTGCAGCAGTTGGCCGGCCCTCTCATGGCCAAAGGGGTAGAAGATACTGCTTTTTATGTGTACAACCGCCTTTTATCTCTCAATGAAGTCGGCGGGGATCCCTGTCGCTTTGGCCTTTCGGTGCAAGAGTTTCACCGCTTTAATCAAGAGCGGGCAGCTCGGTGGCCTCTGTCCATGAATGCTTCTGCCACCCACGACACCAAGCGTGGCGAAGATGTGCGGGCCCGGCTGAATGTGCTTTCTGAAATCCCCGCCGAGTGGGAAAAGCACATCAACCTTTGGCATGAACTGAACCTCGGCTACAAAGTCCGCAGCAAACAAGCCAAGCGCTCAGAACTGCCGGATCGCAATGACGAGTATTTGCTCTACCAGACATTGCTCGGCTCTTATCCCTTCCAACCGGAAGAGGTGCCCCAGTTCGTACAGCGGGTCAAAGACTATGCCATCAAAGCAGTGCGGGAAGCTAAGGTCCACACCGCTTGGCTTCGCCCCGATACCGAATACGAAGAAGCCACTACCGCTTTTATCGAACGGATCCTTCAAGGCCCTAACCCCTTTTTGGAGTCCTTTTTGCCTTTCCAACGGAAAGTTGCCCACTTTGGCATTTTTAATTCCCTCTCGCAGACGCTGATCAAACTGACCAGCCCTGGGATCCCGGATATTTACCAAGGCACGGAACTGTGGGATTTGAGCATGGTGGATCCCGACAATCGTCGGCCTGTGGATTTTTCCCGTCGCCTCGCCTATTTGGAAGAAATTCAGCGGCGGGTTAAACAGGATCCTCTCCAACTCATCGCGGATTTGCTCCTGCACCGCAGCGACGGACGCATTAAGCTGTTTCTGATTTACCACGTGCTCAAGGCCCGCCAGGAACAGCCCCAATTGTTTCTCGAGGGCAGCTACATTCCTCTGCAAATCAGCGGATCCCATGCTGACCATGTTGTGGCTTTTGCCCGTCAGCACAGTAAGCAGGTATTGCTCACGGCGGTGCCGCGTTTCCTGACAAAGTTGATCGACGAAACCCAAGATCCTCTGGGAGAATCCGTTTGGGCAGATACCGAAATTCATCTGCCGCGCTGGAAGCGGCTGGACTGGGTGAATGGGCTAACCCAGGAAAGGGTCCCTGCCGGCGAAACCTTGCCGGTGGGCGTTGTCTTGAAATCCTTCCCGGTGGCCCTGCTGTGGGGACAATCCCGCTAGCGGCCTAGGCGGGAGCTAGGGCCTGAAAGTTGACGATGCGGGCAAACTCTTGGGGGTCTAGGCTGGCCCCTCCCACCAACACGCCGTCGATCTCAGGCTGGGCCATCAGCTCATCGATGTTGCCGGCCTTCACCGAGCCGCCATACAAAATGGGCAGTTGGGCATTGCCCAGGTGTTGCCGGATCAAGCCGATGACCCGGTTGGCCTCTTGAGCTGCACAAGTCTGGCCGGTGCCGATGGCCCAAATTGGCTCATAGGCAATCACCAAGTTCTCCAGATCGATCCCCGGCAAGGCGCGATCCAACTGCCCCACAATCCAAGACTCGGTCAAGCCTTGCTCCCGCTGCTGCTGGCTTTCTCCCACACAGAGGATGGGGGTAAGGCCGTGCCGCTGGGCGGCTGCCAGACGCCGATTGACGGTTTCGTCCGTCTCGCCGAAGTACTGCCGCCGTTCGCTGTGGCCGACGATGACATAGCGCACCCCCAATTCCGCCAGCATGGGGCCGGAAATTTCCCCGGTAAAGGCCCCCTGATCCTCCCAATGCAGGTTTTGTGCTCCCACGGCTATGTCGGATCCGCGGCTTTGCTCTGCCACCACCGCCAGGTCTGTAAAGGGCACACATAGGATGATCTGCCGCTGGGATGCTGACCCTGACGGCGATGACCGTAAAGCCAGGCCCAACTCTCGCAGAAACTCGCGAGCCTCAGCCTGAGTCTTGTGCATTTTCCAGTTGCCGGCGATGAGGATGGGGCGCAAGATGAGATCCTCCCTTAAAGACAACAGAAGGAAGGGATCCCGCAAGCAGAAAGCCCAATAAAACAGCAGGGATCCCAGCTTTGTTTTTTCGTATGACACAGTTTACCAGCAAGCGATCCCGAAAATACGGCGACGGGATCCCCTCTCCAAGCGCTGGTTAACCCTTCAACCAGCATGCAGACGGGACAGGCCAAGACCCAACAGGGAAGGCAGCTTCCTACAGCCCAACGATCTGGGTGTTTTCAAAAGTAGCCAGGATTTCATCCAGATCCTTGTTTTGCACCGAGTAGGTAGCAGTGGCATCGTTGCCAAACTGAATCTCGTCCCCGTCCTCCAGATCCCGAAATTCCACCCGTTGCCCACGCACGTAAAGGCCGTTGGTGCTGGGGGTGCCCTGAATGTCTCCGTCGATGATTTGGTAAGTGAACCCATCGGGAGAAGAGGGGGATTCTGTTTTGACCAAAATGGCGTGGTAGCGAGAGGCGTACTGGGAGTCGATGCGAATGCTGTTGCGTGGATCCCGGCCTAAGGAGTAGAGCTCAGCCGTCAACCAGTAGGCTTTTGGCCCATGACGATCCTTGACGATGAGCACGTGATTGAGGGCCGGTCGGCGAGGGGGCGTGGTCATGAAAGGCACCCGCTTGCACAACACTGAGGGCAAGATAGCCAAAACATAACATAGGATCCCCCTGGTGGATCCCTGTGTCCACCGGATAAGTCTCTTCAGGTCGGCATCCCAGGCTGGTGCGGGATCCCCCTGAGCAACAAGAAAGGGTCTGAGTAGATTTTTGTAACAATTCCTCTCATAATAGGATCGACGATGCAGATGGATCCCTGACCATGAATGGCTCGCAACCGGATCCCGGTGCTCAACCCCGTTCTCCCCAGACACCGAAGCTCATTGAGTTGCCGGAAGATGAAACCGATGCGCAGCTCAGCGATCCCCTGCGGATGCAGCGTTACGAATGTCGTTCTTGTGGCTATGTTTACGAACCGGCTAAGGGGGATCAGCTCAATCGGATCCCGGCGGGCGTGCCGTTTGAGGAATTGCCAGCCGATTGGAAATGTCCGGTGTGCCGAGCCGACAAGCGCTTGTTCCAAGCAGTGGGTGCCAAAGGCAAGCCTTCGGGTTTTCAAGAGAACCTGCGCTATGGCCTGGGGGTGAATGTGATGACCCCTGCCCAAAAGAACCTGCTGATCTTTTTGGGATTGGCGCTGGGATTTTTATTTTTGATGAGTTTTTATTTCGTCGAGTGAGGGTCAAGATGTTCAAACCCCTGAGGCTGGTGCTGCTGGTTGCTGTCTCGGTGCTGCTGATGGCGGCGGGGATGCCCAACATGCGGGTGGTCCCCTGGCAGCAGGTGGAAGTGCCCACCCAGAACATTCTGCTGGACATTGCCTTCACCGGCACCACCCCTTCCCATGGCTGGTTGGTGGGAGACAAGGCGACGCTGCTGGAATCCCGCGATGGGGGTCTGCACTGGCAGGTGCGGGAGCTGCCGGGTCTGGAGCCGGAAGCCTACCTGGCCTCCATTAGCTTTGCTGGGGCAGAAGGCTGGGTGGCCGGGCAGCCGAAGATCCTCCTCCACACCCTAAACGAGGGATCCGACTGGACTTCCATCCGCCTCAACAACCAACTGCCAGGGGAGCCGCTCTTGATCCAGGCTCTGGGCCCTGGCGCCGCCGAAATGGTGACCAATGTGGGGGCCATCTACCGCACCGAAGATGGCGGTCAGACCTGGCATGCCCAAGTGGATGAGCCGATTGGGGCCATCAAAAACATTGCCCGCGGCCCTGAAGGCGAATATATGGCGGTGTCGTCGCGGGGCAGCTTCTACTTTCTGTACACTCCTGAAAGTCGCACCTGGAAGCCCTACCCGCGGGAAAGCTCCCGCCGCATTCAAAACATGGGCTTTGGCCCCCACGGCAGCGCTTGGAAATTGAACCAAGGGGCGGAGATCGCCTTTACCGATGACTTCACCTCCGGCCAGTGGTCGTCGCCGCTGCGTCCGGGGCGGGCCCTCAGCTTTGGCTACCTCAATGCCGCCTATCAAAACGACCACGACCTGTGGGTGGTGGGGGGTGGCGCTACCCTGATCCACAGCCCTGACGGTGGCAAAACCTGGGAGCAGGCCAAGAAACTCAGCAACATCCCCGCCAACTTCTACAGTATTGAGTTTTTTGGCCCCGAGCAAGGGTTTATTCTGGGGCAGCGGGGCACCCTCTTGCGCTATGTCAGCTCCAACAACTCCTGAAGGTCTCAGGGATCCCTAATCGGCACACGGGTGGATATACGCGCCAAGGATCCAGCTTCACGCCCGCGGCTGCTGGTTGCTGCCAGTGGCACTGGTGGCCACATTTTTCCGGCTTTGGCTATTGCCGAGCAGTTGCCCGACTGGCAGATCGAATGGCTGGGGGTGCCGGATCGGATGGAAGGGAAGCTGGTGCGGGAGCGGTATCCCTTGCACCGGGTCGTCATGTCGGGCTGGCAGGGATCCCCTCTCCGCAAGCTGCAGGCCTTGGCCCAACTGGCCCGTGCGACCCTACAAGTGCGCCAACTCCTCAAGTTGGGACGGTTTGACGTTGTTCTGACCACCGGCGGGTACATTGCCGCTCCGGCCATTTTGGCCGCCCGCTCGCTGGGGGTACCGGTGTTGCTGCACGAGTCCAATCGGATCCCGGGCAAAGTGACCCGTTGGCTGGGGAGATTTTGTCAGGTGGTGGCGCTGGGCATGGCGGAGACGGCAGAGCATTTGCCAGGGGTGGCCGCCCAAGTGGTGGGCACGCCAGTGCGGGCCGAGTTCTACACGCCCCAGCCTTTCCCTGCCGACCTCCCCATTCCCGACGGGGATCCCCTCATTGTGGTCATGGGGGGCAGCCAAGGGGCGCGGGGCCTCAACCGCATGGTGGCCACCTGTGCCCCAGCTTGGTTGGAGGCGGGGGCCTGGATTGTGCATTTGACCGGCGACAGCGAAGCTCAAGATCCGGAAGCCAGGATCCCCAGCCATCCCCGCTACCGGCCCTTTCCTTTCCGTCGAGATGTAGCTGCCTTGTTGCAGCGGGCCAACTTTGCCATTAGCCGCGCCGGAGCCATGAGCCTGGCGGAGTTGCTGACCACCGCCACCCCAGCCATTTTGATCCCCTATCCCTTTGCCGCTGAGGATCATCAGTATCAGAATGCTCTGGCCTTTGTGGGGCGCGGTGGGGGGGTGGTCATGCGAGAATCCGAAGAGAATCTGGACTTGCTGCGGCAAACGGTGTTGACCTGGTTGGCTCAGCCGCAGGTGGTTGCCCAAATGGCCGCCCACTTGCAAGCCACAGCTCCCCCCAATGCCAGCAAGGCCATCGCCCGTCTGTTGCAGGAAATCCGCCAAAGTTCTGCCCGTTAAGCTGTGGTCCAGCAGAGAGTGGATGGTCTTTCCCACTGCCCGCCTGCGCCCGCTCAAGCAGCGGAGCCCCCTGCCCTGCTGGCGGAACTCCCGCCCGCCGACAGGATGGAATCGCTGTTGATGCGGCTAGAACAGTGCTTTGGGATCCCTCAGCAGGCTCCCAATGGCCTTTCCCCTCACCCCGATCTCCTGGACGAGTTGGTGGGCACGATCCTTTCCCAGAACACCACTGACACCAACAGCAGCCGTGCCTTCCGCGCCCTCAAAGCCGCCTTTCCCTCTTGGGAAGCGGTCTTGGCTGCCGACCCGGCAGATCTGGCCCAGGTGATTCGCCCCGGCGGCTTAGCCCACCTCAAGGCAGTCCGAATTCAGGAGATCCTGGCTGCCATTCAAGAACGACAGGGATCCCTGAGTCTGGACTTTCTAAGAGAGCTAGACGATGCTGGCGCCCTCGATTTTTTGCTCTCCCTGAAAGGGGTGGGGCTGAAGACCGCCACCTGTGTGTTGTTGTTCGGCCTGGGTCGGGATCTCTGCCCGGTGGATACCCATGTGCATCGAGTGGCCAACCGTCTGGGCTTGGTGCGGGCCAAACATCCCGACGACACTTTTGCTCAGCTTTCCCCTCAGATCCCCAGAGGCAAAGCCTATTCCCTGCACGTCAACTTTGTCCGGCTGGGCAAGCGCATTTGCAAGGCCCGTATGCCCGAATGTGGCCGCTGCCCGCTGCGTCCCACCTGCCCCTCTGGGCGGCAGCGTTGATCCCGACAGCAGGGCTCTATTCTGCGGGCGCAGTAGAAGCATCGGGGATCCCCTCTTGTCCGTTCCTGCCGGCGTCTCTCTCTGCTGGGGGAACTTCCAACTCCAGGGCTTGCCGCACCGATTGAATCTCTTGGGAGAGCAGCACCCGCTCTCGATCCAACAGGCCGACGATCTGCTCCGGGTCTTCCCGCGAAACCACCGGCAATTGGCGCAAATCGTATTCGTACATCGGCTCGGCTGCCACTGCCACCGCCTCATCGGGGAAGGTGGTGAGAACTGGGGATTGGCTGACCTCCTGCACGGTCAGCTCCGCCAACTCCGCCGCCTCCTTATGGGCCAAGGCCCGCTCCAGATCTTCCAGGGTGAGAATGCCCCGCAGCCGCTCCTGTCCGTCCACCACCAACGCGCTATGGCACTTTTGCTGCAGCAAACTCTCCAGAGCTTCTCGCAGCGGTGTGTCTTGCCGAAGCAAAAGAGATGGGGGCACCATCACCTCTTGCACCGTCAGCTCTCTAGGCTCCTGCCCAAGGACTCCGTCAAGCGTTGCGTGGCGAGAACGACGGGCGGAAGGGTAGATGGCCGGCGAATGCAACTGCTCCGTCAGCCAGATGCTCAAACCCACTGCCGCCATCACCGGCAGCGCAATGTGATAGTCCCGCGTCATCTCAAACAGCAGCAAGATGGCCGTTAGCGGAGCCCGCACACTGGCCGCCAACACAGCCGCCATGCCCACCATGGCGTAGGCAGCGGGGGGAGACAAGGCAATCAGGGGCAAAGCTTGGGATAGCACCTGACCGTAGCCTGCCCCCAGCACTGCCCCCATGAACAAAGCCGGGGCGAAGGTTCCCCCCACAAAGCCGCTGCCCAAGCTCAAAGCGCTCAGCAACAGCTTGCCAAGCAAGAGCAAGCCCAGATGGCCAAGAGAAAAGGGAACGGCCTGCAGAATCGACTCAATGGTTTCATAGCCCACCCCCAACGCCAATGGGATCCCCAAACCTGCGCAGCCCAGGATCCCGCCCCCCAAAATGGGCTTGCTCCAAGCCGGCCAGGCCGCCAGGGGGCCACTGTTGAACAGGTGCTTGCCCCACTCCAGGGTGTAGCTGAAGGCCATAGAAACCAGGCTGGCCAAAAAGCCCAAGCCGAGATACAGAGGTACCTCCAGCAAGCTGTGGATCTCGTAGTCCGGCAGGACGAAGGCCGGCTGGGTGATGGTGGGCAAAAGAAAAGCGGGTTGTGCCCCCAACCCCACCTGGGCGATCAAGGCGGAGACCACCGCCGCCAACACCACCACACTGACAGCAGAAGTGGTGAAGGTGCGGGCCAAAGCCAGCTCCAGCGCCAAAAACACCCCGGCAATGGGCGCGTTAAACCCTGCCGCCAGGCCAGCCGCTGCTCCGGCAGCCATCAACAGTTGCACCCGCTCCCGCGAGAGGCGTAGGTTTTGCCCCAGCAGGGATCCCAGCAAAGCGCCACTTTCCACACTGGGGGCCTCAGGGCCAAGGGAAGCTCCCGCGCCCAACGAGATGGCAGCCGCCAAGAGCTTGAGCGGGATCCACCAGGGCTGAAGTGCCAAAGGACGAGCAGGACTCACCAAGCCGGAGAGGCTCAAGTTGGGAAAGGGCACAACTGCCCCCAAAGCGCCGATCAGCAGGCCCCCCAGCACCGGCGCCAGAGCCAGTGTCCAGGATCCCAGCAGCCACAGGCCATAGTGTTCTGCAGCCCTGCCGAGGCCATCGACGAGGGTGTCCTGCAGCAGATAGCGCCACCAGCCAATCAAGTAGCGAAATCCAACCACCAACAGCCCCGTGGCCAACCCCACTGCCGCCGCCAGCAGCAGCAGAAGGTTCTCGGAGGAGAGGCGCAGGCGGAGAGCGGGGGCGCTGTTCATGATCGGCTCAGGGGCTTTGGGAAGGCAGGGTCAAGATCTCTACACCGGTTTCGGTAACGGCGACCGTATGTTCAAATTGCGCCGAGAGCTTGCCATCCAAAGTGACCGCCGTCCACCCGTCGGAGAGCACCTTCACCTCCCAGGTGCCCTCGTTGATCATCGGCTCGATGGTGAACACCATGCCGGGGCGGAGTTTCTCCCCTTTTCCCCGTTCGCCGTAGTGGGGGATCTGGGGGGCCGTGTGGAATTGCCGTCCCACCCCATGCCCGACAAAATCGCGCACCACGCTGTAGCCCTGGGCCTCGGCATATTCTTGGATGGCAGCGCCAATGTCGCCGACTCTCCCCCCCGGCTTGACGGCAGCAATGCCCCGCCGCAGACATTCTTCGGTCACCTCCACCAAGCGCCGCGCCCGCTCAGAAGGCTGTCCGACAAAGAAGGTTTTGGACGTATCGCCGTGGTAGCCATCCAAAACCGGGGTGACATCGATGTTGATGATGTCGCCTTCTCGCAGGATCTGCTTGGGGCTGGGAATGCCGTGGCAAACCACGTGGTTGACGCTGGTGCAGATGGACTTGGGAAAGCCATGGTAGCCCAAAGGGGCGCTTCTGGCCCCATGCGCCCGCGTCCATCGCTCGGCCTCGTCGTTGAGCTCTTGAGTGGTGACCCCTGGCCGCACCATCGGCTCCAAGTGCTTGAGCAGATCTGCCGCCAGGCGACAAGCCCGCCGCATTTTCTCCAGTTCCCGCGAAGAGAGCAACACAATGGGCTGAGGGGCTTGCGTGAGCTGGTTCATACCCGTCTGCAAAGCGGATCCCAACTGCTCCCCCCATCGCTGGGAGCGACGGCTGAGGTCTGTCAACAACGCTCGCATGTCTTCCATCATGAGACCTTATCTGTGAAAAGCTCTGTGAAAACGGATGGATCTCTGCACCTGCAGACTGTCCAGGATTGGGTTCTCAGGTTGGGATTCTGAATCGCCTTGCGCCCATTCACAGACCCCTGCCGGCCATTTTCTGCCGCCGACGAATCCGCTGCACCAACCACAGCCCCAGAAAATAGCTGACGAGGGATCCCCAAAAACCGACAAACGCACAGCCGACAAACAGCGTGCCCGACATCTCCAAGCCCCACTGCATCCAGTTTTGCCAGGTGGCCGCCACCAGCTCTGTGGTGGGAAGGACAGTTCGGGATCCCAGTAGCCATTCTCCCACCTGGTAGTTGAATGCATAGATGGGCACATAGGTGAAGGGGTTACTCACCCAGGTCCCTGCCGCCGCCGCCAGCTTGTTGCCCCGAAACGGAACAGCCAACACCAGAGCGGCCAACGTTTGAAAGCCGAAGATGGGGAAACAGCCGGCAAAAACCCCCACCGCCAAGCCACGGGCAATTTCTTTTGGCGACGATTGCAGCCGCAACAGGCGCAGATAAAGATAGCGCAGACAACGCTTCCAGGAAGGATCCCGGCGGGCTAGGGTCGGCCCTGGTTGAGATCCAGAGTAGGATCTGGAATAAAGCTTAAGGGATCCCGGCGAAGGCCAGGAGAAAGAGGGCAGCCTCAACCAAAAGAGGGGGCTCATGGCGGTCAGGGGGGGCAACTGAGAGAAGGTGTTAAGTCCTGTAAATCCAGTGTATCTTTCCTGCCGTCGGCGACAAAGGGCTATCGGCAAATCTGGGCCGGCAGCACCTGGGTGATGCTGAGGGATCAGTTTGCTCAGTTTACAAAGTAAGCAGTTAGCTGAGCTTGTCCACCAAGGCCAGCACGAAGTTAAGACCCAAGTAGGAAACCAGCACCACCAAGAATAGGAACAGGGCAATGTTCAGCCCGGATCGCAGGGCAGAGGGCAGGGATCCCGATTTCATTTTGGGATCAGGCTTTTCGGGGGGAGTTGTCATCTGGAGTTCTGGGGAAGACTGTGAATCTAGGATCCCATCTTGGCTGTGCAGGTGTACCCATCGGCTTACTTTCCGAAGATTGAAGGCCTCTTCTCTGAACACGGAGCAAGCCCAGTTCCTGGCCCCCGGCCAATGGGAGCGACTTGGATCGAGAATACCTGGCTGAGGAGATCGCATCTCAGAGAAGACAACGGCACCGGGAACCATCTGAATCGCTCACCTGTTGAAGATGATGAGTTTTTCCCAGATGGACAATGGGAGTGGATCCGCTGTCTGCAAACTGAGTTATCCTGCCGCCAGAATTGCCTCCAACAAGGGATCTGCCCCAAAGCGCACCACATCTGTACAGGGCCGTCCGGTCTCAGCCTCCACCCGGCGGATCTGCTCCAGGGCCGCTTCTTCCTCCCAGCCGAAGGTATTGAGGGCAATCCCCACCACGGGCGCGGGGGCAAAAGCCCCGGCAGCTGCCGCCACCTGTTCATACAGCTCAATCACCTTGGGTAAGGGCGGGATGGGCACGTAGTCTATCCCCTTGATGTGGGTCTGGCCGGCGCGGTGTACCAGGATAAGGTGGGTGGGCTGGGATCCACGCAACAGGGGCAAGGTGGCCGTAGAGGCGGGGTTGAGCAGGGATCCCTGGCCTTCCAGATGCAGAATGTCGTGGTCAGAGCCATAGCGCATGATCAGTTGCTCCACCGCCCCACTGGCATAGTCCACTCGCACCGCATCCAAAGGGATCCCCTCGCCGCCGATCAGGATCCCGGTTTGCCCGGTGGCCAAAAAGCGGGAGCGCAGGCCCCGACTCAGGCTGGCCCGGTGCAGCTCTAGGCTGGTGGACATTTTGCCCACGCTCATGTCGGTGCCCACCGTCAACACCCGTTTACAGGGCAGGGTGCGGGCCAGGGCTTTCCCCACCGACAGGTTGGGGGGCTCGCGGCGAATATCCCAGATCCAGGCCCCCGGCTGCAACCACTGCCGAAACTGGGGATCCTCGGCCAAAGGCGTGTGCAGCCCATTCACCAGAGACAGGCCAGCTCGCAGGGCCAGGCCCAACTCCTCCCGCCAGGCTGGCGGCAACTGCCCCCCTGAAGGGGCGATCCCAATCACCAGAACTTCAGGCCGGTGGGCCAGCGCCTCCTCCACCGAGGCCACGATGGGAATGTCTTTGGCAATTCCGGTCAGATGGGCCAGGGATCCCCCCGCCTGCTCCCGGTCGATCACCGCCACCACCGGGAAGGAGCCGTAGCGCAGCAGCCCCAGCCCCGTTTTCCCATGCTCCCCCAGCAATCCCCCGTGGAGCAGGATGGCCACGCGACTTTCGCTGGACAGGGATCCTGGCTTTCCCATCATTCCTCCCTCAGCTCTACCCCCAAACCCGGTCGGTCGGTGGGGAGCAGGCAGCCGTCCTGCAGGATGGCCCCGGCAAAGGGATCGTCGATGAGGTTGAGGTGGCTATCCAAGTCCAGGTAATCCACCAGGGGAGCCAAGTGGGCCGCCGCCGTATTCCCCAGAGCTGTGTTGCTGTAGCAGCCCAACATCACCTGTAGGCCGTGGGCTTTGGCGGTGTGGATCATGCGCCAGGCTTCGCTGAGGCCTCCGCACTTCATCAGCTTAATGTTGATCCCGTGGACGCGATCCACCAGAGGGGGGATATCGCGGCTGTCCATACAGCTCTCATCCACAAAAATGGGCAGCTTCGACTCGTGCCAGAGGGTGATCAGCTTTGCTTCCTGCCCCCTCTCCAAAGGCTGCTCCAGGTAGCTCACCCCTTGCCCCGCCAGCCAGTTGCTCATGCTCAGGGTTTGTTCCACCGTCCAAGCGCCGTTGGCATCTACCGTAATCAGGGATCCCAGCGGGATCACCTCTTGTACAGCAATCAGCATGTTCTGATCCGCCATCAGCCCCGAGCCGCTGCCCAGCTTGATCTTAAAGGCCCGCGCTTGGGTCTGTTCCATCCAGGCCAAGGCGCGCTGGCGGGCCGCCTGCGGGGTGGAGATGCCGATCGTCATCGTCGTGGGCGGAATGCGGGAGCGATCCAGCCCCCACAACTGCCACAGGGGCCTCCCCAGCCGTTTGCCCATCCAATCGTGCAGGGCCATATCCACCGCTGCCCGCGCTGCCGAAGGGATCCCGGCCCGCAGCAGTTCTGCCTCGATTGGCTGTCGCTCCCAGGGGGAATGGCGGCGCAGGATCCCTTTGGCCACGTCCAAGCCCATCAGGATGTCGTCCAGAGACTGGTGGTAGTCGTCGCTCACCGAAAAAGGGCAAGCCTCTCCCCACCCTTCAACTCCCTCCTCCTCAATTCGCACCCAAGCCAAGGTTGTATCGCTGTGGGTACCTCGGCTGATGGTCAAGGCGTAGCGCTTGTGAACGGTGAAAGGTTCGACGTAGAGCCGCATGGGCATCTCCAGAAGAGGAAGCTTGGAGGGGCAATTGGGCCTGGGCCGCCCCTTTGAGCTTAGCTTGGTTCCCAGCCCAGCCTGCCCCCGTCCCCAAGCCCAGAAAACAAGTTATCCCTTGCCCCGTCCGCCGTCTATGGTGGGATCCAGATCCACCGTTCTCCATACCCTTGCCACCATGAATACCGCCGAACTGCTGGTTCGCTGCCTGGAAAATGAGGGGGTGCAGTACATCTTCGGCGTTCCTGGCGAAGAAAACCTGGAAGTCCTGCAAGCCCTGCGCCGCTCCTCAATTCGCTTTATCACCACCCGCCACGAACAGGGGGCCGCCTTCATGGCCGATGTCTATGGCCGGCTGACGGGCAGAGCGGGGGTGTGTCTCTCCACCTTGGGGCCGGGCGCCACCAACCTGATGACCGGAGTTGCCGATGCCAACCTGGATGGAGCGCCCCTGGTGGCTATTACCGGCCAAGTCGGCACCGACCGCATGCACATCGAATCCCATCAATACCTGGATTTGGTGGCCATGTTTGCCCCCGTCACCAAGTGGAATGCCCAGATCGTGCGCCCCAGCATCACCCCGGAGATCGTGCGCAAGGCTTTCAAATTGGCCCAAACCGAGAAGCCCGGGGCCGTCCACATCGACTTGCCGGAAAACATCGCCGCCATGGAAGCCAGCGGCACTCCCTTGAGGAGAGATCGCCTGGACAAAACCTACGCCTCCTATCAAAGCCTGAACGAAGCGGCGTCCCTGATCTCCCGCGCCCGCAACCCCTTGATTTTGGCCGGCAATGGGGCCATTCGCGCCCAAGCCAGCAGCGCCCTCACGGAATTTGCCACCCGCTTGAACATCCCCGTGGTCAACACCTTCATGGGCAAAGGAGTGATCCCCTACACCCACCCCTTGTCCTTGTGGGCCGTTGGCCTACAGCAGCGGGATCTGATCAGTTGTGGCTTCGACCGAACCGATCTGTTGATCGCCATCGGCTACGACCTCATCGAGTACTCTCCCAAGAAATGGAACCCCGACGGCACCATCCCCATCGTTCACATCGCTGCCCTGCCCGCAGAAATCGACAGCAGCTACATTCCGCAAGTGGAGGTGGTGGGAGACATTTCCGACTCCCTGATGGAGATCCTGCGCCGCTGCGATCGCACGGGCAAGCCGGATCCCTATGGCATCAGCCTGCGGCAGAACATCGTCCGCGAGTACACCTGCTATGCCCAGGATCAGAGCTACCCGATCAAGCCCCAAAAGCTGATCTACGACCTGCGCCAAGTCCTGCAACCGGAAGACATCGTCATCTCCGATGTCGGCGCCCACAAGATGTGGATGGCCCGCCTCTACCACTGTGACAAACCCAACACCTGTCTCATCTCCAACGGCTTTGCCGCCATGGGCATCGCCATTCCGGGGGCCTTGGCCGCCAAACTGGTGCATCCTGACCGGCGCGTTGTGGCCGTAACCGGAGATGGGGGGTTCATGATGAACTGCCAAGAGCTGGAAACTGCCCTCAGGGTGGGCACCCCCTTTGTAACTCTCATCTTCAACGATGGCGGCTATGGGCTGATCGAGTGGAAGCAACACAATCAATACAACGAGGCTGCTTTCGTCAAGTTCGGCAATCCAGACTTCGTCAAGCTGGCGGAGAGCATGGGCCTCAAGGGCTACCGCGTCGAAAAGGCTGCCGACCTGATCCCCATCCTGAAGCAGGCCCTCGAGCAGCCGGTGCCCACCCTCATCGACTGCCCTGTCGATTACAGCGAAAACCTTTACCTAACCCAGCGGTCGCAAGCGCTGGTCTGCGAGACTTAGGGGGTGAGGTGGATAGGAATGCGAGATTTGAGCCGAGTTGGGGCATAGTAAGCCCAGGGTTGGCGGCCTCTGGGAAGTCCAGACTTATGTATCTTTACCGTTGACCCTTAGCAGCCAAGTGCAGTGAAATAGAGGCATTGTGGGTGACCCGCCAGCATGAGCGATCTTCCTTCCCCTCCCTTTACCTCGCGCCGCGCCGGCGCTGCCAGCAAAGCTCTGGCCATCGCCAACGTCAGCATTACCCCCTTTGGCCGCAAGTTAAAGGAGCTGGGCTTTGCCGACGATAAGCAGATCCAGGACATCCAAAACGCCCTCAAAGCGGATCGAGAGGGCAACAGCAAGGCCCTGGCTCTGGTGGTCAAGGATATCGTGGGCAAAGAGATCACCCCTGACCTGGAGCGGGCTTACAAACGGCAGCAGCTCTTTGAACTGAAAATCATCTACGGGATCCCCTCCCTGGATGTCGACCTGGAGCCGGTGGAGATCTCCGAGATGATTGGGCTGATCGACTCGATCTTGCCCCTCGACATCTGCAACCGCTACAAGTTCTTGCCCATTCGCCGTCGAGACAATCAGGTGACGGTGGCGATGGTCAAGCCAGACAACCTGCAGGCACTGGACGACATTCAACGGCGCTTCCGCATCCAGGGGCTGAAGCTGCAGCGGCGGGTCTTCACCCAGCGGGATTTCGAGACCCTGATCAACCGCTACATGGATGCGCAGGCGGAGCTGCTGGCCATCAAGGGGATCAACGACGCGGCTGCTGCCCAACAGGAAGAAGAGGTGGTGGTCAACACTGCCGAAATCGATCTGGACAGCATCGAGGATGTGACTGCCGATGAGGTCGGCGAGGGATCCCTGGAGCAGCAGCTCAAATCGGCAGATGATGCCCCGATTATTAAACTGGCCAACCAGATCCTGGTCAAAGCCCTGCAGGAAGGAGCGTCTGACATCCACATCGAGCCACAAGAAGAATACCTGCGCATCCGCTTCCGCAAAGATGGGGTGTTGCGGCAGGCTTTTGAAAACTTTCCCAAGAAGATCGTCCCTGCCCTTACCGCTCGCTTCAAAATCATGTCCAATTTGAACATTGCCGAGCGGCGCATGCCCCAGGATGGGCGGATTCGGCGGGTCTTCAAGGGGCGCAAGGTGGACTTTCGGGTCAGCACCCTGCCCTCCCGCTATGGGGAGAAGATCGTGCTGCGGATCCTGGACAACTCCGCCACCCAACTGGGGCTGGACAAGCTGATCACCGACCCAGAGACCTTGGAAAGCTTCAAGGAGATTGTCAAGCGACCCTTTGGCCTAATCTTGGTGACCGGGCCAACGGGATCCGGGAAAACCACCACCCTCTACTCGGCCCTGGCGGAGGTGAACGACCCGGGCATCAACATCAGCACCGCCGAGGATCCCATTGAATACTCGCTGCCGGGGATCACTCAGGTGCAGGTGATCCGAGAAAAGGGCATGGACTTTGCCATGATCCTGCGGGCCTTCTTGCGGCAAGACCCGGATGTCATCCTGGTGGGGGAAACCCGCGACCACGAGACGGCCAAAACCGCCATCGAAGCCTCCCTCACGGGCCACTTGGTGTTGACCACGCTGCACACCAACGATGCCCCTGGCGCCATTGCCCGTCTGACGGAGATGGGGATCGAGCCATTTATGATCTCCAGCTCGTTGCTGGGGGTGTTGGCCCAGCGCTTGATGCGCCGGGTGTGTACCGAATGTCGGATCCCCTACCACCCCACGCCGGAGGAGCTGGCCCGCTATGGCCTTACCCTCAGTGGCGACGGCGAGCAGCTCACCTTCTACAAAGCCAACAAGCTCTCCCCCAAAGAAGTGGAGCAGCGCAAGGCCACCGGCAAGCCCATCTGCGAGAAGTGTGGGGGCGTGGGCTACAAAGGTCGGGTAGGGGTGTACGAGTTCATGCGCATGAACGACCGCCTTGCGGACTTGATCAACAAAGAGGCCCCCACGGAGGTGATCAAAGAAGCGGCGGTGGAAAGTGGCATGAAAACCCTGCTGGCCTACAGTTTGATGCTGGTGAAGCAGGGCCTCACCACGCTGGAGGAGGTGGATCGGGTGACCCTCACCGACAAGGGTCTGGAAAGCGAGCTGAAGGCCCGTGCCAAGGCTCTCAGCACCTGCCGCAACTGTGGCGCGGCCTTGCATGTGGACTGGATGGACTGCCCCTATTGCCTGACCCCGAAGTTTTAGGAAGTCGGCTTGGCACTTGACGATGTTGGGGTGCCGACTATAACAGTCCTATACAGTTGCCTTTCTCACATGGCTTTGGCCGGCGGCTCTTTTGATAGACAGTTCTACTCGCCTTTGGAGAACCCAACCCTATGCCCCAACTGATGATCGAAGACCTCATGGAAGCAATCGTCCAAAAGGGCGGTTCCGACATTCATATCTCGGCGGGTTTGCCCCCCTACTTCCGCATCAATGGTCACCTTGAGCCGACAGAGCATGAGCCTCTCTCGGCAGAGGAGGTGCAGCGGTTGATCTTCAGCATGCTGAACAACAACCAGCGCAAGCAGCTGGAGCAAAACTGGGAATTGGACTGCTCCTATGGGGTGCGGGGGATCGGGCGCTTCCGCGTGAACGTCTACCGCGATCGCGGCACCTATGCTTGCGCCATGCGGGCCCTGGCTTCTGAGATCCCCAACATCGACAAGCTGGGCCTGCCGGATGTGTGTAAGGAAGCAGCTCGCCTGCCGCGGGGCTTGGTGCTGGTAACCGGCCCAACGGGATCTGGCAAATCGACTACGCTGGCTTCCATGATCGACATGATCAACCGCGAACGGGCCGAGCACATCCTCACCATCGAGGATCCCATTGAGTACATCTACACCCCCATTCGCAGCATCATCCACCAGCGGCAACTGGGGGAAGACACCAAGAGTTTTGCCAATGCCCTGCGGGCAGCGATGCGGGAGGATCCGGATGTGATCCTGATCGGGGAGATGCGGGATCTGGAGACCATCCAGTTGGCCATTACCGCCGCCGAGACGGGCCACCTCTGCTTTGCCACGGTACACACCAGTTCTGCCGCCCAGACGGTGGATCGCTTGGTGGATGTGTTTCCGCCCGAGCAGCAGCAGCAGATTCGCGTGCAGCTCTCCAACTCCCTCAAGGCCGTCTTCTCCCAAACTCTGGCCCGCCGCCTCAATCCCAAGCCAGGAGAGCCTGGACGGGTGCTGGTGCAGGAAATCATGGTGGTGACGCCGGCCATTGCCAACCTGATTCGGGAGGGCAAAACTGCCCAGATCTACTCGGCTATCCAGACGGGGGGCAAGCAGGGCATGAAAACGCTGGAGCAAGATCTGGCTAACCTTTACCTACAGGGCAAGATCGACTTCGATACGGCCATGTCTAAGACCTCTCGCCCCGAGGAGTTGCAACGGCTTTTGGGCAACGTTACCGGGCCCTCGCCAGCCGCGGCTGCCCAGCAACAGCGGCCAGCAGCAGTTGCCGCCCGTCGCTAAACCTCGTTGCCACCAGGCAGTGCTGGGATCCCCGGGTGAGGGTTCATTGCCGATCTCTAGCCGCTGACTTGATTTGTGGCTAAGCTCTAGCTGAGAGATTGTTGATCTGCCCAAGGTTTGGGCTGACTTCTCTTTTGCACCTGCGAAACATTTAAAGCCATTTCGTTATTTAGAGCGATCTAGCCGGGGGTACAGCCATGCCGCGCTACAAGGTTCGGGGGTTAAAGGCCGGTCAGCCGGTACGCCTGACGGTGGTGGCCAACAGCTTGACCGAAGTTCGTGCACGGCTGCGCCGAGACGGGATTTTTGCCAAACAGGAAGACATTCAGGAGGAGAAACCCTTCTTTTCCTTGGATACGTCTTTCGATTTCTCAATGCTGGGATCCATCGACATTCGCGACAAGGCAGTGTTCTCCCGGCAATTTGCTGCCTTGATCAACGCCGGCGTGTCGATGGTGCGCTCTCTCACCATCATGGAGGAGCAAACCGGCAACCCCAAACTCAAAAAGTACCTGCGGGCTATCCGAGCGGAGGTGGAGGCGGGGAAAAACCTCTCCGACTCCATCCGCCCTTATCCCGACGCCTTCGACGGCCTCTACTGCAGCATGGTGCAGGCGGGGGAGGTGGGCGGCGTGCTGGACGAAGTGCTCAACCGCCTGGCCAAGCTGCTGGAGGACATGGATCGCCTGCAGAAGCAGATCAAGTCAGCCATGACCTACCCGGTGGTGGTGACGATCTTGGCTGTCTTGATTTTCTTGGGCATGGTGCTGTTCATCTTGCCCACGTTTGAGAGCATCTACAACGACTTGGGTGGGGAGCTGCCCGCCTTTACCCAGTTTTTCATCAACATCAGCAAGTTCCTGCGCACGCCCCAGTACAGCTTGGGGCTGGTGGGCTTTCTAGGGGCCGTCTATTTTGCTTTCCGGCGCTTTTACCGCACCCCTGCCGGCAAGGAGACCATCGACGCGCTGGCCCTCAAGCTCCCTATCTTCGGGGATCTGATCCAGAAGTCGGCGGTGGCTCGCTTCTGCCGCACCTTTGGCGCTCTCACCCGCTCCGGGGTGCCGGTGCTGACTTCCTTGGAAATTGTGCGCGACACCTCCGGCAACCAGGTGGTGGCCAACGCCATTGACGCCGCCCGCCAATCCATCTCAGAGGGAGGGCAGATTGCCCCTGCTCTGGACAAGGCCAAGGTCTTCCCAGTCATGGCCATTCAGATGATCAGCGTGGGGGAAGAGACAGGGGAGCTGGACGCGATGCTGATGAAGACGGCGGATTTCTACGAGCTGGAGGTGGAGGAGGCGGTACGCGCCCTCACCAGCCTGCTGGAGCCGTTGATGATCGTGATCCTGGGCGGTATGGTGGGCTGCATTATCGTGGCCATGTACCTGCCCATGTTCAACGTGTTCGAGTTGGTGAAGTAGTGGATTGGGCTGACCCTTGAACCCCCAGGGCGGCCAGGGCACAGGGTAGGAGCAACAAAGGAAAGGGATCCCATGCTGAGGCGATGGTTAGCGGCCCTGGTGCTGTTGTTGGGGGTGGGGCTGGCAGTTTTGCTTTCCGAACAGCCGACGGGATCCCTGGTGGGACGGGTGGAGCTACCGGCAGGGGTAGCTCTGGAGAGCGTCCGGGTGATCGCCGCCGGCCCGGCCACTCGCAGCTCCAGCTTGACCGCAGATGGCGAATATCGCTTGGATCGATTGCCTGTTGGGGAATACCAGGTGACGGTGCAGGGGAGCGGCCTGGAAACGGTGGGCAGCGAGGGATCCGTTCTGGTGCGGGAGGGGGCAACGGTTCGGATCCCCACCTTGCGCCCTCAGCTTGTCCCCCCCGGTCTCCATCTCTACAGCACCAGCCAGGTGTTCACGACCGCAGAACCGGCGCGGCTGCAGTGGCGGGCCACCAGCCTGGGCTCGGTGCAGCTCAGCCTCTATCGCTTTTCCCTGGCGGATCTGCAGGGCTCCCCTCTCTTGCGGGATTTGGCGGATGCTGGCTATGGCTCCCTGAATCCGGCTCTGTATCCCACCCTGCGGCGGGAGCTTGTGCGCAGTTGGCAGCAGCCGGTGCCACGACGAGCGGGAGAGGGGTGGACAGCCCAAACCTTGGAGCTGGGGATCCTGCCGCCGGGGGCCTACTGGGTGGAGGCGGAGGGCCGGGAGCCGCTGAATGCGGCTGCACCCTTGCCCCGTTTCGACCATTGGTTTTTGGTGAGCGATCTCGGCCTCATCCAGAAGCAGGATGCCAGCCAGTTGGTGGTGCAGGCGGTGCACCTGCGGGAGCTGCGTCCCCTGGCCGGGATCCAGATCCAAGTTTTCGGGGAGTGGGGGGATCCCCTGACGGCCACCACCGATGCAGAGGGGCTGGCCCGCTTTGGCCTGCCGGCGAGAGAGGGTTCTTCCCTGGTGGTCTATGGCCGCAGTGCCGACAACACCCTGCAGGCTTTGTCCCGCAGCTATGCCTATGGCTGGAACCAGCCTCACCGGATCTACGCCTACACCGATCGTCCCCTCTACCGCCCTGGCCAAACCGTCTATTTCCGCGCCCTGGTGCGAGAGCAAACCCGCCTCACGCCGCCCCCCCCAGGACAAGCAGTGCAACTGACCCTTACGGCCCCCAACGGGGATGTGTTGAGCGAACAAACCCTGGCCACCAATGCTTTTGGCAGTGTCCATGGGGAGTTTCAACTGCCAGAAGAAGCGTCCCTGGGCAGCTACGGCCTGGAGTGGCAGGTGTCAGGGCCGCAGGGATCCAGCCGCGAATACACCTCTTTTCAGGTGGAAGCCTACCGCAAGCCGGAGTTTGAGGTGGCGGTGGTGCCCGACCGACCTTGGCTGGTGCGGGGGGGATCCCTGAAGGTGCAGGTGGAGGCCGAGTATCTTTTCGGCGCGCCGGTGGCCGCTGCCCAGCTCCGCTACCGAGTTTACAGCAGCCCCGACTGGAGCCTGCGCTATGGGCTGTTGCCCCGTTCTGCCGAGGAAGACTATTTCGCCGACGACCTGGGAGAGGAGCAGGGCTACTACGGCGGCTACGGCCAGTTGGTGGCGGAAGGGGAAGGGGTGACGGATGCCCAAGGGCGGGCGGAGTTTCGCCTGGATCGCCTGCTGCAGGATCTCAACTGGGAAGAAGACAGCTACTGGGGCCCCCAAGAGGTGCAGCAGTTGCGCATCGAGGTGGAGGTGACCGATATCAGCCGCCGGACGGTAACAGGATCGGCGCGGGCCTGGGTCACGGCTGGCGAATTTGCTCTGTTTGCGGAAGTGAACCGCCACCTGCCCGCTCCGGGGGATACCCTCACCTACCGGCTGCAAGCCCGCGATTACGATGGCCGCCCCGTCAGCGCCACCGGAGAGCTGAGCCTGGAGCGCTGGCGCTGGGATCCCAAGAGCAACACCTACCAACGGCAAGGTACCCTGCTGCGGCAGCCTTTTCAGATTGTCAACGGGGAAGGCAGCCTCGACCTCCACCTGCCCGCCGACCTGGAGCCGGGAGACTACCGGGTGCGGTTGACGGCATGGAATCCCCGCCGTCAAAGTGCTCCGCACCGCTGGCGCGAACGGGTGCAGGAGGTGGACTATCTCTGGGTGGTGGAGCCGGGCAGCCCCCTACAAAGTTGGGGATCCCTGCCCAGCCTGGAAGTGGTGGCGGATCGGCAGATCTACCAGGTGGGGGAAGAGGCCCAGATCCTGATAGTCTCGCCGCTGCCGGATGTGGCGGTGCTGGTGGGCATTGAGGGATCCCGGCTGCACCAGGTGCAGGTGCTGCGTCTCCAGGGGCATACGGCCACGCTGCGGCTGCCCATCCGCGGCGACTATCGTCCCAATCTCTACGTCACTGCCACTGCCATCGGCCCAGAGCGGCGGCTGTACCGAAGCGAGGCCCTGCTGCGGGTCTCCCCCTTGGATCGCTTTTTGCAGGTGGAGCTGCAAACCGATAAACCCACCTATCGACCGGGCGAGACCGCCCAAATCCAAATCCGCACCCGCGATGCCCAAGGGCAGCCGGTGAGCGCCGAGGTGGGCCTAGGGATTGTGGACAATGCCCTCTACCTATTGCGACCCGACTTCACCCCGGATATTCGCCGCTTCTTCTATGGGCGCCAGTACAACCAAGTTACTACCACTACCTCTTTCCCTCAGCAATATCCCGGCGGTGCCGACAAGCTGGCCGGCCAAGTGCGGGAAGACTTTCGCGATACCGCCGCCTGGTTTCCGGATCTGGTCACCGATGCCGATGGCCTGGCTCAGGTGCAGGTGCGCTGGCCCGACAACCTGACCACCTGGCGCTTGACCGCCCGCGCTGCCACTGCCGACACCCAGGTGGGATCCGCTCTTGCCACGGTCTCAGTCAGCAAAGACCTGGTGGTGCGCTTGGCCGCTCCCCGCTTTTTCCGGGTGGGGGATCAGCTCACCTTGGCGGCCATTGTGCAAAACCGCACGGGTCAAGCCCAAGCGGTGGAGGTGCGGCTGGAAGTTCCTGTTCCTGCCGGTGGGATCTTGAAATTGCAAGGCCCGGAACGACAACGCCTCACCGTGCCGGCCCAAGGAGCGGGGCGGGTGGAATGGCCTCTCCAGGTTCTGGGGGCCGGAGATACCTCTCTGCGGGTCTGGGCGGAAGGGAATGGGCTGAAAGATGCGTTGCAACTGCGGATCCCCATCCAGCCCTTTGGGGCGGCGCATCGCTTCTCCCAAGTGGGCCAACTGGGAACCCCGTCTGGCTTGCGTGAAGGGGAGTCTGGCAGTCTGGAGTTGCCGCTGGATTGGCCCGCCACCTGGGTGCCGGGATCCCGGCAGCTTCACCTGGAACTGGCCGCTAGCCCGGCAGCAACCCTGCTGGGGCCGCTGGATTACCTGGTGAAGTTCCCCTACGGCTGCACCGAGCAAACCCTGAGTCGCTTCTTGCCCGCCCTAGCCGTCGCCCAAGTCAGCGAGCAGTTGGGCTTGAACCTGCGCTGTTGCTCCGCAACGCCGACGCGACCGCAAACCCTGGAGCGGCTGCCTCGAGTGCTTCGATCCGGCTTGCAGCGACTGGAGGGATCCCAGAACTACGATGGGGGCTGGGGCTGGTGGGCCCATGACCGGAGCAACCCCTATCTGACCGGATACATCCTGCAGGGATATCATCTTGCCCAAGCCGCCGGCTATGCCCTCAAAGATTGGCAGGTGCGGCAGGCCTTGGACTATCTGGCCGCTCAACTGGCCCAGCCCCAAGCCCTCTCCCCCGATCTGCAGGCTTTTGTCGCCTACAGCCTGGCCCTCTGGGATCCCGCCTTGGTGACTGCCGACCTGCCGCCGCCGGAGCGGCTCTCCACCTTTGGCCTGGCCTACCATGGCCTGGCTGCCCTGCAACTGGGCCAGAGGGATCTTGCCCAGGCAGCCCTGGATGAGGTTCTGGAGCGGCGGCAACAGGATCCCCAAGGGCGCTGGTTTATCCCGGCTGCCTCTTCCTTGGCAACCCACGAGCGCTCCACCTACGACGACATGGAGGTGGCCGGCCCGCTTTTGCAATTGGCCGTTCGCTTGCAGGATGACCGGGCTGCCCAGATTGCCGAGGCCCTTCTCCAACAGCGGCAAAACAACCGCTGGCGCACCACCAAAGCCACCGCCGATGCTCTCCTCGGCCTGTCCGCCTACTACCAAGCCCAGCAGCAGCAGCTTCCCGGCCCCGGCGAGGTGCGGGTGTTGGATGGGACAACCGGATCCCTTCTCGGTCGCTGGCAGGCCGGCGCTGGGGATCCCCGCTATGGGCTGGATTGGGCTGACGCAGAAGTGGGGAACCTGAGCAGCCTGCGCCTGGAAAAGTCCGGCCCCGGCCCCCTTTACTACAGCTTGAGGGGAGAAGCCTTCGTCCCCAACCCTCTGCCCTCTCAAGCCCAAGGCTTTGCGGTGAGCCGCAGCTACTTCCGCCTACAGCCCCAGCCCCAACCCAACGGGAAGATCCGCTACCGAGAGCAGCCGCTGCGCCCTGGCGACACAGTAAGGGCCGGAGAAATCCTCCTGGCCCGGTTGACGGTGGAAGCCGAGCGGGACAGCCACTACGTGGTGGTCGAGGATCCCCTGCCCAGCGGCGCCGAGATCACCTCCCAGGATCCGCGAGAGTTCACCGGCTTGGCCCCAGACTACTGGTGGGACTGGTTTTGGACCCGCCAAGAGAATCGGGATGACCGCGTGGCCTTTTTCAGCACCGAGCTCAAGCAGGGTCGCCATGAGTTTGTCTATCTCTTCCGTCCGGAGATCCCCGGCCAATTCCAGGTGGCTCCTGCTTTGGCAGAAGAAATGTACGACCCCAGCCGCTATGGCCGCAGCGCCGCTTACTCCCTCGAAGTTCTCCCTTGAATGCCTCGAACCTGCCCACTTGGCCAGAAACGAAGTGACCAGTTGCGTCAGTGTGGCCCAAGGGCTGACGCAATGAGCAGCTGCGCATGGCTGGGCCGCCCCCAAAGCACCTGCTCCTGTTTGTAAACGACCATGCCGGGCGGGGATCCCTTGGGTTTGAACACCAGTTTCGGGCGAGTGTAGACTACCGGCACCTGTTCGCTGAGGCGACCGCGGCTGAAATGGGCCGCCAAATCAGCAGCCGCCTGCAGATCTTCGCTTTCTGCTACAGCCCCGGGGGGCAAGCGCAGCAGCACATGACTGCCGGGGATCTCTTGGGCATGAAACCACCAATCGTGTTCCTGAGCCACGCGAAAGGTGAGCTGATCATTTTGCAGGTTGTTGCGCCCCACCCAAATGGAGAAGCCACTGGGGCTGGTAAAGCGGTGGGGGTTGAAGGTTGCCGGTGAGGCATGTTTTGAGCTCGCCCGCAGAGACTCTGTCCCGCTGTTGCGAGTGGGACTCTCCAAGTAGCGCTGTTCAATCAGCTCGGTCTCAATTTCCTTGAGGGTGGTCAAGTCTTGGGGATCCCGATAGGTTTCCAGCTGCTGTAGAGACGCTTCCACCTGCTCGAGGTAGAGGATCTCTTGGCCGAGCGCCTCTTGTAAAGGTCGGAGGGCATCCTGGGCCCGTTTTTGTTTGCGGTGCTTGCGGTAGTAGGCTTGGGCATTGAGAATGGCATTTTTTTCGGGGTCGAGAGGGATCTTGACCGTCTGGCCGCTGGCAAAATCCGGCAGCTCGATGTGATGCAACCCTGGCCGCCAGAGGTGGAGGTGGGCCATCAACAAGTCGGCAGCCTGCTTGGAGGCTTCCGCTTGGGTGGAGTCGGCCAGCATTGCCTCAAATTGCTCTCGCCGCTGATAGAGCTTTTTCAGCAGGGTGGATACCCTTTGCAGCAGACGGTGGCGCTCTCGCTCAAACTGTTCGCGGTTAAGCTGAGCCTGGTAGTAGCCTTCCAGAAGTTGGTGCAGATTGAGTCGAGAAGGTTGTTGCAGGGACTCCGTCCCGCTAACGGGAACGGCACCGCTTGCCCAGCCGAGAACGGTGTATCCCTGGGGAGTGGGAGCTGGGTCAAACTGGCCTGTTTCCAGACGGGTTAACCAGTCTTGCCACCTGGCAAACAGTGCCTGCCAATCCTGGGCAGAGAGGTGATCGGTGGAGGTTTGCGGCGGGATCCCAGCCTGATGGCACATCGCTTCCACCAAGTGCCGACTGAGGCCGCGATAACAGCGCAACAGCCGTTGGCCGATGGGGCCAGGGATCAGGGCGACGCGCTCTTGCCACCAGGAAAAGGGCTCGGATCGCTGCGGGATCGGGTCGGTTAGGGCCGGAGGAGCCTCGTAGGGCAGGCCCGGCTGTACCGGACGGATTCGCGATTGGCGCTCGCTTACCCCATGGCCACTGGCCAAGATCATGCCCGCCTCGTCCACCAAAATGGCATTGCTGTGCTTGCCCATCACCTCCAGGTAGAGATGGCGATAAGGGGGATCCCCGGGCCGAGGGGCAAAGCGCAAGTCAATCACCCGTTCCCAATCCTCCAGCAGAGCCAGCTCCGTCAGAGCCAAACCCTTCAGGTGCCGTTGGAGGAACTGGCTAAATTGAAAGCCATCCGGCTCTTTGGGAGGAGGCTGACAGAGGTGGAGACGGGCCGCCTGAGGATGCCAGCACAACAGCAAGCAGGGGCGGGCAGTGAGGGTGCGCAAGCCAATGACCACCGTCCACAGATCGGTCTGTTGGATCCATTCCACGCGGGCAGGCAACACTGGATCCCGACCTGTCTTAGCCTGGGTTAGATCGGCGAGCACAGCACGCAGGGTGGTTAAATCAACCGGCTGCATCCCTGTTGCTCCTTCGCTACGCAATGCTCAGGCGGCTGGTCTGAGGCTGGCTTATTCTGACCCTTGGCCCGCAGATCCGACGCCCCCGACAGATGTTGAGACGGGTCTGGAGTGGCTGGTGAAAAACTCTGGGCAAGTTTTACCGGGTAGTTTCACCACCTCTATCCCTATGGTGCTCCGCACCGCCGAGGCGACTGGCTGGGCAGGAGTATCCAACTCGGCAGAACAGAAGGGGTTGACCGCCTAATCTTCGTCCTCATCTTCTTCCTCATCTCCGTCTTCCCATTCCTCATCGAGATCCAGCAGCAGGGCATAGAGCTGATCAAAAAGCTCTGGCGGCTCATCGGGGGTGAGCAGGTAGGGATCCCCTTCGTCAGGCAGAGCGGCGTAGAGCAAAACGGGATCGAGGGGGGTAAAGATGCCGTATTTCTTCTCTTGGTAGAAAAAGGTAGCTAGCAGTTGAAACTCCTGGGCATCTTCCTCGCTCTCGCCCAGCTCGAACACATCTTCCTCTTCGACTGGGGGCAATTCCCCCTGAACCGTGAGGATGTCGAAGCCATTTTGCTGCAAGGTGAGGTTCAACTCCCCCAAGACAGCCTGGATGGTGGGCAGGGTAGCCTGTAGCTCTTCGGGATCCGGCTCGTCCAGGATCCCTTCCATGTTGGCATCGCCGTTCACCGCTTGGCTGGGTTCTTCTTCCCCTTCCCAAACCAGCACTTTGATCACAGCATCAACGGGAGTCACCAGAGCATAGGTCTGCTCATCGATGACCACCTGCCGCAGGATCTCGCACTTGAGAGGCTGGTTTTGCTCGTCGCGGAGCACCAAGGTTTCATGGGATCCAGTCATTGAAAACAGCCCAGGAAAGATGGGGGTGTACAGAAGCTCATTCTCCCATGTTCTGCCCCCCCTGCAATGCTGAGGGATCCCTTCCAGGCCCACCGGCAGAACTCTATGCTTCGGCTTCTCCTTCTGCTTGGGTTAAGGCTTCCAGAGCCAATAAAATCTCCTCTTCTCGGCGGGCGTAGGTTTCTTCGTCAATTTCTCCCAAATCTAGCTGAATTTGCAGGGCCGTAAGTTCTTTTTGCAGGTTTTCTTTGCTATCCAGCTGTGCTTCGGCGCGTTCTTGGATCTGCTCTGCTAGCCAAAGCAAACTTTGGGCCGGCCAAGTCAACAATTGCCAAACCATCCCAGGGCCCCTAAAGCAGATGATGAGTCTTCGTAATCCTATCAATTTGGATTCTCAGGTGGCCATTGCCCCGGCCTAGCCGTGAAACTTTTTGTTCCCTTCCTCCCCAAGCTGGAAAGACTGGGACACGCACGAAGCGCCAGGGGAAACACTGGCTATTGGTGCTCAGGCAAGTCCTAGCCGCGAAGACTAATCCTCTCGCTGGTGCTTCTCGATCCACTCCATGAGCTCCCCCTCCGAATGGGTACACAGGCGCTCTCCCGTGATTGGGTCTTGGACAGACCACCAGACCATGCCGCTGCCATCTACCCACTGCCGCACCCGCAGTTCATCGCAGGCCGCCAAGACTGCCTTCAGGCTCTGCCAAAGGTGGCGCAGTCCTCTGAAGAGCGCTGAAGAGAAGGGATCCCTGCCGCCGTACTCGGCTGCCAGCTGCCGCTCTTCTTGTTTCAGCAGCTCCATCAAGCGGGTGTTGTTGGCCGCCCTAGCTGCTTCCAAACGACGGGCCAGGGAGGCTGCTATGTTTTGGCGATGGCGGGCCAGGAGACTTGTCCCCCTCATTTCAGCGATTGCACTCATAAGGCTGCTCTACATACCAGTACCTCTACACGATCAATCCTACCAAAAAATCTGTAGTCAAGGATACGAAAAGTGCAAAACCATCAGTCCTGCACGCTAACGTGCGGGATCCGATCCCAGTGCCCTGCCTGGGAGCTGCCGGAAGTTAATCCAACAAGGGGCCACCTGAGCAGCTCAGATCAATCGGCGGCTTCCCCGGACGGATTTAACGGGGGCTAATCCACAGGCAGCAAATTCAAGCGGAGCGGCAACCGGAGTTTTTCTGCGTCTTGCAGGAAAAAATGCTTGCAAGCCTACTTCCACGGAGCTGCCACAACTCGGAACGAGCCGACCAAAACAGCTTAGGCAGGAGGTGGAGAGGAAAAGGATGGGGGACTATCAACTTCAATGTAGCCTAACCCTCTCTTCTGGACGATGGTCCGTAGCTCCTGAATCAACTTTTGATCTTGGGAAGCGGTACGTGCTCCTGACTCGGCAGCCCATTCTTTCAAGCTTTGAATTTGGTCACGAGCGATGGCAGCTAGAGGAACCGTTTGGCGAATGGCGGTCAGGATATCTTCTTGGGTGAACTCGCGGGGTGGATCCTGATTAAAGGCCATGTGCATGGCATCGTAAATGGTCTGTTCAATTTCCGCCCCGCTGAAATCTTCTGCAGCCATGGCCAGCTCAGTATAGGAGAAGTCTCGTACTCGGTTGGACCGTAGCCGTTGGACATGGACTCGAAAAATCTCTTCCCGCTCCCGTTGGTTGGGCAAATTGACGAAGAAAATTTCGTCAAACCGGCCTTTGCGCAGCAGCTCGGCCGGCAAGATGCGGACATTGTTGGCGGTGGCAACAATAAAAACGGGTTTGGTTTTTTCCTGCATCCAGGTGATCAGGTTGCCGAAGACCCGCTTGCTGGTGCCCGAATCCCCTGAAAACTCGCTGTTGACGCCGCCAAAGGCTTTATCCAACTCATCAATCCACAACACACAAGGGGCCATGGCTTCGGCAATTTGGATCATCTGGCGCACGCGGCTTTCGCTTTCGCCGACGATCCCGCCGAAGAGTCGCCCCACATCCAGCCTGAGCAAGGGCATGCGCCACTCGCGGGCTATGGTTTTGGCACATAGAGACTTGCCGGTGCCCTGGATCCCGGCCAGCAAAATGCCCTTAGGACTGGGCAAGCCATAGGCACGGGCCTGGGCACTAAAACTGTTGCGGCGCTGCCGAATCCAGGCTTTGAGGTTTTCCAGGCCGCCGACATTTTGCAAGGTCTCGGAGGGGTTGTAAAACTCCAGGATTTCCGTCTGGCGGATGTATTGTTTTTTCTCTTCCAGAACAAGGTCAATATCGCCCTCGCTGACCTTGCCCTTGGCGGCTAGGGCGCGGGCCAGGATCCGCTCAATGCGCTGCCGGGTCAGTCCTTGGCAGGCTCGAACCAGTTGTTCCCGCGCCGGGCCGCTTAGCTCCAGTTGACGGGCAGGGATCGCGCGGGTAATGATCCGCTCAATTTCGGCGATGCTGGGCAGGGGAAAATCATAGACCACAATTTCCTCGCGCAGCTCGGCAGGGACAACGGCTTCTTGGCCCAAGAGGATGATGGACTTGCGGCTGTGGCGGCTCTCTCTGGCCAGGGTTTTCAGGTAGCGGATGACGGGGTAATTGTCCGAGCGTTCCGGATTTCTCAGGGTGGGGTTTAGGTCTTTGAGAACACAAATAACCGCCTCGTCCTCTTTGATGGCGCCGATGCGGCCCAGAGCAGGCATCAATTGGCCTTTGTTTTGGCCGTTATCTGACCAGCCGGAGACGATATCCCAGATTAGGAGTTTGCGCTTGGGCTTGAGGGAATCGGCTAGAACTTGCAGGAGCTCCTCTGCCGGGGCTTCTTCGGGAGTAACCAGGTAGATCAAAGGGTAGCGGGCGCGAACCACTAAGTCCAGCAGTGTGAGGATGTCTTGGTGATTGCTGGCAAAGGCGAGATCTGAGGGACTCATGGATCCACTGAGAGCGGCTGTAGGTAGTGTAGCCAAGGGATCAGGCTAGGGATGGATGGCTCCGTCGGGGAGGATGGCCCCTTTCAAGTCGGCGAATTGATCCCAGCCGGGACTTAGTTTTGCGCCCCATAGGTTTGCCCCCTTTAGGTTCGTGCCACCCAGCTTTGCTCCCCTCAAGTTGGCTCCCCTCAGGTCAGCCCTGCTCAGGTTGGCCCCGCTCAGGTTGGCCCCGCTCAGGTAGGCCCCGCTCAGGTAGGCCCAGCTCAGGTAGGCCCCGCTCAGGTAGGCCCAGCTCAGGTTGGCCTGGCTCAGGTCGGCCCCGCTCAGGTCGGCCCCGCTCAGGTAGGCCCAGCTCAGGTCGGCCCAGCGGAAATCCCGCTCTCCCGCTTTATACCTTGCTCGGACATCTCCAACCTGTCGGAGGGGAAGTCGATGGGACTTTGCCACCTGCACCTGCTGCGGATCCTTCGATTCCAGCAGCGTCTCCCAAGCCGCAAACTGCACTTCCCAGTTGTGATCATTTCGCAGGGCTTGGATGACAAGATCCGCTCCTTTTGCGCCATATTGGAGAGCCCTCTTAATTGCTCGGATTCTCACCTTGGGATCCGGGCTAGCTAGAGCTTGCTGAATAGCCACCAGGCCACCCATGACTGGATCAAATCCACCCGGCCCTTGTCCCCCCAAAACAGGATCGAAGTTCTCGGCCACTGAATCACCTCCCTCATTCTTCCAAGCGACTCTCTACAAACCTTGGGGCCACAAAGTCTAAGGATGGCGTGTCCCATCGGGGAGAATTGTGTCCGTCAAATCTTTGAACCATCCCCATCCAAGATTGAGCCTGGCACCTGCTAGGTTGGCCCCTCTAAGTTGAGTACCCCACAGCTTGGCCCAGCTTAGGTCAGCCCCACTTAGGTTGGCCCGGCTCAAATTAGCCTCGTCCAAATCAGCCCCAATGAGCCGAGCTCTGCTCAGGTTGGCCCCAGTGAGGTTGGCACCTCTCAGGTTGGCGCCTATCAGGTAAGCCCCAGCCAGGTTAGCTTCTTGCAGATCGGCCCTGCTTAGGTCGGCCTCAATTAGGTTAGCGTCGCGCAGGTCGGTTCCATATAGGTTGGCTTCACCCAGGCTAGCTCTGCTCAGGTTGCTCCCGCTCAAGTTGGCCCCGCTCAGGTCAGCTCCGCTTAGGTTCTTCAGGCCGGCCTGACTGTTGACGATTTCCCAGACTAACCGCCACTTGGGATCTAGCTGGGTCGTTTCAGAAACAAACGATCCCCTCAGGTTGGCCCCGCTTAGGTCGGCTTTGCTCAGGTTGGCCCTGTTCAGGTTGGCTCTGCCCAGGTCAGCCCCCCTCAGGTCAGCCCCCCTTAGGTCAGCCTCATTCAGGTTGGCCCTGCTCAGGTTGGCCCTGCTCAGGTTGGCCCTGCTCAGGTTGGCTCTGCTTAGGCTGGCTCCACTCAGGTCAGCCTCACTTAGGTCAGCCTCATTCAGGTTGGCCCTGCTCAGGTTGGCCTCGCTCAGGTTGGCTCTGCTTAGGCTGGCACCGCTCAGGTCAGCCCCACTTAGGTCAGCCTCATTCAGGTTGGCCCTGCTCAGGTTGGCCTCGCTCAGGTTGGCTCTGCTTAGGCTGGCACCGCTCAGGTCAGCCCCCCCTAGGTCAGCCCTGCTCAGGTTGGCACCGCTCAGGTTAGCCGTGCCTAGATTGGCTTCCCTCAGGTTAGCCCCGCCCAGGTTGGCCTCGCTCAGGTCAGCCCTGCTCAGGTCAGCCCAGCTTAGGTCAGCCCCGCTTAGGTTCTTCAGGTTAGCCCGACCGTTGACGATTTCCCAGACCAGCCGCCACTTGGGATCTAGCCGGGTTGCTTCAGAAATAACCGACTCCCTCAAGTTAGCCCCGCTCAGGTTGGCCCCGCTTAGGTCGGCTTTGCTCAGGTTGGCCCTGTTCAGGTTGGCTCTGCCCAGGTCAGCCCCCCTCAGGTCAGCCCCGCTCAGGTCAGCCCTGCTCAGGTTGGCCCCGCTCAGGTTGGCCCCGCTCAGGTCAGCCCTGCTCAGGTTGGCCCCGCTCAGGTTGGCCCCGCTCAGGTCAGCCCTGCTCAGGTTGTCCCCGCTCAGGTTGGCCCCGCTCAGGTCAGCCCTGCTCAGGTTGGCCCCGCTCAGGTCAGCCCTGCTCAGGTCGGCCTTGCTCAGGTTGGCCCCGCTCAGGTCAGCCTCGCTCAGGTTGGCCTCAATCAGGTCGGCCCAGCTCAGGTTGGCCTGGCTCAGGTTGGCCTGGCTCAGGTTGGCCTTGCTCAGGTTGGCCCCGCTCAGGTCAGCCCTGCTCAGGTTGGCCTCAATCAGGTCGGCCCAGCTCAGGTCGGCCCTGCTCAGGTTGGCCTGGCTCAGGTTGGCCTCAATCAGGTCGGCCCAGCTCAGGTTGGCCTGGCTCAGGTTGGCCTGGCTCAGGTTGGCCTGGCTCAGGTTGGCCTGGCTCAGGTTGGCCTCAATCAGGTCGGCCCCGCTCAGGTTGGCCCAGATCAGGTTGGCCCAGATCAGGTTGGCCTGGCTCAGGTTGGCCTGGCTCAGGTTGGCCTGGCTCAGGTTGGCCTCAATCAGGTCGGCCCCGCTCAGGTTGGCCTCGCTCAGGTTGGCCTGGCTCAGGTTGGCCTCAATCAGGTCGGCCCCGCTCAGGTTGGCCCTGCTCAGGTCGGCTCTGCTTAGGTCGGTCTTGCTCAGGTTGGCCCAGCTCAGGTTGGCCTGGCTCAGGTTGGCCTCAATCAGGTCGGCCCAGATCAGGTTGGCCTGGCTCAGGTTGGCCTCGCTCAGGTCGGCCCAGCTCAGGTCGGCCCTGCTCAGGTCGGCCCCAATCAGGTTGGCCTCGCTCAGGTCGGCCCAGATCAGGTTGGCCTCGCTCAGGTTGGCCCCACTCAGGTCGGCCCAGCTCAGGTCGGCCCAGATCAGGTTGGCCTGGCTCAGGTTGGCCTGGCTCAGGTTGGCCTCAATCAGGTCGGCCCAGATCAGGTTGGCCTGGCTCAGGTTGGCCTCAATCAGGTCGGCCCAGCTCAGGTCGGCCCTGCTCAGGTCGGCCCCAATCAGGTTGGCCTCGCTCAGGTCGGCCCAGCTCAGGTTGGCCTGGCTCAGGTTGGCCTCAATCAGGTCGGCCTCAATCAGGTCGGCCTCAATCAGGTCGGCCCAGCTCAGGTCGGCCTCAATCAGGTCGGCCTCAATCAGGTCGGCCCAGCTCAGGTCGGCCCCCCTCAGGTTGGCCCAGCGGAAATCCCGCTCTCCCGCTTTATACCTTGCTCGGACATCTCCAACCTGTCGGAGGGGAAGTCGATGGGACTTTGCCACCTGCACCTGCTGCGGATCCTTCGATTCCAGCAGCGTCTCCCAAGCCGCAAACTGCACTTCCCAGTTGGGATCATTTCGCAGGGCTTGGATAACAAGCTCGGCCCCTCTGGATCCGTACCTCAGAGCACCCTTGATTGCTTGGATTCTCACCTTGGGATTCGGACTGCCCAGGGCTTGCTCAATGCCCACCAAGCCTCCCATGACCGGATCGGATCCGGCTGGTTGCTGTCCACCCAGAACAGGATCAAAGTTTTCCGCCATCCCTAACCTCCATCCCTAACCTCAAGTTAACCTTCCAACCACCTGCTGCTGCATAAGGGTCTTTTGAGTTTGCAAATCTACTACCGTTACCCGCAAAGTTCGCCCGGCATCGACGGCAAAGGTGACCTGCAAACGATCCACTCCCACCCGCCCTAGCGGCTTGAGGGGAATGGAAAGCTGGTTGTGGATCCCAAGGGGACGAAAGCTAGAAGCTGCGGTGCTGTTGCGGATCTGCATCCGACCGTCGGGATCGTAAACAACCTCAGTTGCCCCTTCCTCGGCCATCTCACCAACCACCAGGTTGATGTGGCTTTGCCCATTGGCGTTGGCCTGCAAGGGAGGCAGTTCCACCGTGGCAGGATAAGCCGTGCCGCTCTTAAAGAGAGGGAAAAAGTCGGGCGCCTGCAAATAGGGATTCCAGAGCCGCAGGGCATAGGTATGGCGGAGATGATCTTGAAGGCGGGCAAACTGGGTGAAGGCCAGAGCGCCGTGGGCCACTGCCTCAAACGGCTTGTGGTACTTGACCTTGTCGCGGCCAAAGAGGCTAATGACCTGATGCTGCACTCCTGGGATGAGGCTGGTGCCACCCACCAACACCACCTGGTGGATATCTCGTTTAGAGATCCCTTTATTGTGGGCTTTCTCGATGACCTCATCGATGGCTTCTCTCAGCCGCGTCAGCAGGCCGCGCTCTTCCAACAGCTCCTGGAGTTGCTCGCGCTGAAGCGTTAAAGTGTGGGTCTCAAAGGAGTCTTCATCCAGCCAGGCCTCGCTGGCCTGAGAATGGCTGGAGAGGCGGATCTTGAGCCGCTCGGCAACCTCGCACAGAACCTGGAAGCTGCTGGCCGGGACCTGCTGTCGCTTGCGGCCCAACTGCTCCAGCACCCATTCGGCAATCCAGATATCGATATCGACGCCGCCACAGCCATAGGCCCGGTCAGTTTTGGCAATGACCTCAGCTCGGTAAGCAGTGCCCTGCTCTGGCTTCAAGATTTTGACCAAAGAGAGGTCGAGAGTTCCGCCCCCCAAATCGATCACCAAAATCAGGGATCCCGGCTCCTGGATCCCGTAGCCCAAAGCAGCCGCGGTGGACTCGTCGAGGAACACGACCTGTTGGATCCCTAGGGAGCCAAACACCTCTTGCAGGTTGTGCAAATAGCCCTCGTAGGCTCCCACCGGCACGGTCAAGATCACCTTATCGGGCTGCCAGCCCTCTGCCTGGAGTTTGGCAAGAAGCTGCTGCAGAAAGATCCGCGTGGCCTCTTGGGCTGTGTAGGCCTGTCCATCCACATAGGTTGGAGCCGGCTGGAATTGTTGAGAGAGATCCCGCTTAAAGCCTTTGAATAGGCGCTTGGGATCCCGTTTGGCCTGGGCAGGTGCCCCAATCAAAAATTGCTGATTTTGGCCGACAAAGAGAACCGAGGGAATTAGAGGGGGGCTGCCGTCGTAGCGGTGGGTGATCCCTGGTATATCGATTGCAAGGGGTTTTTGGTTTTGGTAGGCACAGACCACCGTATTGGAAGTGCCAAAATCAATAGCCAACGTCGTCATGCTGCCAAGGAAGGTAGAGTGCGACTGACTTTGGCTCGAACTAAAACTTGATCCCTAAGTCGATAGCCCACAAAGCGAACGTAGACCGGCTCTCCCGCCTGGATATCCTCTTCATCGGGCTGGTGGCTTTCTGGGTCATAGGCCACCTGTTGCCACACCTGGCCAATGGTTTCCAACTGCCAGTCTTCCAACAAGTTGCCCAGACAGGTCAGCAAAGCCAAGACTTGCTGCGCGGGGTAATCCGGTCGCCTCTGCACAACCTGCTGCAGGGTAGGATATTGCACCAAAAGAGGCTTGAGCTTTTCCACCAGTTCGGCGCGGATTTGATGGCGCAATTGCCCTTCCTGCTGTTCTAGCTGTTTGTGCAGCCGCTGCAATTCCTGAGCCGTTTCTACAGACTCCGATGCTAGCTCAATTCCGCTAAAATCCTGAATAAGGTTCGGCAAGGGTACTTGCAAAATGCTGGCCGCTCGATTGAGATCGGCTAACTTCAGCTTTTCGGCCTGTCCAGTTCTCAGGGCATTTAGGGCTCCTCGACTCAGTTTGGCCTTTTGTCGAAGCTCTCGCCAGGTTGAGATACCGGCAGCCTGCATGAGATTGCGCAGCAGGGCATCATGACTTTTCATTTCAGAGTTACGACTCCAAAATGGAATCCTAGCCAGAGTCTTTTGGATCCCTTTGGTTAAACCAGACAGAGGATCAAGAAAGGGGTTTGGGGCATTCATAGACGCTCCACCTGACGCTGGACATCTTCTTCTATGACTGGTACCTGGTCATATTCAGGCAACAGTTCCCTTTTTTGAACTGTGCCCAATGCCCTTTCTATTTCCTCAGTTAGTTCAAGGCAGCCCTTGCCTTTGACATTGAGCACGCGCTCAATCACGTTGCCATCTTTGTCGATGATGTATTCAACCTGTTGATATTCCGCCATAATGCCTCCTCAAGCCCAGCGCCCCAACACAATCCTGATCTGCCCTTTTTCATCCACAGATTCCGACTCTACCGTAAATCCCTTCTCCGCGGCCGTCGCAAGAAGCTGCTCGCGGGTATAGGCTTGGCGGATTGGCGCTAAGAAAGCCTCAGCGCTGACTCCCGTTCCCCAAAAGTCGGCAATCATCTCCAGGCTGTCCCCCCGTTGGCGAAAGCCAATGTCGTAGCCGTTGCTGCGCCTAACCACCAGATCTGCCTGGACACGGTTCCCTCCATACCCCCGGACATAAGTGTTTTCCAAGACCTCGTGACCTTGGGCAACCAAAGCGCCTTTCAGGATCTCTTTATTTTTGAACTGAACCTTGATGCTGGTGAAGTGCGACACTGTGGGGATTCTCCTCAGAAGAACATGCTTTATCCTAGAGCAGTCCTCTTGGCTTGAAAAGTTTTGCTAGGGCACAAAGCCGCGTGGCCCTAACCAAAGAAATTGAGGGAGCCAACCATTAGTTTCCCTTGGCTAGAGGATGCCGGTGGGGATCCGAGGTAGCAGGAGGAAGCAGGCGAGGGACATCGCGGTAACCAAACCAGACGCTCGCCAAACTTTTGAACCAAAGGGAGAGCCAGGTCAACTTCCACTGAAAATCAAGTCTTGCGCCCTGGAGATTTGCGCCTCCTACCTTGGCATGGTCTAGGTTGGATCCTTCCAGGCTGGTGTAGCTTAGGTCGGCCCAACTGAGATTGGATCCGCTGAGGTTGGCCCGGCTGAGGTCAGCCCCCCTCAGTCCGGTTCCAACTAGGCTGGCTCCCCTCAAGTTTGCACCGACCAGTTTCGCCCCGCTCAGGTTAGTCCAGTTCAGGTTGGCGCCGCTCAGGTCAGCTCCACTCAAGTTTCTCTTGGAGGCGTGACCGTTGACGATCTCCCACACCAGCCGCCACTTGGCCTCGATCTGGGTTTCAGGAGAAAGGATCACTCGTTGCAGATTGGCCAGCTCCAGATTTGCCCCTCTCAGGTCGGCGCCGCTTAGGTTGGCTCTGCCCAGATAAGCCCTACTGAGCTGGGTTCCACTGAGATCGGCTTGGGTTAGGTTGGCCCCACCCAGCTTGGCCCTCTTCAGATTGGCTCCACCTAGGTTGGCCTCGCTCAGATCTGCCCCAATCAAGTAAGCCCGGCTTAGGTTGGCTCCGCTGAGCCTTACCCCCCTGAGGTCTGCCTGGCTAAGGTTGGCCTTTCTCAAGTCCGCCTCTCTCAAGTCCGTCCGGCTCAGCTCCTGCGAATGGGCGCAAGCATGGAGAATAATTAACCACCAGCGACTCTCCGGGCTGTCCTCTGCAGAAATCACCGCCCCTCTCAAGATAGGCAAGTTTAGGCTTGTCTTGCCCAGTTTGGCTTCGCCGAGGTCGGCCCCGATGAGGCTAGCCCCCCTTAGATCTGCGCCGTTCAGTTTAGCCCGCCTCAGCCTGGCTCCGATGAGCTTGGCCTGTGTCAACTTGGCCCCCACGAGTTTAGCCTTGGCTAGTTCGGTCTTGATCAAGCTGGCGCCACTGAGGTTGGCAGCGCTTAGGTCTGCGCCGCTGAGATCTGCTTGGTTTAGATTGGCCCCCCTCAGATCCGCCTGGCTCAGATTGGCTTTGCTCAACTCTGCCCACTTTAAGTCTGCGCCGCAGAGGTTAGCCCCTCTCAGGTCGGCTCCCACCAAGTTCACGCCGGTGAGGTTGAGCCCGCTCAGATTTGCCCAGCTCAAGTTCGCCCCGCTCAAGTCTGCCTGAGCTAGATTTTTCCCCTGGGCGTGGCCGTTGACAATTTCCCAGATCAGTTGCCACTTGCGGTCAATTTGCGTTTGAGGGGAAAGGATGGCTCCTCGCAGGCTGGCCAAATGTAGGCAAGCGGCGTCCAGGTCGGCCTGCCTGAGGTCGGCTCCCTCCAAGTTGGCCCACCTGAGGTCGGTTCCCCTCAGGTTAGCTTCTCTCAAGTTGGCGCCGGCAAGTCTTGCTCCCCTCAGGTCTGCTTGAGCCAAGTTGGCCCCACTCAGGTCAGCCCAATCCAGGTTCGCCCCGCTCAAGTCTGCCTGAGCTAGATTTTTCCCCTGGGCGTGGCCGTTGACAATTTCCCAGATCAGTTGCCACTTGCGGTCAATTTGCGTTTCGCGGGAAATGACGACCCACTTCAAGTTGGCGTCTGCTAGATTGGCTCCCCGCAGGTTGGCCCCAATGAGATTGGCCCCCATCAAGTTGGCTCCGCTTAAGTCGGCTCCCCTCAAGTCTGCACCACTGAGGTCTGCCTGACTGAGGTTGGCTCCAACCAGGCTGGCGTGGCTTAGATTGACCTGGCCCAGTCTCGCTCGACTCAAGCTGGCCCCGCTTAAGTCCACCCCCCTTAGGTTTAGCCCGCTGAGGTTGGCCCTCCTCAGATCTGCCCAGCGAAAGTCCCGCTCGCCGGCTCTATATCGTTCTCGGATGTCTCCAACCGGACGCAGGGGAACTTGATAGGTTTTTGCTACTTGCACCAGTTGAGGTATGCCAGAGCTTAGTAAGGTCTTCCAAACTGCAAACTGCACCTGCCAATCCAGATGCTGCTGCGTTGTCTGTAGAAGAATCTTTCTGCTTTTTTCACCAAAGCTTCCAACAGTCCCGTTTCCCCCATAAGGATGGCCACTCCTAAGGACTAGCTGAACGGCTCCTGAACTGCCGGCAACTCCTTCAGCTTTAGTCTTTCCATATCCAGTTGTAGCCACAGCCCACTCCCTGTCGGCTAACTTCGTTTCTATTTTTACTTTGGCCCTGGATAAAGACAAGGTCAGACTTGGGGAGTTCTCACCGGGAAGGTATTCTTCGATATACTAATATTTCGATATGCTAATATGTTCAACTTCAACCTTTCAAACGTGCCAGCTTTGAGGATAGGAATTCAAACTTGGCAAAGGGATCCCTTGGGCCAGGCAGATAAGTATTGCAGTTTACAGAAAAAGAGCTTCAGTCCTTTTCTGCCAAGGGATCCCGGCAGCGCTCACAGACAGCCGGTAGATAAAGGGTGTCACGGCGGCCAAACCACTCGTAGCGGTGATCCCGGATCTGGGCATAGCTCCAGTCTCCCAAAAGCTTGAGGCCGGGAAGGTTGTGGTAGAGGGCCAGCCACAGGGATCCGCTGGGCAAGAGGGCGGCAATTTGTTCGACGGCGGCGGAGCCCTGCCAGCGGCGCTGCGGCTGCTCCAGGTCGATCAGGATCATCCCCAATTCCATCTGCTCTGGCGGGATCCCCCATTGGGCCAGGGTAGAAGCATCTTGCATGGGGGCGTAGCAAAACTGCCGTCCGCGATCCAGTCGCTCCAAGAGCTGAACACCGGTGGCACAGAGGTTGCAGAGGCCGTCGTAGATAACCATGTAGGGCATGGTGGGATCCCTCAGGCAGGGGGCTGACCCAAAATCTGGGCTTGGTACTGGGCTTCGGTAAGCAGTTGCCGAGGCTGCCGCTGCAGGAACACCCGACCCATCAGGTGATCGTATTCGTGCTGAAAGATCCGCGCCGGAAAATCCTGCCAGACCACCCTTTGCTGAACGCCTTCTGGAGTGTAATACTCCACCTCCACTTCGCGGGCGCGGGCCACCAGACCACGGCAATTGGGCACACTCAAGCAGCCTTCCCAACCCAGCACCTGGTCAGAACTGCAAGCCAGCAGACGGGGGTTAACCATCACCAAAGGCTGCATTTGCGGCGCTTCCGGGTAGCGGGGATTGGGACGAGAGGCCACGATCAGCACTTGGAGCAGGGATCCCACCTGAGGAGCAGCCAAGCCCACCCCCTGCGCCTCTTTCAGGGTAGCCAGCATACCTTCTATAAGATCCTGCAAGGCCGGCGTTTTGAACTCCGTCACCGGCTCGGCCACTTGCGTCAGGATGGGATCCCCCAATTGGCGTAGGCGAAAAGTCATGGCTTGCCCCAAGCAATTCTTCTTCTCAGTCTAGCGGGGATCCCTGAGCAGCCTAGCGGCTCTTGCCAGTAGCCACCAGTTCCAGGGCCAGCTTGGAGCGCTTCAGCCCTTCTGGGATGGGGATGGGGTAGTGGCCGGTAAAGCAAGCGGAGCAGAACGAGTTGGGATCCCGGCCCGTGGCAGCCAGCATGCCTTCCCAGCTCAGGTAGGCCAAAGAATCCACTCCAATCTTCTCGGCGATTTCCTCTACGGAATGCTGGGCAGCAATCAACTGATCCTGGCTATCGGTATCGATGCCGTAGAAGCAGGGATGGGTGACCGGGGGGCTGGAAATGCGCATGTGGACCTGGGTAGCCCCCGCCTGGCGCAGGGCCTTGACGATTTTCTGGCTGGTGGTGCCCCGCACAATTGAGTCGTCCACAATAACAATCCGCTTCCCCCCCAGCACATCCTCCAGGGGGTTGAGCTTCATGCGAATGCCCCGCTCCCGCATGGATTGGGTGGGCTGGATAAAGGTGCGGCCCACGTAGCGATTTTTGATCAGCCCTTCGGTGTAAGGGATCCCCGACTGGCGAGCATAGCCAATGGCTGCCGGCGTGCCGGAATCGGGAACGGAGATCACCCAGTCGGCCTCTGCCGGGGCCTCCTTGGCCAGTTGTTCTCCCAAACGCACCCGGTAGGAGTAGAGGCTTTCCCCGTGCATCCAACTGTCTGGGCGGGCGAAGTAGATCATCTCGAAGATGCACAACTTGGGGGTGGCCTCCGCCCAACGCACCGATTGCAGCCCCTGACGGCTGATCCACACCAACTCTCCCGGCTCCACCTGCCGCAGAGGGTCGGCCCCAATGATATCCAAAGCACAGGTTTCTGAAGCCAATACATAATGCAGCGGCTCGGCCTCGGGGTGGCTGAGGGTGCCGTCGCTGCAGATGATCTCCAGCATCTCTGACTGCAGCAGCTCATCCAAAGCAGGGTTGCTGCTCAAAAGCCCCAACACCAGCGGACGCACCCCATAGGGATCCCGTGCCCCGATCAGGCCCTCTGGCGTGCCGATCACCAGACTAAAAGCCCCCTGACAGCGGCGCAAAGCTTGGCAAGTGGCCGCGATCCAATCTTGACCTTGGTTCACCGCCTGGGCAATGGCGTGGGCAATACACTCGGAGTCGGTGCTGCTGGTTAGGTGCCGGTCGGCGGCCTCCAGTTCCTTCCGCAGCTCTTCCGCATTGACCAAATTGCCGTTGTGGGCCAGAGCCAGCGGCCCCAGGCGAGTCTCCACGATCACCGGCTGAGCATTGGCCACGCGGCTGGATCCAGTGGTGGAGTAGCGGGTGTGACCAACCGCCAGATCCCCGGTCAGTTGGGCCAAGTTCACTTCATCGAAGACCTGGGAGACCAAGCCCATCGCCTTGTGAACCCGGCAAAAGGATCCCTCAAAAGTGGCGATCCCTGCCGATTCTTGGCCGCGATGCTGCAAGGCAAATAGGCCAAAGTAGGCCAGCTTGGCCACCTCCTCTCCTGGAGCCAGGATGCCAAAGACCCCGCAAGCCTCTTGCAGCTCTTCCCGGGCATACCCCGCCCCGCTGATGTTTTCTGAGGGGTACAGGGCATCAACGCCAACGGCAGTCTGCCCCTCTGCTTCTCCACAGCCAGAAGATGGTTCTGCTCCCGCCCTTGCTGCCATGGATCCTCGTCTTGCTGTCACGCTTACCAGTCTAACTCGGCCCAGGTCGTTCCCCTCTGTCTAGCTTCACCCCCAAAGGGGGAGTCCACAGATGGGGTTTGCAAAAAACTAATGCTCTATCTATAGTGTTAGCAGCGTGTGAGACGCTCCTGCTTTTGCGGCTGAGGAAGCAGGTTGGCCGGGTTTTTGAGTTGAATGCCACCGAAGCTCGGCTCTCCCAGAACCGGCAGGATCCCAAAGCTTTGTGTTGTGAGGAGTCAAACCCCATGAGACAGCAGCCCCATAGGTTCCGTCAGAGCTGGACGTTAGCAGCCTCCTCTGTAATAAGGGCCAGTGTAGCCGCTCTTCTGTCGTTGTCACTGGTGGCTTGCCAAGAAGATGCTGGCGAACAGCCTGCGGTTACCATCACGCCGATAGCGGTGGTGGCTCCAACGCCCACTCCTTTCCTCATCCCCAGTCCTGTCCCTACGCCGCCGCCCACCCCTCTGCCTACCCCGACCCCCACTCCCTTCTTGAATCCTTTCCCCACTCCCAGCCCCTCTCCCACTGCTTCCTTTGCAGCAGAGCCGCCTTCGATTGCCGTGGTGGCCCTGACGGACGCGCGACAGACGGTACCCTTCAACGTGCTGGTGGCCGTGACGACTCCTGCAGGTTTGGGGGCCGGCATCAGCTTCCGGGTGGAAATCCGACAAAGCCCCCTCACCCTCACCTTTGATTTCACTGCCGCTGCCGTCGGCTGTCAGCCCAACAGCAGAGCCTGCATTGGCACCATCCCCATCACCATTCCCACTTCTGCTCCCACCGGGGATTATGAGGTGACGGCAATGGTGGCGGATACCCAGGGCCGAATTGCTTCGGCCAAAGCTCCTTTACGGGTGTTGCCTGCGCCCAGTCCCTCCCCCTCGCCAACGCCGACCGGCACCCCCAATCCCTTTCCCTCGGTATCCCCTTCGCCCAGACCCAGTCCCTCTCCCAGTCCTTCGCCGACGCCCAGCCCCAGAAGCTTCTAACTCCCTCAGGCAGTCTCTCTTGTCGATTCAGGACTAAGGTAGCTCTTGAAGAACTCGCTTCAGGGTGGCGATCAGGTGTTCAATATGGGCTTCCTCGATGATCAAAGGCGGGGAAAGGGCAATGGTATCACCTGTAGTGCGAATCAATACCCCACGTTCGTAGCAGCGCAAAAAAGCTTCAAAAGCCCGCGCTGTCGGTCGGCCAGGGATCCCTTCCAATTCAATTGCCCCCACCAAGCCGAGGTTGCGCACATCGATGACATGAGGCAAGCCCCGTAGGGAATGGAGAGCCTCCTCCCAGAGGGGAGCGAGGTTGGCAGCCCGCTCGAACAAGCCTTCTTCTCGATACAGGTTCAGGGTAGCCAAGCCGGCGGCACTGGCAACTGGGTGGCCGGAGTAGGTGTAGCCGTGGAAAAACTCGATGGGGCTCCAGGACAGCGTCCTGCTGTTGTCCCCTGGACGGTGCAGGTCATCAGCGGAACCAGCAGCCTCCATGAAGGCGCTGTAGATCTCTTGCTTGACGATCACTGCGCCCATCGGGATGGTGCCATTGGTGAGGCCCTTGGCACAGCAAATCAGATCCGGCACCACCCCAAAGTAATTGGCCGCAAAAGGGGATCCCAGCCGCCCAAAGCCGGTGATCACCTCATCGAAGATGAGGAGAATGCCGTACTTGTCGCAAATGGCCCGCAGCTTTTCCAAATAGCCCACCGGCGGCAGCAACACCCCCGTTGAACCGGCAACCGGCTCTACGATCACCGCTGCAATCGTGCTGGCATCGTGGAGAGCGACGATCCGCTCCAAGTCTTCTGCCAAGTGGGATCCCCAGCGAGGCAGGCCGCGGCTAAAGGCGTTTTGCTCCAGGTTGTGGGTGTGGGGTAGGTGGTCTACGCCGGGAATGAGGCTGCCAAAAAACTTGCGGTTGTTGGAGATGCCCCCGACCGAGATGCCCCCAAAGCCAACGCCGTGGTAGCCCCGTTCCCGGCCAATCAGCCGCTGCCGGGATCCCTGTCCGCGTAAGCGATGGTAGGCGATGGCCATTTTCAGGGCCGTATCCACCGCCTCAGAGCCAGAGTTGGTGAAAAAAACGTGATCCAGTCCGGCAGGAGTGAGCTGAATGAGCTGCTCTGCCAGTTGAAAGGCTTTGGGATGGCCCATTTGAAAAGCTGGGGCGTAGTCCAGTTGGGCCACCTGCTGTTGGATTGCTTCCACAATCGGGGGACGACAGTGGCCAGCATTCACACACCACAGCCCGGCAGTCCCATCTAGGATTTGGCGGCCATCGTGGCTGGTGTAGTACATGTCTCGGGCGGCAACCAACAGGCGCGGGTTGGCTTTAAATTGCCGATTGGCCGTAAAGGGCATCCAAAAAGGCTCCAGATTCAGCTCCGCTTGCAGGGCGACGGCTGCTTTCTCCAGGGTTTCTTGCATGGCTGGCCCTCCGGCAGTAGACGAGATTTCAAGCTGGCGAAGATGGAATCCCTAGATATTGGATAATTTTGAAAGGGGCTCCATCCTGCTAACGGGAACGATAGAGCAATCCTAATCGGCCTGGGAGGCCTCTGGAAAGTTAGTATTTTCGCTCCTGAGGGGGAAACCGGGTGATCACCACGGGGCGATAGCTGATCTGAGGGGATCCCTCCCGAAAAGCGGCCAAGGTGTGTTGTAAAAACCGTTGATCATCCCGTTGGGGGTAATCTTCCCGCGCGTGGGAGCCACGGCTTTCCCGCCGTTCCAGGGCGCTGGCGAGGATCAAAGCCCCCACCGTCATGAGGTTGTCCAGCTCCAGCGCTTCGATCAGCTCGGTGTTCCACACCTTGCCCCGATCGTCCAAATGCAAATCCCGCTCGTAACGCTGGCGGATCTGTTGCCATGTTTGGATCCCTTCTTGGAGAACCGATTCGGTGCGGTAGACGCCGCAATGCTCGGTCATGCAATCTTGAAATTGCCGCCGCACCTGATCAATGCGGCTCTTTCCTGATCGTTCTAGCAGCCTTGTGATCCGCCCGGCGGCCTGTTTGAGTAGGGATCCCTCGTCCACTTTCGGCAAGGCTCGACCTCTGACGGCCTCTACCATGGCTGCCCCTGTGCGCCGCCCGAAAACAACGCACTCCAGGAGAGAGTTGCTGCCCAGCCGGTTAGCCCCATGCACCGAAACACAGGCCGTTTCACCGGCAGCGAACAGCCCTTCCACACGGGTTTGGACATCCCGCAACACCTGCCCATCCACCGTCACCGGGATCCCACCCATGCAGTAGTGCACCGTCGGTCGCACCGGAATGGGATCGACAACCGCATCGATGCCCAAGTGGCGATGGGCCTCCTCCCAACAGAAGGGCAGCCGAGTGTGGATCTTTTCTGCCCCCAGATGCCGCAGGTCTAAGTAGACAAAATCTTTGCCGTCAATACCGCGCCCGGCCCGCACCTCCGTGACAATTGCCCGCGAGGTGATGTCCCGTGGGGCCAATTCCATCTGGCTGGGGGCATAGGCGGCCATGAAGCGCTCCCCCTTCCCATTGATCAGATAGGCCCCCTCTCCACGCACTGCCTCTGAGATCAACACCCCCACCGGATACAGGCCCGTGGGATGAAACTGCACAAACTCAATATCTTGCAGAGGCAGGCCGGCCCGCGCCACCATTGCCATGCCATCGCCGGTGGAAGCAAAGTCGTTGGACGTGGAGTTGTAGATGCGCCCATAGCCGCCTGTAGCCAACATAACCGCCTTGGCCCGCAGCACTTCCAGCCGTCCGCTGGCCTGCTCCAACATCACCACGCCCTGGGCTTGGTTGTCCTCCAGGATCAGATCCAGCACATACCATTCGCTGTAGAGCTTGACCCCAAAACGCTTGAGGTTGCTCACCAACTCGTGCAAAATGGCGTGCCCGGTTTTGTCGGCGGCATAACAGGTGCGCGGGTGGCTGTGTCCCCCAAAGGCCCGCTGGGCAATGCGGCCATCCGGCAGGCGGGAGAACAAGACCCCCAGGTGTTCCAGGTCAATGATCACCTCAGGGGCTTCCCGGGCTAGAATCTCCACCGCATCTTGATCCGCTAGGTAGTCGGATCCCTTGACGGTATCGAAGGCATGAGCCTCCCAGGAATCTTGCGGATCGACATTTTGTAAGGCGGCGGCAATGCCCCCTTGGGCTGCTACCGAGTGGCTGCGAATGGGATGGGTTTTGGACACCAAGGCCAGGTCGAGGCTGGGATCCCGTCGCATAACCTCCAAAGCCGCTCGGCAACCGGCCAGCCCTCCCCCGATGATGACAATGTCGTGTTCCAGCATGGATGCAGGCAAGCTCTCGCAAAGGATTCCGCCACAGCCAGGATGGCGTTTTCCCATTATGGCCGGCCCCAGCAGCCTCTCCAGCAGCACCTGAGTATAGCTCGTTATCAGCAGCGGTGCGGTGCCGTAGGCTTACCACTTTCTGCTCTGAACAAAGACTGTCAGGCTGGAAATGGGATACTTTCTGAGAAACCCGTCCTGAGAAACCTGCCCAACAGGCTTAGCCGGCTACGATAGAGGTTGGGCCTGGCCCTGGATTCTACCTTTAGCTTTGGCCCTGAAGAACGTCGCGGCTTGTGCCGTGGACGAGAAGACTGTTTTGGGCAAACTCTGGAAGTGCTATTGAGCCCAGCCTGACGAACAGCTTTAAGTTGCATCGCTTCCTAACTTCCCTCTTCCCCTGGGAGTGGTCGCGGAAGCAGCGCGGAACGCTTGGGGAGTGTCCCAATCCAGTTTGGAATGGCTATGGCTTGCATGGCGAAGCCATACACTGTTGCCCAGGGCTGCAGCGATTGCATCCTGCTCGTTGCCAAACAGAATGGCAGTATCCCGCAAAGCTCTGATCTCTGACGCTGCGAGACTTCGGGTCTTTGCTCTCTCGAAAGGCCAACCCTGCCTCTTGAATGGCGTTCCGCTTGAGGTGGCAGGGATCCTCTTTCACCCACTGCGGCAGGTCAGTGCAGGATGATGTCCCCCAGCTTTCTGGCTGTTTTTGGAGCCCCCTGCTATCGCGAACGGCACAGCCGGTCTTTGTGGGCAACCACAAACGTATGCAAGCAGACACCAAAGTAATGGCCGGATTAGAGTCAGGCTCCTCTAGCGGGCCAGGTACCGTTCCAAGCGTCCCTGGAAAAATGACAAGATCAACGTCAGCAGCCAGTACCACAGCGCTGCCACCACCAAAGCCTCAAAAAAATGTTGGCGCGGCAAACCTGCCTGTCGAGCCCGGCCCATCAACTCCTGCAAAGCAATGGCACTGGCCAGGGCAGTGTCTTTCTGCATGGCGATGAATTGGTTGCCAATGTCCGGTAAGACAATTCGAAAAGCTTGCGGCAGAACAATGCACCATAGGGTTTGCCAAGGCTTAAGCCCCAGGGCATAGGCAGCTTCCCGCTGCCCAATGGGAATGGCTTGGATCCCGGCCCGGAAGATCTCGCTCATGTAGGCGCCATAGTTCAGGCTCAAGGCCAGCACCGCCGAAGTAAACGAGCCGAACACCAGACCCAGTTGCGGCAAAGCCTGGTAGATAAACAAAAACTGCAGGAATAGAGGTGTGCCCCGCATCAGCGAGACATAGAGAGCAGAGAGGCTGCTTAGAGGGGCAATCTGGGAGAGCCCCGCCAGTGCCGACAAAAAGGCCAACGTGGTAGCGCAGAGGATGGAGACCAAGGACAGTTGAAAAGTAGTGCCCACCCCTTGCGAGATGAACCACCACCACTCGCGCACAAAGTTGCCGTTGAGACGCAAGGTACGGATGGGGATCCCGGCCAACTCCAACTGTACCCCGCTGAAGGTGAACACCAACAACAGCAGCCACAAAACCAACCACAACCCCTGGGCCACCGGGAACGGGATCCCTTTTCGAATCCGGGGCGGTGGGTAAATGGGCTGCTCCAGTGGGATAGAGTCTTTGCTCACTCAGCTTTTTTCGTCAGATCAATGCCGTAATACCGCTTCGAGAGGGCTGTTAGCGTGCCGTCGGCGTGCATGGATTCTAAGATTTCGTTGATTTTGGCTTGCAAGCTCTCGGAAGGGGCAGGGCTGGAGCGATCCAAGGCCACAGCCAAGGCTTCATAGTAGACCGGATCCCCCAGAGTTTTCAGGGGCAGCCCTTCCCGAATGGCATTTTCAGCCGTCGGCAAAGCCGTCAAGACTGCATCCAGGCGGGTGCCATCCCCCAGTGCCAAGTCCTGCAGAGCCAGGCTATCGGTGTCGTAGATGCGAATGTCCACCCGCGGGGCTGGAACTTGGATGGTCTCTCCTTCCAGGGTGAGGTTGCCCTCCAGGTAGGCTTGATAGGTGGTGGCGGTGCCCACCCCGACTCGCTTTCCTTCCAAGGCGGCAATATCTGTCAAGGTCGAGGCTTGGTGGACCACGAAGCTGGCGGGGGTGTAGTAGTAGGGAATGGTAAACAGCAGAGCTTTCTGGCGTTCGGCAGTTACGGTCATCGACCCGACATTGACATCCCAGCGGCCATTCCAAGATCCGGCGGTGATGACATCGAAGTTGATATCCAAAAACTCAGCCTTTACCCCCAAGCGCCTGGCAATCTCGCGCGCCACATCCACGTCAAATCCTTCCCAACTGCCGTCGGGATTGAGGTAGCTCTGAGGCCGGTAATTGGAGTCGGTGGAAATCCGGAGCACCCCCCGCTCTTGAACTTGAGCCAACAAATCGCTACCTTGGGCCAGCAGGGATCCCTGGTGTGTGCCTAGAGCCCAGCATCCGGCCAGGGTCAAGCAAAGGGCTTGTAGGGATCGGCGTCGAGAAACAGACATCGGCAAAACCTCAGATGAAGGTGAAGGGCAAACCCATTGGAATCCATCCAAGCTATCCAAGGCTGTCACAATTCCCGTTGCAAGGTAGTATCACCTGACACTGCCGCTTTGGGTGGCTATTCCCGACTGGGGCGAGCGGGTCGCAATTCTCCAAACATGCTCTAAAAAAGGCAAATCAACTGTCTCAGGATTGAGCTTATGAATCCCAATTGAGATTGAAATATCTCCTCCAGAAAGGCATCCCCTGAGACTTGCGATCAAGACTCGTGCTGTGTTGCCCGGGGGGGCAATCCGTATCCCTCTGTGGGCAACGGAGAATCGACGTTCTGGGTAGCAGAAAACATTTGGCTCGACCCAATGGATCCCCCTTAGCAATTGGGCGGAGAGGATGTCAATATCTTTGGAAGAGAACGGGGTTGAGGGTGGTTATGCAAGCGGTGATCTTGGCGGGTGGGAAAGGAACTCGTTTACGGCCCTTTACCTTTTTGCAACCCAAGCCTTTGTTGCCCCTTTTGGATGTGCCCTTTTTGGAGTGGCTGATCGGGCGCTGCCGCCGAGCCGGCTTGACGGATATTTTGCTCAGCGTGGGTTATCTGGGCCAACAAATTGAGGCTGCTCTGGGAGATGGCGCTGCTTTGGGGGTGAAGCTCCGCTACATTCCCGAAGAGACGCCTTTGGATACGGCAGGAGCTTTGGTGCTGGCTCAGCCCTATTTCACCGGGGATCCCTTGGTGGTTTTCAATGCCGACATCCTCACGGATCTGGATTTGCAGGCGTTGATGCAATGTCATGTGCAGAGCAAGGCCATGGCCACCCTCACCCTCGCCCGCGTGGAAGATATCACCGCCTATGGCCTGGTGGAAGTTGGGGAAGGGGGCCAGATCCAATCTTTTCGGGAAAAACCCACCCCTGCAGAAGCCCTCACCCTCACCACCGACACGATCAACGCCGGCACCTATGTCTTGGATCCGGCCATTTTTAAAGACTACCCCAGTGGGGATCCCCTCAGCTTTGAGCGGCGTGTCTTCCCCGATTTGCTCAGGCAAGGGCACCGGCTGCAAGCTTATCTCCACGCAGGCTACTGGCGGGATCTGGGCACGCCGGCCAGCTACTACCACGGCCAACTGGACATTCTTCTGGGCCGAATGACGGATTTTCCCTTAGAAAATGTGCAGCAACAGGCGCCGGGGATATGGGCGCACAAAACGGCTGAGATCCATCCCAGCGCTCAACTGCACGCCCCCTGCTACATTGGCGCCCACACCCGGCTGGGATCCCAAGCTCAGATTCCGGCAGGCACCATCCTCGGCAGCCACAGTTGGGTGAATGGATCCCTGCAGCCGGGAGCCTACGGGCCGAGAGTCCTGGTAGTGTAGGTTAAGTGCAAGTTAAGTCCACAACCATCCACGACAAAGCCATCAACAGATGGAGTTACCACAAACTGGGGAACGCTGGGATCCCTACCTTGCTGCCGTAGCTGCTCGCTTCAATCGGGAGCTGGAAATTCAACTGGGTCGGCCAGGTTGGCAACTTCCCCCAGACCTGGAGCAACTGCCTTTTTGGCAAGCCCAGCAGCGGGATCACCTGCAAGAACGCCTCGGGATCCCCTTTTGGCAACTGCGTGCCCCCAAAAAACGGGAAGCCTGTTTGGATTTGGGCTGTGGGGTAAGCTTCCTGACCTATCCCTGGAACGATTGGCAAGCCTACTTTTACGGCCATGAGCTGAGCGGTGAGATTGTGCGCTTTATTCGCTCGCGGGCACCCCAGCTTAACTCCAAGCTGTTCAAGTCAATGCAACAGGGATCCGCCCACCATTTGGAAAACTACGAGTCGGAGCAATTTGATCTGGCCATTGCCACCGGATTTTTGTACTACTACCCGATTGAGTACTTCGACGCGGTTTGGGCAGAGTTGATGCGAGTGTTGCGACCGGCTGCACCTGTGATTATTGAAGTGGTCAATCCCGACTCGGTGTGGGCGGAACAATGGGGCCTCATCGAGCTATTCAAAGGCACCGAACCGATTTTCACCCCCCTAACGGAGTGGGAGCGGCGCATCGCAGCCTTGGGGGGCAAAATTCAGAAACAGGCCAGTGGCGAACTGTTCACCACCTATTGGATTCAGCGCAGACCGTGATCTGCTCACAACCGGGAAAGTATCGGAGCATTCGGAGTAGTGGGGTAACCTTTAAGGCTGGGTACTAAGATTAAAAATAAGATAAAGATTAAGATTAAGAAGTGTGATCCCGGACAAGGGATCCACCGCCATCCATGCAAGCCTCCTCTCCCACCTTCCTCTTGGTTGATGGCTACAACATCATCGGAGCTTGGCCCACCCTGAGCCAGTTAGCGCGTCGCTCCCTGATGGAATTGGCCCGTCTGCGCTTGGTGGAATCTTTGGCCAACTATGTGGCCTTCCGGGGCTACCAGGCGACCGTGGTGTACGATGCCTACGCCCAACCCACTCCAGCCCGGCAAGAGCGCTCCCCTTCGGGTATCGAGATCCTGTATACCTCCTATGGCGAGACCGCCGACAGTTGTATTGAACGGCTGTGTGCCCAGTTGCAGAGGGATGGGTGTCGGGTACGGGTGGCTACCTCCGATCGTGTCCAGCAATTGGTGATCGGTGGCTACAACGCCGAATGGGTCTCGGCAGAACAACTGTGGGATGAAGTGCAGCAGGCCCAGCAGCAGATCCGGCGCGTCCAACCAAAACGGCTATCGAGCAAGCGGGGCATTGATGCCTACTTGGATGCAGATACCCTCTCGCGCCTAAACCGCTGGCGGCTGTCCGGCCAAGATCCCGTGGGCTAAATACCGTCGTAGGGAACGGTGGGAGCTCCATACCAAAGATGCTCTTCATCTGGCGAGGCAGTGGGCAACTGCTCCTGTGAAGGATCCGCCGGAGCCAGCTCCCGCTCATCCACCAACACCAGCACCCGCACAACTCGATTTTTGGGCAATTGTTCCTGCGCCTTCATGGGCAAGATCAGTTGACCTTGGCTGTCGGTACGGGCCCAGAACTCATGTGCTTCCATGCTGTTTCCCTGAGATGGCTAGGAATATACCAGCTTGCCCCAAGCTCTGCCTTCGGCGCAGTCAAAAAAAGACTCCGTCCTGCCGACGGGAACAGATGAGATCCCATCATTGAGACCGGGATCCCTGGGCCAAGCCGTGTTCTCGAAACCAAGCCTGCAACCGTTCCCAAGCGTCACCAGCCGCTTCTGGGCGATAGGTGGGGCGATAATCGGCAAAAAAGGCGTGGGGAGCATCCGGGTAGATGATCAACTGCGATGGATCTCCGCAAGCTTCCAGAGCTGACTTCATTTGCTCCACCGTTTCCAAGGGAATGCTGGTATCTGCACCACCATACAAACCCAACACAGGTGCCTTCAGGCTGGCTGCCACATCCAGCGGATGCCTTGGGGTTAAGAGTGTGGACTCTCCCACCAAACGACCGTACCAGGCAACACCCGCCTTCAAGCCGGGTCGGTGAGCCGCGTACAACCAAGTGATTCGACCACCCCAGCAAAAGCCAGTAATGCCCACCCGCTCTGGATCCGCACCTGAGTTGCCAATTGCCCAATCCACCGCCGCATCCAAATCCGACATCACCTGAGCATCGGGCACCTGGGAGACGATGGCGCGAATCTCCTCAAGGCTCTGCAGCTGAGAAACATCCCCCTGCCGGAAAAACAGCTCGGGAGCCACTGCCACATAGCCCAACTTCCCCAAGCGGCGACAAATGTCTTGAATGTGCTCGTGTACACCAAAGATCTCTTGCACCACCAAAACCAGTGGAAAAGGGCCAGAGCCGGTCGGCTTGGCACGATAGCCAGGGATCTCGCCATCTGGGGTGGGAATGGTGACGGGGCCGGCTTCCAATCCTTCGCTATCGGTGATGATGGTTTGGGCAAAGATCGGCTGTACTGCCGAGGCAAACCCAGCAGCGACGTTGGCCAGCTTCAACTGACGGCGCTTCCAGCTGCTGGAGGATCCCCCCTTGGGTTGCTCCGCATACATAGGCCCAATCCTCAAAAACACAAACCCCTCTTCTCAGGATAAACAATATTTTGTCTGTAAAGATTCTTTCTGCTGACAGTCTCGATGCAAATCTTGCCTATCCTGTCTGAGATCTGCATCGTAGAGCTGTTAAGATCGGCTCGGCACAGCGATGCTGATCAACGGAAATGCAACTCAAGAGACAGTTAAAAATCAGTTAAAAACCGGAAATCTTTGGGTTAAGCATTTCAAGAAGCATCGATGCCATCTCGCACTTTGGAGCTTATTTGGCAGTTGCCGAAATTGTTGGATGATGGCAGCGTTGGTCAGAGCCAAAAAGACAAACTGAGCGTTTGGCAATAGCAGCAAAACGGCAATTGTACTGGTGCAGATGGCCTTGACAAGTGAGATAAGTTTGCTTCAACAAATCTCAAAAAATCTCAAAAGCTGCTTGCAGGTAATCAACCAAAGCGTAGCTTACCCCTTCCCTGGAGGCCCGACGTTCTATCAGCGCAACATCAAAACGGCAGGACAACTCGGAGAGGTGGGGATGCTGGCTCAAGAAGGCCTGGGCAGCCCGGATCAAGCGTCGCTGCTTGGGGATCCCAACCGCCAAAAGCCCGCCTCGATCCCAGCTACCGGGGCTACGGGTTTTCACCTCTACGAAAATCAGCACATCAGCTTTGTGGGCAACCAGATCCAGCTCGCCCCAAGGGCAGCGCCACCGCTGGGCCAGGATCTGCCAGCCCTGCTGACAGAGATATTGCCGCACCCAGCCCTCGCCGACGTTGCCTGTATTCTGGAGGGAAGCCCTTCTGGGCAAGGGATCCATAAAAAAATCACCAGCGCCCGGCTCTAATGAGCAGAGCCATTGCCGTGATACTTGTCGGTGTCGTAAAAGCCGTTGCGGGTGCCGAAGTAGAAACTTGCCAGAGAGAGGACAAGAGCAACCCCCACCAAGACTAACTTTGCATCCACGTGGTTTTCCCCTGATTTTCTCCTCAACCGTGATCATAATAGCCTGCCGCTCCTTCACAATCCTCTGGTAAGCGATGCGCGGCACTGATATCGGCCAAGTCACAGCAAGTCTTGGGGGATCCCATTGGAGAGCTTTTCTTGAATGCTTGAATGAATGACTCCCACTGGGAGCTCAGCATGCTACCATTTAGACGGAAAGGGAGTAGTCAGGCGGCTTACCGCCCTCTGTATCGACATACTGGCTAAAAACAGCCCGGTGCAGGAGACGAAGCAAGCCCGGCAGGCTGCTTTGGTGACGAGACTTTCACTGAGTTCACGCAGAGGTGAGCTTGGTGAGTCCGTCTGACTTTCCCAGCCTTCACCTCTAGGTGTGAACCGATTCCACACACAAGAGAGGTTGGAGGCTAAACGATGTGGGCTGGTTTTGCGTCAAGTTTGCTGTTGGTCACCGTAGCGGAGTTTGGGGATAAAACCTTTTTTACCCCCCTGATTCTGGCTATGCGGCACCCGCGCCGCTGGGTTTTCTTGGGAACGTGGCTGGCTTTGGCCGTGATGACCTTGCTGGCGGTGGTGGCCGGGAAGGTGCTTTTCAAGCTGCTGCCACCCCTGGGCGTGAGAGTGTTATCGGCTGGGGTTTTCGCGGCTTTTGGGCTGAGAATGCTCTGGCAAGCTTACAAGATGACTCCCCAGCAGGAAAAAGAAGAAGAGGAAGAAGCCCTCAGGCTGGTGGAGCAGGCAGAAGAAAAAGGGGCGGGCCGCGGCGGTGCTTGGGCTGTGGTGTGGGAAGCCTTTAGCTTGACAGCCTTGGCCGAGTTCGGGGATAAAACCCAGATTGCCACCGTCTCCTTGGCGGCTACCCACCCGGGATTGAGTGTATGGGCAGGGGCTACCCTTGGCCATGGACTGATGGTGGGGCTGGCGGTGGTGGGAGGTCGTTTTTTAGCAGCTCACATCTCTGAACGCGCCGTGCATTGGGTGGGGGGCGGCTTATTTCTGGTGTTTGCGTTGCTGACCGGTTGGGAGTTGGCAGGATGAGGGATCAGCCAAATTCTTGTTCGATGATCCGCCATCGGGCAGTGATCACGCCTGGCTCTAGGCTGAGGCGGCTGACGACAAGTTCTAGGGCCTGGTCATCGCGGGTTTGGGTGACTAGCTCTGCTTCGACTTTGACCAGATCGGGCTTGTCCTCCAGGTCTTCGCTGTAGAGGGCACGCAGTTTGAGATGGGTGGGAGCTATGCCTTGCAAGAGCAAGGCGCGGATGTGGGCCTCTGCTTGGCTTTTGCAGATGAACGAACACTCATAGACCAGTTCCAGTTCTGTGCCTTTCAAAGGCTGCTGGTTGATGCGGTAGCCCAGCGGACGCAGCACAACGTTGGAGATCAACACAGCTGCGGCCCCAATGGCAGCTTGGGGAATGTACCCCGATCCGGCAAAGGCTCCCACCGCGGCTGCACACCAGATGGTGGCGGCAGTGTTCAGGCCACGGACGCTGGCTCCTTCCTTAAGAATCACGCCCCCGGCCAAAAAGCCAATCCCCGATACCACTTGGGCCGCAATACGGGTCGGGCTGCTTTCATCAGGGGTGAGAACCGAGAGCATGACAAACAAAGCTGCACCCGTGGCCACCAGGGTATTGGTGCGCAAGCCGGCCATGCGCTGCCGCCACTGTCGCTCCAGGCCAATGAGGGATCCCAGGACAAAGGCAACGGCCAAACGCAAGGTGAAGTCAATCCAGGTCATGCTCCGGTTCTCGTGAAAGGATAAAGTTTAGCCATCCTCATCTGGGATCCCAAGGGCAGTGGCTTCCTGTTGCAAGGTTTGCCAGAGGGCTTCCAGTTGAGCAAAGGCGGATTCTGGGGCCAGCTTACCACCTGTTTCTAAAGCACAGGTTATGCCCACCCGATAGGCATACTGCTGCAGCCGTGACCGAAATTGAGCAGCAGCCAAGGGAGATAGAACTTTCAAGGTCATGGCACACCTCCTAAATGTTTGCTGTAACCCTTCGTTGGTCAAAGGACACCTCGTAAAAGTGCTCTGCGCTGCCGTCGCGATGGCCTTGTGGCGAGACTCTGAAAGGCTGATTTCTCAAGAAGGGCTGGATTATTCGTTCCTGGAACGCGCTTTGCCGGTGAGGTGCCCCCTGGATCCAGCGCCGGCGCAGCCCTAGAGCTCCACTTCAATCCCGACTAGCCAAGCCACCAGGGTGAAATACACCCAGAGGCCGGTGAAGTCTTTAATGGTGGTGATAAAAGGATCCGCTCCGGGAGCGTGGTCAAAGCCCAGCTTTAACATCACCCAGGGCAAAATGGCGCCCAAGATAGCCCCCAAAGTGAGGACAATGGCCAGAGCCAAGCCCACCGCTAGACCCAATTGTGGGATCCCATTGGGTGCCCCCTGCCAGAAGTAGGCAATCACCCCAGCCGTGGCCCCCAGGATCAGACCGATAATGCCACCAATGCTGGCTTCCCGCAGCAAATAGGGGAAAAACTGCCGCACGTTGATGTGGCCCCAAGCCAAGCCACGGGCAAAGATGGTCGTAGATTGGGTGCCGACATTACCGCCCATATCCATGACCAAGGGGATGAAAATAGCCGCTGCCGTCACTGCTTGCAACACTTCCTCAAAGGTTTGGATCACTCCCCCCACCACCATGCCGCCAATCAAGGTGATGATTAAAAACGTGATGCGCAGGCGGACGGCATACCAACGGGAGCCTTTAACCAGGCGCTCGCTCCAAACCTTGTCTCGGCTGAGCAAGTTGCCCACCCCTGCTTGGGCCAGAGCAGCATCCGTAGCCTCTTCTTCCACCAAATTGATCACATCTTCAAAAGTGATGTCACCCACCAAGCGTCCTTCACTGTCGACCACCGGAATAGCCGGCAAGCCCGAATCCTTGAGCAAACGAGCTGCCTGGAGATCCCGGTCGGTAACCCGCGCCACAGTATCAACCCCTTCAATCAGCTCCCGAATCGGTAGGTCGGGATCCGCCTTCACCAGCCGCACAGTGCGGATGAGACCCTTGTAGAACCGCTGATCGTCCACCACAAAAATCACATCCAGCTCATCGTCTCCCAGTTGGGAGTCCCGCACGCTGGCCAGAGCAGCCCCGACGGTGAGGGTATCCCGTACCGACAAGTAGCGCAGGTTCATCAGCCGACCGGCACTGCGCTCTGGATAACCCAGCAAGATATTCACTGCTTCCCGAGCTTCTGGGCTGAGGTTGGCAATGAGGCGCTTGGTTACTTTGGCCGGCAACTCCTCAAACAGACGTACCCGCTCATCAGGTGGCAGAGCTTCTATGAGCTGGATCACCTCTGGGCTTTCCATGCTGCGAATGAGATCGGCCTGCTCTTCGGGCCGCAGATACTCAAACACTGCAATGGCTTTGTCTTTTTCCAGCAAGCGGAAAGCCAAAGCCCGCTGCCGAGGTGAAATCTCCATCAACTGCTGCACCAGCTCGGCAATGGGAGCGCGGTTGGCCTCTCGCTTGGCGGCTTCCAAGGAAGCAGGGGTTAGGAGATCGCGAAGAACGTTGTGCCGCATGATAAACCTCCGAACGTTGGGGTCAGCCGGGATGAAGAGAACCAGGAGGTCAACAGCCAACCGGTGCTCCGAGGCTCACAGGGAAGCCCTGAAACCCTTGGATGGCCGCGCAGCAAGCCGTAGGTCTAGCGCCAGGCCTCCAAGCCCAGCTTGGATCGCAAGCGCCCAAGCCGATAAAAGGGACTCCAAGGGATCCCCAGGCCTGCGGAAACCCCAAAACCCACAACAGGAAAGTCAAGGGGAATCCCCTCGGAATTACTCCTGATCTCCCCTTTTCTGAACAGGGCTGTACAAACCCATTGCTCAGTTAAGGCTCTGCTCAGCTCATCTGTTCGTCGCCGACTGAGAGAGCCACCCAAGTCAAAAGCTAGCCGGGAAAACTCTCCCACCCCTTCGCGTTGGCGAAACGGGATCCTCTCAAGCGACGACAGAAGCTGTCAGCGGGGAAAAGGAAGACACCAGTAAGAGCCCAATCTTCAAGAACGTGCTCCTCGAAGACCATCCACTGGTGGCTGGCGCTACAACTACCGGAAGCGTCCATGCTGTTGAACGTTTTCCTCCAAAAAGGTTAGCCGAAACAACCCGGACAGCCAGAAGAGGATCTCTTCAGCCCCCTTTAGGCTAGTTGCAGGAGTGGGATCCCGTCAACCCTTTTTCTCCAGCTCATCCGGTGAAAAATTGGTGGGGCAGCTGGAGGGGTAAGATCGGGGTGAGCAGCAATAGCCCCCTTGTGGTTCCTCTCGTCTCGACATTGCCCTCAGCCTGACTCAGCAGAGTCTACATCTCGGTGGCTTGCGACCTTGAGCAACCCACGCCCTTCGCCGCCTCTGTTTTGTTAGTGGTTTTTGTTAGTGGTTTGTTGGTGGCCTTGCTTCAATGAGCTGCGCTTCCCATCTCCTACAGGTGCCAATGTCCTTGAGCTTATGGCCTCCCTTCCCCTCATTGCCGTGATCTTGGGCACACGGCCCGAAGCCATTAAGCTGGCCCCGGTGATTCAAGCCCTGCGTGCCAGTCCCCATCTGCGCACCGAGCTGATCTTGACCGGACAACATCGGGAAATGGTGGATCAGGTGATGCGGCTATTCGGTCTGCAAGCGGATCGGGATCTGGCGATCATGCGCCCCCGCCAAAGCTTGACGGACATCACCGAAGCCACCTTGCGGGGCCTGGAACTCTACTTTCAAGAGCAACATCCTCAACTGGTTTTGGTGCAGGGAGATACCACCACCGCCTTTGCGGCTGCCTTGGCAGCTTTCTACCACCGGATCCCGGTTGGGCATGTGGAAGCCGGACTGCGCACCGATGATCTCTACAATCCTTTCCCCGAAGAGGCCAATCGCCGCCTGATCTCCCAGTTGGCCAGCCTGCACTTTGCCCCTACCCCCCAAGCCGTTGACAACCTGAAGCGAAGCCACGTGGTGGGATCCATCCATTGCACCGGCAACACTGTCATCGACGCCCTACTGCAAGTGGCCTCCCAAGGGATCCCCTGCCCCATTCCCGGGCTGGACTGGCAGCGCTACCGTGTCCTGTTGGTTACCGTGCACCGGCGGGAAAATTGGGGGGATCCCCTAACCGCCATCGGCAAGGCTCTGCTGCAGATCTTGGCCGAGTTTCCCGATACCGCCCTTCTCTTGCCCCTCCATCCCAACCCCTTGGTGCGGGATCCCCTGCAAGCCCTGTTGGGATCCCATGAGCGGGCTTTTCTCACCGAGCCTCTGGACTATCCCCTCTGGGTGAGCGCCATGCAGCGCTGTACCCTCATCCTCAGCGACTCCGGCGGCATTCAAGAAGAGGCCCCTGCCCTGGGCAAACCGGTGCTGGTGCTGCGGCAGACCACCGAACGTCCTGAAGCGATTGCTGCCGGCACCGCCCGCCTGGTAGGCACACACCCCGAAAAGATCCTGAAGGCAGCCCGAGAATTGCTCACAGACCCACAAGCCTATGCCCGCATGGCCCAAGCCCAAAACCCCTTTGGCGATGGCACTGCCGCCCGGCAAATTCGCCACATCATCGAGCGGTGGTTTAACCCGCAAAGCCCTCGAGAAGAACAAAGTTAAGAATTAAAAGTTAAGAATAAATTAAGAATCAAAGATGTATAGACAGTTACCGGGAAAACCGTTTCTTTACCTATTGCTCTCAATAAGACAATTAATCTCAATAAGACAATTAATTAAGATAGAAAGCCTGACTCCAATCCAATTGACCCCAGTCCAATCAAGAGCGAGGATGCAAACCATGAGCACGACTGCAACTGCCACCACCGTTGTCCGGGTGCCGATTGTGGATGCCACCCCAGAAAATGTGCAACCCTTCGGCCAACTTATAGGGGACGATGTGGCCAATCCTGGGCTGGGGATCCCCTTTTATCAGGGGCGTGTCCTGGAAGGACAGAACATCGACTTTCAATACACCGGCAGAGCCGTTATCCGTACGGCTAAGATCCTGCCCGGATATCCACCTGTGCTCTGGCTGGAGCGCCACATGCGTATGACCCAGTTGTTTGTCGGCCTGGGGCAAGAGCCGTTCATCATGGTGATGGCTCCTCCCAACCATCCCAAAGCAGCTCCCGATCTCGACAAAGTACAAGCCCTGCGATTCCCTGCCGGGCATGGGCTGCTGCTGCACCTCGGCACGTGGCACGATTTCCCCATTGCCTGCGAGCGCCCCGTTGTGGTGCTAACCGCCAACTCCGAAGAAGTGGTGGAAGCCCTGGCCAGCATGGAAGATGCCCACGAAATGAATCAGGGAGATGTATTCAAAATTTCCCTCCCCCAACGGCTAAAAGCGGAGATCCACCTAGAGCTGGTCTGAATGCAAGTCCGGATCCCTGAATCTCTACAGGATGCCAAAGCCTCAGTTCTACAAAGTGGCGCTCTATCAGCCTTTGGCTGGATAGGGGACTCTTCGCCTTAACTGGGCCTTAACTAGGGCCAGACTCTTGTACCGAAACCTCCCTTTGGACCCTTCTTCCCCTGCAAGGGTCTAAGTATTCGAGAACACCTATTCTTACACACAAAAGCTTCGAGACAAGTTCAGAGAGAAATGCCTCTAGGCAAGAAAGGCTACCTGAGATTCTGCCGACAGGCGTCTTTAGGAGGGCCGTATTCAGCGGGAAGATTCACAAACGTCGGCAGCGTTGGCATCTGGAGGGAGTTGCTCTATATTAAATCAGCTAGCATATTCGATATTTGCCAGAATTTAAGTTATTGTGAGAGCTGACATGCCATCCAATTGGTCAGACATCCATCCTCCCAATCCTGGGCAAGGGTTGGGTTCAGCCCAGTCTGCGCCTTCCCATTGGAATGAGCGCCACAGGGGAGAAGGCTCTCACGCCGAGTATGAGAGGAACGGATCTCAGACCAGAGCGGCGGATCGTCCAGAGGAGATCATGCCGAGCAATGCCGCAAAGATTAAGGTAGTAGGCGTGGGGGGTGGGGGTGGCAACGCGGTCAGTCGGATGGCGGCCAGCAACCTTGTGGGCGTCGAGTTTTGGAGCGTCAACACCGATGCGCAGGCCCTTGCCCAGTCCTCGGCAGTGAACCGCTTGCAAATTGGGCAGAAGCTGACTCGAGGCTTGGGTGCAGGCGGTAACCCGGCCATTGGCCAGAAAGCTGCAGAGGAATCCAGCGAAGAAATATCGGCAGCCATCAAAGGGGCAGATCTGGTCTTCATTGCCGCCGGCATGGGGGGAGGCACGGGCACGGGTGGAGCACCCGTCATCGCCCAAATTGCCAAAGCCAGTGGTGCCCTGACGGTGGGAGTGGTGACACGGCCTTTTTCCTTTGAGGGCAAACGCCGCAGCAAGCAGGCCGAGGAAGGGATCCAAGCGCTGCGGGAGGCAGTTGATACCCTGATTGTAATTCCCAATGACAAGTTGCTTTCGGTGATCTCCGAGCAAACCCCTGTCCAAGAGGCTTTTCGCGTTGCTGATGATGTGCTGCGGCAGGGGGTGCAGGGCATCTCGGATATCATTCTCATTCCCGGCATGATCAATGTGGATTTTGCCGATGTGCGCAGCGTGATGGCCGATGCCGGCTCTGCCTTGATGGGAATTGGCATGGGATCCGGCAAGTCCCGCGCCCGCGAAGCCGCCATTACCGCTGTATCTTCGCCGCTTTTGGAAACCTCCATCGAAGGGGCTAAAGGTGTCCTCTTCAACATTACCGGTGGGCCGGATTTGTCCTTGCATGAGGTCACGGTGGCTGCCGAGATCATCGCCGAGGCAGTGGATCCCGAGGCCAACATCATCTTCGGCACCGTCCAAGACGAGCGCATGCAGGGGGAAGTGCGCATCACGGTCATCGCCACCGGTTTCCAAGAGAAAGCCCGTCCAGCCGCCATCCCTGCTGCAACCAAAGTTTCTGCCTCCAACAAGTCGGGGGTTCCCAAGCCCACTCCCACGGGCTCTGGGCTGCCGCCTCGACAGCCTCCGGAGCCTGAGCCGCCGATGTCTGGAGGCTTAGATATTCCCGAGTTCTTGCGCCGCCGACGGCCCCCTTCGTAGGGTAGGGTGAAGGTATGCTGGTATCTTGGTGCCGGTTGTTGAGGGTGGGGAGTGCTTCGGGGTTAGGCCATGAACATTGTTGTCTTGGCGGGGGGGCGTTCGGCAGAACGTCAAGTCTCTTGGGTAACGGGTAAAGCCTGCAAACGGGCTTTGGAGGACCTGGGCCATCGGGTCAAGGTAATCGACCCAGATGAGGATCTGCCTCTGCGCCTTTGGCAGGAACGGCAAGCCGGCTGCGACTTCGTTTGGATTGCCTTGCATGGCCCTGGTGGCGAGGATGGGGTGGTACAGGGAATGCTGGACTGGCTGGGCCTGCCCTACCAGGGATCCGGGCCGCTGGCCAGTGCTCTGGCCATGGATAAGCTGGTCTCCAAGCAGATCTTTCGCGCCGCGGGGATCCCTACCCCCGATTGGCAGGTTTGGGACGACCAAAGCCCCCTCACTTGGGCTGACTGTGCGGCAGAGTTGGGATCCCCACTGGTGATTAAGCCCAGCAACAACGGCTCGACGGTGGGCATCAGCATTGTCCGGGATGAGAGGTCATTTGCTCAGGGGCTGGAGTTGGCCCGCTCAGTCTCGTCGCGGATTTTTCTGGAGCGCTATGTTCCCGGAAAGGAGATCACCCTCTCGATCTTGTCCGGCCAAGTTCTTCCGGCCATTGAGATCATCCCCGCCCAAGGCGACTTCTACGACTACGAAGCCAAGTACGCACCCGGTGGCTCGCGGCATTTGATCCCCTGTTCCCTCAGCCCGGCAGGGTTGGCCCGCTGTGAGGCGGCAGGTCTGAAGGCCTACCAGGCGTTGGGGTGCGAAGGCTTGGCGCGGGTGGATCTGCGGGTGGATCCGGAGGAAAATCCTTGGGTGTTGGAGGTGAATACACTGCCCGGCATGACCCCCACTTCCCTCTGTCCCGATGCGGCGGCAGCTCTGGGGTGGACGTTCACCGAATTGGTGGAGCGAATGCTGCAGGATGCCCTGCGAAAGGCAAACTTGACCGGATCCCGGCGTTCTCAAAGTCCATCGGCGACCCTCGGCAACGCTCCCTGAGGCTTTTCCCAAGACAAGAACAAGAACCTTTACCCAGCTCTTTCAGGGAAGGGCAACCAGCAAAAGAATCACCCCAATTCCAACAATCAGTACAGCTCCCCCCAGCCACACCCAGGAGATGCGGGACCTGCTGCCTATGTCGGTTTTCCCGACAGGATTCTCCGGCGCGGGTTCAGGCTTTGAGTTGACCGAATCCGGGGCAACAACTGTCAGATCCTGCAGTAGGCGATCGCCTTTTTTTTCCAACAGAACTGTGGTTTCTTCTGAGGCCAGCAGCGGGTTCAACAAGGGGGCCGTTTGCTCCCACTCGTATTCAGAATGTCCCGACTCACGCCCGTACACCGTGACCTGCTCTAAGCCGGGCAAGCCCAACGCCCTGAGCTCCACCCGCACCCGTTCCATGAGATGGGGGTAGTCCACTCGGGCCGAGGAGGATCGATTCAGTAGAACATGCAGATGACCTTGGCGGCGTTTGACCGCGATTTTGACCGGGGCAGCCAACCGAGCCTGCAACGCTTGGGCAATCTCAGCTTCGGTCATGGCACAGCATCCAAGGCATGCGAGTTAATTCTAATACAATCCTAGGGCAACGATGCAGAGGGTTACGGGGCCTCGGGGTAGAATGGGATGCGCGTTGGCGAAGAAAAGCAGAGCGTTCATCTTTTTCTCTCGCCGGATCCCTAGCTGGAAGTTCTATGCAAGAGAAAACCATTGTCCGCGATTACTTCAACTCCGTTGGCTTCGAGCGCTGGCGGCGCATTTATGGTGAAGAAGAAGTCAATTTCGTCCAAAAAGACATCCGCCTTGGCCATGCTCGCACAGTAGAGACGGTGTTGCAGTGGTTGGGGGATCCCTCGGGTTTACGCATTTGTGATGCCGGATGCGGGGTGGGCAGCCTCAGTTTGCCCTTGGCCACCAGAGGGGCGCAGGTGTTCGCCAGCGACATCTCGGAACAAATGGTGAACGAAGCACGCCGCCGCCAGCAAATGGAGTTGGGATCCACAGACAACCCACACTTTTGGGTCTCGGATCTGGAGGAATTGACGGGGGAATACGATGTCGTCATCTGCCTCGATGTGATGATCCACTACCCTGAAGCCGAGGCCCTGCGCATGCTAAAGCACCTGACCCGCCTGGCTCGGTCCCGCCTGATCTTCAGTTTTGCCCCCAAAACCCCCTGGCTGACGCTGCTGAAGAAAGTGGGAGAGTTCTTCCCCGGCCCCAGCAAAACCACCCGCGCCTATCAACACCGAGAGGCGACCTTGGTGAGCCAATTAACCGAATGGGGCTGGAAAGTGCAGCAGCGACAAACCATTCGCAGCCGCTTCTACTTTGCTTGGCTCCTCGATCTGGTTCGGTGACACTCGATCTGGTTCGTTAAACGGGAATGAAACATTTTCGTCTAGCTCCCCTCTCCCTCTGGCAGCGAGGCTGGGAGTAGGGGCAGCAGCGTGGAATGCTTGGGGAGTGTCTCAATCTAGTTTAAAAATGACTATAACGATCAGCTGAGGTTATCCAGTTGCTCCAGCAAATCGGGATCTGCCAGCTTTTGTAGGGCAAGCCGCGCGTCATCCCGAACCCCCCAATCGGGATCGTGGCGGGCGCTGGTCAGCAACTGCCTTGTTAGCATTGCGTAAACGGCGGGATCCTCGAGAGCCAGTTTCACCTGTTGCCCCAGGATCCCTAAGCTCCAGGCACAGTTGCCGCGTACCGCCGCGATTGGATCTTGAGCCAAACCCCGGCAGAGAGCTGCGACCACCTCATCCAATGCCGGGCCGGGCAACGCCTGCGCCTGAGCCAATTGTCCGAGGGCACTGGCAGCCCACAATCGCACTGCCGCGATATCCCCGGCCAACACTTCCAGCAACACCGGGTAGGCGCGCGGATCCTTGGCATTGCCCAACGCCCACACCAAACCTTTGCGCACATAGCCGTTCCAATCCCAGCGCAAGCCCTCGATCAGCACCTCCACCTCAGCGGGATCCGGATTCCGACCTAGGGCATAGGCTGCTCCCACCCGCACCAACGGGCAGGGATCCCGGACTAGGGCCAGCAGGGGTTTAACGGCGCGGGGTTCTTCGATCTCACAGAAGGCGCGGGCCGCCTGCATCCGCAAATAGGGATCCGGATCCTGCAACTGCTGCAGCATCAGCTCCACATCCACCTCCGGCGGTGAGTGAGGTGGCAGCTCGTCTAGGGGCTCAAGGGGGGAAAAAGCGTCTTCTTGCATGAAAGGGTGCCCAGGTGTTGGCGGAGGGGACGGGGGCAAAACTTGCCCTTCCCCAAGGCAAAAGCCAGAGCCACAACAACCAAACCAGCAGCAGAGTTGCTGCCCATCATAAACTGCCGGGATCCTCCATCTGATCTGCTCTTTCCGGTTGGGATCCCGGCACCCTAAGCAAGTCCGCTCCTTCCAACACCCGCGCCGAGCGGATCACATCTCCCACCTGGATGCGCTCCACCCACTCCATCCCCTCGGTGACGTAGCCGAACACGGCATAGCGCCCGTCCAAAATCGGCAGAGCAGAGAGGGTGATGTAAAACTGGGAAGAGGCTGAGTCAAGTGGGCTAGAACGGGCCATGGCCACCGCCCCCAAACGATGGGGCAAGAGCAACTTACTCAGAGCAGCGGGATCCTGGATCAAGGTGTTGTAGCGGGGGTAGGGTTCCCCACGCAGCTGAATTTCCAGGGGGATGGTGCGCAGGCGGTTGCTCCCCGGCTCTGTTGCACCCCCTGTACCGTCACCACGGGGATCCCCACCCTGCACCACAAAAGGCTGCGGATCCTTTTCCACCCGATGGAAGGTGAGGCCATTGTAAAAGCCCCGCTGAACCAAATCCACGAACTGGCCGCCGGTCAGGGGTGCCGCTTCCCCGTGGATCGCCAAGATCACCTTGCCTACCCCCTCAGCAGTTTGCACCTCCATCTCCACCACTGCCTTCCCTTGCAGTTGCGGGCGGCTAGCATAGGCCGCCGGGATCCCAGAGGGGGATTCTGAGAGGGGGGGTGTACTGCGACAAGCGGACAGCCCGAGACAGAGGTATCCCAGAACTAAGCCCACTCCCACTCTGCAGCGGCTCATTCGCCCCAGCTTGGCGAATTTCATCTGCCCCTTCTCCTTCAATCCAATCTCCCACCCTCCAGGCGCTGCTCAACCCAGCAGGGATCCCTATCCAGGTGATTCAGATCCGCTGCGACAGCCCCAACTGCAAGGTAACGCTTTGAGCGCCATTGCTCACCCTCACACCGTAGGGGCTGATGGCGGTAACCCGCCACTCTGCTTTTACCGCATGGCCAACAGCCACCTGACGTACTACGTTGTCGATCAAAATCAGGGCCTTGGGAGCACCTGGATCGTGGATCAATCCCACCAGCTTCATCTGCGGCAGAGGCTGGGGTGGGATCCGCGCTGGCACCGGAGGCGCAGGTACCCTGGGGGGAGAAGGAGCACCGACCCCTCTTGAAGCAAGAGGAGCGACAACAGTCGGCGGTTTTGCCGGTTCGACCAAGACAGCCTTCGCCGAATCGCTGGGGGGAGTTTCAGGATTTTCATCCACCTCAGCAACGGAGGAAAGCAGGGGCTTCCGGTGAGAATCAGAATGGGATGAATCGGCTGCCTCAGCCAAGGGATCCCGAGTGGCCTGCGAAAAAACCACCGCCCGCGGGCGCAGGGTCATCCAAAAAGCCAGCCCTGCCACCAAGGTAGCGGCCAAAGCCATACCCAGCAGTAATCCTCCGGCAGCAGAGAAGCGCCGGGAAGGCAGTGGGGGCCGTGTGCCGAGGTAAGGATATTCGCCGGCTTCTGACAGCCCCTCTTCCAAGCTGTTCTCCAAATCCTCGAACAGCTCATCCAACAGAGAATCTGCCTGCTTGACTTGGCCAGACCATGCCCAAGGGGAACGACGGCCTCTGCCCGCTGAAGCATCTAACCCGGACATACAACCTCCCTAGCCTGAGCGGCGGGGATCCCGAGGAGTTGAGACACTCAGCCAACAGTTGCCGTCTATCGCCCAAAGGCTCTCAAAGGAGCCGCATTTCCGGGTACTCGGTCAACAGCGCCTCTGCCGACAGGGTGTCTCCCTCCAACTGCGGCGTCCACAGCACTTCGATGGCCACAATCCGATCTGCCGGAATCGAAGCCAGCTGCAACAGGCACTGCCGCAGATCCGCCATGGAGTTAACTACAGGTAGTGTACCCAAGTTACCACGATACGCAACCAGTAGAGTCACCAGCAGGTACTCGCCAACATCTGGGATCCCAGCAGCAGATCGCTGCAGCGCCGCTTGGGAGACTTGTTGGATCTGGTTGTTGCGGTTGCTGAGGCTTTCGACGCTGAACTTGCTCCGTTCTTGTAAAGAGGCTTGATAGAACAGGGATTCGGCGCGGGAGAGGGGCAGCTTCTCCGCTTGGGCATGGCCATAGGCCCAGTAGTCGCTGTAGCGCATCAAGCCAAGGGTGACCTCTTGCAACAGTTGGCTCAGCCCTTCTGGCGACTGAGTATCCGCCTCCAGAGCCAGGGCGTTCATGTCTTTTTGCAGTTGCCGGGCGCTGGCCAGCAGTCCCACTTTTACCTGCGCAACAGTTACCTGGGGATCGCGAACCCCAATGCTATCGTCCCCTTCTTCGGATCTGATCCCCGAGCGCAGCGTCTGCACCAAAAAGCTACCTGCCCCAACCAAGAGCAGCAGCGTCAGCAGGCCGCCACCCCCCCCTCCCCAGAAAAAGGGCACCAGCAGCGGAAAACCAAAGCCGCCTCCATAGCTGGGGTAGACAGGAGCTGAGTAGTGCGGGCCAATCGAGCGGGGGGCAGAGAACGTCGGAGACCGGAAAGATCCGCCGCCAATGCGACCGCCACTGCGTGCCCAAACAGCGCCTATGGGAGCCAGGGCCAAGGTCAAGGCCAGGGCAATGGCCAGCAAAGGCCGGCAGACGCGACCGATTCGTTTCAGCATGATCACAATGTTTTCGTCCATCACGGGGCTAGTCTTTCTTAATTCTACGCTTTCTCGTTGGCGGGAATAGGGGCGGAAACCGATCCCCCACCCGGCCATCTCACTTGTTCAATTCTTCTGTGTTGATTCTTTGTGTACTGAGCCGGCCAATGACCGTCAACCAATCGAGGCAGAGCCATGCTACGGTCTGGAAGGTTGCCAGGAGGAGGGCAAACAACAGCAATGCAAACTCAGGCTAACGTCCAAGCCGAGGAAAGAGAGCGGGCATCTTCTCCACCCCGTGCCCAGATTCGGCTGTTGGTGGTGGATATCGATGGCACGATTGCTGGGCCTTCCAACCAGGTTTCAGAGCCGGTTCGGGAGGCCATTCAGAAGGCCAAAGCAGCAGGGGTGCGAGTAGCCATCGCTACGGGTCGCATGCATCGTTCTGCCGAGCGGTTCCACTACGCGATTGGGGCCGATATGCCCCTATGCAGCTACCAGGGGGCTTTAATTCGGGATCCCGATAGCCAAAAGACCCTAAAGCACTGGAGCCTGGACTGGCCGCTGGCCGAGGAGTTGTTGCAAGCGTTGCAGGATCAGCCGGTGGGGGTTCACCTCTACATCGATGACCAGCTCTACTTACGGGAGCTGAGCCCTCTCAGTCAGGCCTATGCTGAGCGCTCTCAGGTGCCGTTCCAGATGTTCTCTTCCGCCCAATACGGACGAAGCCCCACCAAGATCCTGGCTGTTTCTGAGGATACCGAGTTCCTGCAGGAATTGCAGGGATCCCTGCGGCGGCGGTATTCCCCTGACCAGCTCTATCTCACCCGTTCGGAGCCAATTTTTCTGGAGGCTACCCATCCGGCGGTGAACAAGGGCAATGCCGTTCGTTTTTTGGCGGAGGAAATGCTGGGGTTGTCGGCGGAGCAGGTGATGGCCATTGGCGATGGCGACAACGACATTGAGATGATTCAATACGCCGGGATCGGGGTGGCGATGGGAAATGCCTCGCCAGCTCTCTTGCCCCATGCCGATTGGATTGCCCCTCCTGTGGCAGAAGACGGGGTGGCGGCAGCCATCGAGACCTTCATCCTCAGCTAGGCAGGGATCCCATGCTGGGTCTGGCTTCTTCTCCCTTTCCTGAGGTCACCCTGCGTCCGGCGCAGCAACAGGCGTTGGCCTACCAATCGGGGCCGCTGGGGATCGCCGCCGTTCCGGGGAGCGGCAAGACCTTTATTCTGGAGCTGTTGATCGCCGATTTAATTCTCAATCGGGGGATCCCACCGGAGCGCATCGGGGTGTTCACCTACATGCGTTCGGCGCGGGGCAACTTGATCAGCCGCATCAATCAACGTTTGCAACGGGCGGGGTATCCGGATCGCTTTACCCAGGCCTTTACCCTGCATTCTTTGTCGTTGCGGGTGTTGCGGGAGGCCCCCAGCCGTTGGGAGGAGCTGTCTATTTTGGAGGGATACGAACAGGAGCGGTTGCTCAGCCGCCTGTGCCGCGCTTGGCTCGTCCGCCATACTCAGCTCTGGGAGCCGCTGATCCCCGGCGACAACAACCCGCAAAAGATCGCCCAAAACCGAGCCCAGTTCCGGCGCAGTTTCCAGCAGATGGTGCAGGTGGTCATCAGCAGGGCCAAGAATCTGCGCCTGGGGCCAGAAGTGATCCCCAGCGAGGGCTATCTGGGCTGGGCTGCTCCCATCTACGCCGGTTATCAAGCGGAATTGCGTCGCCTGGGCAAGTTAGACTACGACGACCTGGGCTGGCAAGCAGTGGATTTGATCGAGGGCAGTCCAGAGCTGCGGGAGCAGGTGCAGAACTGGTACGACTACCTGTTCGAGGATGAGGCCCAAGACAGTTCCCCCCTGCAGGAAGAGCTGCTGCGGCTGCTCAGCCAACGCACCGGCAACCTGGTGCGGGTGGGGGATCCCAACCAGAGCATCATGGGCACCTTTACCAGCGCCGAGCCGCGGCTGTTTCGCGCCTTTTGCCAGGCCAGTCCTCAGGTGGTGCTCTTGGATGAATCCAGCCGCAGCGCCCCCCAGATCATCGCTTTGGCCAACCGCCTGGTGGAGTGGGTGAATCAGCAGCACCCCATCCCGGCTTTGCGCACCGCTCTGGCCCCCCAGCCCATTCAACTGGCCACCTCCGGTGGCCAAAACCCCCCGGCCAGCGAGGGTGGTGTGGACTTTCTGCGGGTTGTCGGATCCCCGGAAGAGGAGCTGCAACAGGTGGCGCGGCAGGCCATTGCAGCCGCCCAAGCTTTTCCCGGCCAAACGGTGGCCATTCTGGTCACCACCAACGAGCTGGGGGGCAAAGCCCTCAGCTATCTCCAGGAAATGGGAGCGGAGCGGGTGATCGATCTGTTGCGGGGCAGTCCCAGTCAGCGGCGGGTGTTGTTGCAGCTCAAGGGAATCATCGACTGGTTTGCCCAGCCCACTGCCCCCACTCGCTTGGCTGCTGCTGTGGATTGCTTGGCGGATTGGGCGGGGATCCCACGTGCTGAACTGGGACCGATGTTGAGCTGGATCCGCGCCTCTCTGCCGGAGCGGCTGCTATTTCCCAACTTTGGTGAGGCTCCCGCTCTGCCCGATGGCCCGCCTTGGCAGAACTTGGGCAGGCTGCTGCGCACCCTTGCCGGTTGGCTCCGGGCCGGGCGCTCCCCTTGGCCGGAGGTGCTGAATGTGATCGTTCAAAGCCTCTACCGCAAGCCGGAAGAGCTGTTTGTGGGTCGCTATGTAATCGATCAGCTGGAGCAGGTGCTGGGATCCCTGCCCGAAACCGATTGGCAGGAGATCGCCCAAGAATTTCAAGTGATTCTGGATCACCGCCTCAACAACTTGCCTTCGGAGATCTTCGCCTTCGACCCCGAGCCGGGCAGCATCACTGTCACGACTCTGCATCGCGCCAAGGGGCTGGAATGGGATCAGGTCTTCATCCCCCAAGTGTCGGCCTACGAGTTTCCCACCCAGTACGGGGAGCGAACCCTGGGGCTGAAGTTTTTGGATGAAGTGGATATGCAGGCAGAGGCCCTGGCTCAGTTGCGACAGCTCAGCCCCAAAGGCGGCTGGGATCTGCAGGCCGACTCGGCCACCAAGCAAGCCTTTTTGGACTTGGCAGCGGAGCGGCTGCGGCTGCTGTATGTGGGCATCACCCGCAGCAAACGACGGCTCACCCTCTCGGTATCCAGCCAATCTCGCTTTGGCACAGAGCAGAGTTCATCTTTGGTGTTTCGGGTGTTAAGTCGCAGTTTTAGGGCCGGTTGACCGGGTGAGTCTCTCGTTCTTCATGGATTGGCAACCTGCTAGCATGGCTAAGCCCGATAGCGCTTGCGCGCCGCCTTGCGGCAATGGGGCAGTCTTTCAGAAGCTATGGATATTCTGCAATGCAACCTCGGCGTATTGCCCGCGAACTGGCCCTGCTGGGGGTCAATCAACTGCCAGCCACGGCGGCCAAACTGAGCGAAAAACAACTGGAGGACTTGCTGCTGGCAGCCATCCGCGCCCTGAGTGAAGAGACCCATGAAACCCTCTCCACAGCGGCGGCGGAAATCCAGCGCAGCGACCGTTTGTTGCACGAGAGCGATCCTCTATTGTTGGCCGATTCGGATCCCAAAGAAGAGGGTGGATCCCGCTCCGTCACCCTCCGCCTTCATCAAGCCCAACGGCACCTGCAGCGCCTGGAAATTACTCTAAAGGAGGCGAAGGTTCCTGACCCCAATGCCTTACGGGGGGAATTGCTGGAGCTAATCCAGCAGGTGCAAGTGGCCCTCGGCAACGCCGGCCAAGCCTTAGAACACCTGGAACAGCGGCTGCACAGCGTCCGCCACATCTTGGATGAGGTTGTCCAGTTGTCCCAAAGAGCAGTCAACCGGGTGGGCGTTGCCCTGTCCATGCCGGAACTGTTGTACATTGCCCAATCCCAAGAAGTGCGCGCCTACGCTTTGCAACTGTTAACTGCCCTGCGAACCCACAAGGAGGCGATTGATGCTCGTTTGCAAAAGGCTTTGGTGGGTTGGCAATTGCAGCGGGTTGGTCGGATCGAACGAGATATCCTGCGCCTGGCGGTGGTGGAGATGGAAATACTGGCCAGCAGCCCCGTGAAGGTTGCCATCAACGAAGCTGTAGAATTGGCCAAAAAATACGGGGATCCTGAGGCCGCCGCTTTCGTCAACGGAGTGCTGCGACGGGTAGTGGACAGCCAGATGGAGACCCACCGGGGTCGGGATCCCTCCCTCCCTGGTTCTGGTTCCGGGGGCTGAGCAGATCACTGGGGATCTTCCTTGCCAGGATAAAAGTCGGGATCCATCACCTGCTCAAATGTGTAGGGACACTGGGCAGGCAGATCTGCTTCAGACAATGGTGTTTCTCTCACCACCAACAGGATCCCGTCCTGGTGAGCCTCTTGCAGGGCTGCCGAAAGATCGGGCTTGAGGCTGGGACTGTCTTTGAGCAATCGCTGGATCTGGCGGCGTTGTTCAGTAATCGTTGCCCGCCAACTTTTGCCTCGCAGGTGGGGTTGCAATTGCCACTTCAGCAAATGCCCTACCAGGATCCCCAGCCGGTGCAGCAATTCCCGGCGTTCTTGCCTGCCCAAAGCCTCGATTTCCTCCACCAAGTTGGCGATATCCAGTTGATCCCACTGCCCCGATTTCAGCAGTGCGGCTTGCTTTTGCGTCCAGGCATAGAAGTCGTACTCGTAAAGTTGCATGCTTCCTTACCCTGAGCCCATCGATTTCCCGGACTAGGCCAAATCCGGGAATGCTTGTGGGAAGCGGGTTTTGCGGGTTGGTTGGGGAAAGCGGGCGATGAGACTCGAACTCACGACATCCAGCTTGGGAAGCTAGCGTTCTACCACTGAACTACGCCCGCGTAAATCAGTCTCAAGTTTAGCAAGCTGAAACCCTTGCTGAATCTAACCTATCACGTTCCCGACCCCTTGAGTAGGTGGGGAGTCGGGGGGCATATTTTGCCCGCAATTTGACCAGCAGGGAATGACGTCGAGAGACAAAGCTATCGTGCATGCTGGGGCAGGGCGAGAGTGGGTTAATCATCTTTCACATGGGATCCCTGGTACAACTGAGGCAGTATTCTGTCTGCGGCCTATGTCCAGCATCCTCCTGCTCTCCGGTAGTCCCAGCACTCCTTCTCGCTCAGAAGCCGTTTTACATCACGCTGCCGGGATCCTGTCCGATCTGGGATTGACCACTCAGTTTGTTTCGGTGCGGGATTTGCCCCCAGAGGATCTGGCACTGGCCAAGTTCGATAGCCCTCAACTCAAGGCAATTCAGCAAAAGGTGGCCCAAGCTACCGGGATCGTCATCTCTGCTCCCGTTTACAAAGCCTCCTATCCAGGTGTGTTGAAGGCACTGCTGGATTTGCTGGATCAAGACGCCTTTACCGGTAAAGTGATTCTCCCCATTGCCACCGGGGGAACCCTGGCCCATCTGCTGTCCATCGACTTTGCGATGAAACCTGTGCTGGCGGTGATGGGGGCAACCCACATCCTGAGAGGGGTTTATATCCTGAGTTCTCAAATTCAGTTGGACGCTGCCGGAACACTACAGCTAGAGGCCGACATCGAGGAACGTCTGCGAGCAGGGCTGCAGGCACTTGCGCAGGCGGTGAAATAGAAGAAATCAGAATTTTGCGGAGACTGGCCGAATACGGGATTGGTGCCCTGGGCCCGGAACCGGTTGCGGCAATCTATTCCGAAAAGTGCATAGGTGATTGCCCAGTCAGGCCCGAGAAGCCGCGGAAGAGCCGACGGCAAGGGATCCCTTTTGCGGGTATGGCCGGATTAAATTTCTATAAATCCCCCAAAAAACCTGCAAAACCGTAAGTTATGATACAGACATAGGATAAATCGTTCACCTCTGCAGTTGGCTCACCAGTGGCCTGGAGCTGTGCAGAGACGGAAGTAGGGGTCTTCCCGAAGGAACGCGCCTCAACTGAATCGCGCCACTCTTTCCGTGGCGTAGGGCCCAACGACAACAAACTCAACCCTTCGTTGATGGAGGCGATATATGAAACTCTCTTTCCGTGGCAACACCTTTGACTACGTTCCCGCGCATACTCAGCTCAGTGATGAGGAGTTGCAAGCTCAGTATCGCGGTCAAACCTTCTGTGTGCACCACACCAGCAAGAAAGCGATGCCTCACCCTCATCAGCCCCTGACCTACCGGGGCGTAAGCTACTGAGGTGAATACTGTTTGCCCTTGTAGGTGAGGTGGGGATCCTCTGGAAATCTCCATAAGGGCTGGATAAAGACTGGGCGGCCCCGTTTGGGGTCGTTTTTTGAGGCAAAGCAACACCCCCAGAAGGAGCAGCACCCGTTCCACCTGAGAAGCAAGTAGATGGGTCTGGGCCTGCCGAGTTGAGTTTGAACGAGTTGAGTTTGAAATGGGAGCGATGCCGAGGCAGGGTGCGCTAAGATGAGGTTCCAAGCGATAATGGCTTTGGCAACTTGCCCTACGGGGATCCGCTGCGATGGAAGCGTTTTTCGAGTTTCTCTGGTCGGCTTCGGCCATCTTGCTGGTGATCTTGGTGCTGCTGCACAGCCCTAAGGGGGATGGGTTGGCGGGCATTGGCGGGCAGGCCCAGCTGTTCTCCAGCTCCAAGAGTGCTGAGCAAAACCTCAACCGCATCACCTGGACGGTAGCGACCCTTTTCCTCTCCATCAGCGTGGTGTTGGGGGCGGGCTGGCTCTCGGCAGCTACAGGGCCATAGGGATCCCTTTCCGTGTTGGCGATTTACCTGCATGGATTCGGCTCTGGGCCGCAGTCGGCCAAGGCAACTTTCTTTCGGCAGCGGCTGCAGCAGGTGGGGATCCCTGTTCAGGTGCCTGATCTGAACCAGGACAATTTTGCCCAGCTCACCTTGACCCGCCAGATCCAGCAGGTTTCCAGCCAGCTTGCCGAGATGAACTACCCCCCTGTCACCCTCATCGGCTCTAGCTTGGGGGGCCTGGTGGCTGCTTGGGTTGCCGAACAACAACCTTGCGTGCAGCGCTTGGTGCTCTTGGCGCCGGCTTTCGGCTTTCTGGGCCATTGGCTACCGCGGTTGGGGGCAGAGGCGGTGGAGACTTGGCAGCGAACCGGACAGCTCATGGTGTTTCACTACGGAGAAGGCCGTCCTCTCCCTTTGGAGTACGGCTTTGTTGCCGATGCCCAACGCTACCCGGATGGGGCGTTGCGACGGCCTGTGCCCACCCTAATTGTGCACGGGATCCAAGATGAAACCATCCCCATTCAAGCCAGCCGAGACTACGTGGCCCGTCGCCCCTGGGCCCAACTGGTGGCGGTGGAGAGCGACCACGCGCTGACCGATGTGTTGGATCCCATTTGGCAGATCACCAGCCGCTTCTGCGGGTGGGGGATGGAGACGGGGCAGTATGGTTGTTAAAGGGGATCCCTGTCCCGTGCTTGCCCATTCGCGAAAGCGTCGCGTAGCGATAATGTCTATGCAATCCAAAGTGCTGTGCCTACAACAGGGGAAGGCTGACGTGACTGCCGGCTTGCTCTTCGATATGGACGGGGTGATTGTGGATTCGGAACCAATCCATGCCCGCGCCGGGGCCATTGCCCTGCAACGCTGCCACCTATCCCTGGATTTGGCCCCCATCTCCCTGCAGTTCAAGGGGCGCACCGACCGCGACATGTTCGAGTACCTTGTCCAACACCAGACGGACACCCCACCTGCAGAACGGCCCCTGCTGGTGCAGCGCTTGATCGAGGAAAAGGCCAAGGCTTTTGGCGAGCTGCTGGCAGAGGTACCCCTGGTGCCGGGGGTGCTGGAGTTTTTGGCGGCCAGCCGCCGGCGCTTTTCTGCCCTGGCCGTCACTACCTCAGCTATCCGCCGAGATCAGGCGCAGATTTTCCAGCGCTTCGACCTGCACCGCTGGTTTGACGCGGTGATTACCGCCGAAGATATTCAGCGGGCCAAGCCCGACCCAGAGCCCTACCTGAAAACGGCTGCCGCTGTGGGGTTGGATCCGGCGTTGTGTTGGGTGATTGAAGATTCTACCCATGGGATCCGCGCCGCTAAGGGGGCTGGCTGTTTTGCGGTGGGCCTCACCACGGCTTTCACCGCCGAGGAACTGCGCCACGCCGGGGCAGATGTGGTGGTGGACAGCTTTGCGGAGTTGGCCGCACTCCTGTTCGCGAGAGCGTCGCGTAGCGATAACCTGCCTGTGTAGGGAGCCCAGCCCATTCGCGAGAGCGTCGCGTAGCGATATGCCAGCACCCACTTTTTTGCGGCAGGCCCTGGATCGCTATCCGTTTGCTTCGCGGCGACGGGTGGTGATGGGCAGACAGGGATCCGTGGCCACCAGCCAACCTTTGGCGGCAATGGCGGGCATGGAGATGTTCTGGGCGGGCGGCAATGCTGTGGATGCAGCCGTGGCAATGGCGGTGGCTTTGACGGTGGTGGAGCCAACCTCCAATGGCATTGGCGGCGATGCCTTTGCTCTGGTGTGGGAGGGGGGGGAGGAGGGTCAGCTGTACGGGTTGAATGCTTCCGGTCGCAGCCCAGCCGCCCTGACGCCGGAGCGGTACCGGGACCATGGGCGGATCCCCCCCTACGATTGGTTAGCGGTGACGGTGCCGGGGGCAGTTTCCGCTTGGCAGACCTTGCACCGGCGCTGGGGAAAGCTGCCGTTCGAGCGTCTGTTTGTGCCTGCCCTTCGTCTGGCGCAAGAGGGATTTCCGGTCTCTCCCCGGGTGGCCCAACTGTGGCAGGCGGCGGAGTCCATCTATTTGCCCCTGCCAGATCCCCGCCACGAGGCCTTCAAGGCCGTTTTCTTTCCCCAAGGGCGTGCCCCACGGGCTGGGGAGCGCTGGAGCAGCCCCCTGCATGCCCAAACCCTGAAGGCCATTGCCCACAGCGGGGGTGAGAGTTTTTACCGGGGGGAGCTGGCGGAGAAGTTGCTGGCTTTCTCGGAGGCCACGGGCGGCTTCCTGTCGCCCGCTGACTTGGCCCAGCACCAGGCCGATTGGGTGGAACCCATCCATACAGATTACCGCGGCTACACCGTCTGGGAGATCCCCCCCAACGGGCAGGGCATTGCCGCTTTGATGGCGCTCAACCTTTTGGAGGGTTTTGAGCTGGGTCGGATCTCCTACGATGCCGGCGAGCGCTATCACCTGCAGATTGAGGCAATGAAGCTGGCCTTTGCCGATGTGAGCCGACAGGTGGCGGATCCGGAGTATGTGCGGGTCAGTCCTGCCCAGATGCTGGATAACGCTTATGCGCAGCGGCGGCGGCAGTTGATCGGGAGGGAGGCGATCCCCCTGGCCCAGCCAGGGCTGCCGGAGGGGGGAACGGTTTACCTGGCTGCAGCTGATGGTGAGTTGATGGTGTCTTTGATTCAGTCGAATTTCGATGGCTTCGGCAGTGGTCTGCTGGTTCCGGGCACGGGCATTGCTCTCCACAACCGCGGCACGGGTTTCACCCTGGAGCCTGGCCATCCCAACCAGGTGGGCCCCCGCAAGCGCCCCTACCACACGATCATCCCCGCTTTTCTATCCAGAGAAGGGATCCCCCTCGGCCCTTTTGGTGTCATGGGGGGGGCAATGCAGCCCCAAGGCCATGTGCAGGTGGTGGTGAACTTGGTGGATTACGGCCTAAACCCCCAAGCGGCTCTGGATGCGCCCCGCTGGCGAGTGCTGTTGGATCAGGGGATCCCGCAGGTGGCGCTGGAGAGCACGGTGCCGCCCCAGGTGGTGCGCGAACTCTCCGCCCGCGGCCATGCAGTGCAGGTGGTGGACGCAGAAGAGGATTGCGGTCTTTTTGGCCGGGGACAGATCCTCTTGCGGGATGGGGATCACTTCATTGCGGCTTCCGAACCCCGTGCCGATGGCCTAGCCCTGGCGTGGTAGAGTGCCTAGCTCATCACCATGCCACCATCGATGGCAAAAACCTGTCCCGTGATGTAGGCCGCCGCCGGATCTGCCGCCAAAAAACGCACCAGCCCCGCCACTTCTGCCGGGGATCCCAGTCGCCCCAGGGGGATCTGCGCCAAAATCGGGCCAGGATCCAGTTTTTCGGTCATTTGGGTGGTGATGAACCCCGGTGCCACGGCGTTGACGGTGATGTTGCGGCTGGCCAGCTCGCGAGCTGCTGTCTTGGTGAGGCCCACCACCCCTGCTTTGGCGGCGCTGTAGTTGGCCTGGCCGGCATTGCCCACCAAGCCCACCACCGAGGTGATGTTGATGATGCGCCCCTGGCGCTGCTTCACCATGATCTTGGCAGCTGCCTTCAGGCAGAGAAAGACCCCCGTCAGGTTGAGATCCAGCACCGCCTGCCAATCTTCTGGCTTCATGCGCAGCAGCAGGGTGTCGCGGGCCATGCCGGCATTGTTCACCAGCACATCCACCCGACCCCACCGCTCCATCACCTGGGCAAACAGGCTCTCCACCGCCTCTGGGCAAGACACATCGGCGGCCACAGGGATCCCTTCTCCCCCCAGGGCCGCGATCTCCTCCACCAGGGACTCGGCTTCGGCAGCGGAGCGGGCGTAGTTGATCGCCACTTTTGCTCCAATGGCCCCCAGGTGCAGGGCAATCGCCCGGCCAATGCCCCGGCTGGCTCCGGTGACCACAGCCACCCGGTCTTGGAGGGAAGGCAAAGGGAGAAGCTCAGACATAAGCGGCAGGTTCCTCGTGATTCGGACAGCGTGATTAGGACAGCCGCAACAGTATAGGATGCTTTGGGGCCGTCTGGCTGCCACGGACTTCCCGGCAACCGCCTGCGCCATGTCCGTCCTAACCGCCGATGGCCTCGGCAGGAGGGATCCCGTGGTTCCAAGCGGCCACCCTGACGGCAAGATTTGTTGCTGGAGGGATTCGCATGGCACAAAAGTGCAGGAGCTTTGGGCGTTGCACCAATGGGCGAGCAGAGCCAGATTAAGATCAGAAGCTGGGCCCCATCGCGTCAGCGGGCCGTAGGCCTTGCAGAGGAACTGTCCATGCAAGTGGAGTTTCGCGAGTGCGATCCGGGAAATCTGTGGATCTGGTTTGAGTTTGCCGAGCCGCCGGTCGAAGCTGAGCTGGAGTACCTCAACGAGGTGCTGGAGTCGTGGTACGTGTTGGGCAAGCTGGGCGGATTTAACGCCGAGCGTCTGGTGGCCCAAGAGGCCGAGGTGGATCTGAGCTATCTGGAGTATCCCAACGAATCGGAGCCCTTGCCTTCCCTAATGCACAACATGGGATCCCTGGAAGAGAAGGACAACTGGGCCCGCTGCTGGTTTGATCTGGGCACCGCCGATGCGATGGCGCTGGATGTGTTGATCAACGCCCTGCGCACCCTCAGCCTGGAATACATCGGCCTCAGCCGCGTGATTATCGGCGGGCAAAATGAGGATTGGCCAACGGCGGATCCGGAGGAGATGGATGACATGGATGACTACGATCTAAACGGCTATGTGCGGGATCACAGGGAGGAGGAAGGAGGGCTGGAATAGCGGGATCCCTGCCTACTCCAAGTAGCCCAGCTCTTGCATCTGCCGCACCAAGTCGGCATCGCTTTCCACATTCACCTTGCGAGGAGCCGTGCTGGGCTGTCGGGATTCTGCCCAGCTCACCCACGTTCTCAGCCCCTGCTGCAGGCGAGCCAGCCAAGCCTGGGGGGAAAGGGATCCCCAGCCGGCTTCCCCCGCCGACCCGTCGTGACAGCGTTGCGGATCAGCATCAGGGAGAGAGGACACGGGATCCCCGTCGCCGACCCAGAGCAGATCCCGCAGCTCCGCCGGATCCTGCTCCAAGTTGTAGAGGCTGGGACGATCCCCCGTTTGGATGAGCTTGGTCATCCCCTCATAGAGGGCACGGCGGATGTCGTAACAGGCACGCGCCCGCAGCAGGCTGTCGTTACGGCTTTCCATAGCCCGAATGAGGAGGTGGGGCGGGAAGGCTTCGCTGAGCACTGTTCCCTGCTCGGGATCTTCCCCTGCCAAGGTGCGGGCCAAGCTGAGGCGGGCGACCTCGCGGCGGAGCTTGAGGCTGACACAGGGGGCACCGTTGGGGGAAAGGTTGGGGCTAAAGCCGGCAGCTTCCAGGAGGGTATGGAAGAGGCGGCGGGTGGAAACGGGGGTGGCAATGCGTTTTCCTGCCGGGAAGTGGCCGGGATAGCGCAGGATGAGGGGCACGCGGATCAGCTCTTCGTAGACCACAAAGGCGTGGCCGACGAAGTCGTGTTCTCCCAGGCCTTCGCCGTGATCGGCGACGATGGCCACCAGCGTGTTCTGCTCCAGGCCGGTGTGGCGCAGGGTGTCGAAGACGGATCCCAGTAGGTGATCTTGGTAGGCCACCTCAGCATCGTAGATATCCCGCAGCACCTGCGCTTGCAGTGGAGAAAGGGGCTGCGGCAGGGGCGCCATCCAGCGGTAGGGTTGGGCGTTGTATTGGCGCAAAAAGTCGCGGGCCTCGCGGTTGCTTTTGAAATAGGGGGCGTATTTCTGCACAAAGGGCTCCGGCGGCCAGTAGGGCAGATGGGGCTCCATCAGGTTGACAAAGCAAAAGAAGGGCCGTGCTCCGGGATCCGACCGGCGGCGGGCCATCTGCTGCAGGTAGCGGTTGAGGTCGGCAATCGAGGCGGCGGTGTTGCCTTTGAAGTTGAGCAGGCGGGTCCAGAGGGAGGCAAACCAGGGGTGCAGCGCCAGTTGGAAGAGGGTGTCGGAGCGGGCAAAGGCGTTTTGCACCGGGTAGGAGAGCCGCCGCCAAAATTGGGTGTAGGCGGCCAGCCAGCGGTTCAAGGGGGCGGGCAAGGGGGTGCCTTCGGGGGGGCGGGTGGGCAGAGCGCCACCGTAGTTGTAAAAGGTTTCAAAGCCGCGCCGCAAGCCGTTTTTCAGGATCCCCACCAGAGGGTTGTTGCAAAAGCCCACAGTGGTATAGCCGCTCAGCTGCAACAGCTCTGCCAGGGTGGGCAAGGCGGGGCTCAGCTCCAGATCTGCTTGGACGGTCTGGTGGGTGCTGGGGTATTCCCCCGTAAACAGGGAAGCGTGGGAGGGGATGGTCCATTGGGCGGGGGCAATGGCCCGCTCGAAGAGGGTGGATTCGGCAGCCAGCCGATCCAGGTTGGGGCTGGTGGGCAGTTGGCGGGCACGCTCCGCTTCTGACCAATAGCAGGAGAGACGATCCGCCCGCTGGGTATCCAGCACGATCAGCAGGATGTTGGGGCGTTCTACGGCAGCAGCGCCGGCCCTTGCGGGGGAATGTCCTGTTTGCGCCACTCGGACGGAGTCCTCAAAGCTCACCACAACTCACCCGATACTTTTCCTTAAAGGTATCCCTATCCTGCCATGCTCTCGGCCAGCTTTCTGCTTCCCCCCAGCCCCCCTTAGGGCAAAGTGAGCTGGGTTTGGCTGTTGCCCTGGATCCGAGCAGTGTTGGCCTGCCAATCCAGGATCCCTTGGTTGCCTCTGACAGTCAAAGCCTGGCCGGGCTGGCGGTAGCGCACGTTGCCCTGGGCCTGCAGCTGGGTGGAGCCGATGCGCCAGCGGATCTCCTGGGCCTGCAGCTCTTGACCGGTTTGCTCGGCTTTGGCTTGCCCGTTGCCCAATATGCGCAACTCGGTTAGAGGCAGGGGAGCCCGCAACTGCTCGCCCCTGAGGCGCAAAGCTTGTAAGGGAGCGTAAACCTCTACAGACCCTACTGCCTGCACTTCCCCGACGCCAAATTGCCACAGAAAACGGCTGGCAGCCAGCTCCAGATCCGGATCCCGGTACTCTGCCCGCACCGGCTGAGTGGGATCCCAGTTCTCCAGCTGCATCTGGGCTTGGCCAAAGTCGACGAGCAGCCGCTCCCCCTGCAGGGATCCCTGGCCCTCCAACAGCTCCACTTTCACCTGGCCCTCAGCTTGGAGGAGGCGCTGTTCCGGCAGCCATTCCACCTGCTGGGCCTCCAGACGCAGGTTGTCTCGCTCCGATTCCACCTCGACTTGACCCGTCAATTCCAGACGTCGTTCGCCGGGGTAGGCAGAGCCTTGCTCGGCGCGGGTGCGGATGGCGCGGTTGTCTTCGTCGAAAAATTCTCCCTCAACGGCCTGCAAATGGGCGGATCCCAACTGCACAGGAGCGGCACCATTTTCTGGGGGGGACTCATATTCGGCCAGGCGAGCCTGTAAGCGCCAAAGAATGCCGCCGTCGGGCCTGGCTTGGGTGAGGGTGATGTCTTCGTAGATCAACTGGGGGGTGGAGATGGGCTCGGAAGGCGCATCGGGATCCCACTCCGGCCCGCCACAGCCCGCGCTCAGCAGGGCCAAAACGGCCAGGAAACGGAGGACAGACAAAGACCTGGACTGCATGGATCTTCCTTGGGGGCTTTCTCCCCTACCCTAGCTTTCTTAGGACTCCGTCCCGCTGGCGCGATCAGCCGTATCCTTCCGCTGCGCTGAGCCGGATCCCGCTCTCGGCAAACCCGTGGCATCATCAGGGCAAAGTGTTTTTGGGGGCAAGCGTGACCCAACTGTTGCAACTTTTCATCTACGGCCTTGTCTTGGGCAGCATCTACGCCCTGGGAGCAATTGGGGTGTCGCTGACCTTTGGCATTTTGCGCTTTGCCAACTTTGCCCACGGGGATCTGATGACCCTGGGGGCCTACTTCGGCCTGACATTTGTTGGGTTGGGTTGGCCAATTGGGGTCAGCCTGCTCCCGGCAGCTTTGGCCACGGTACTTTGTGCAGTTGGGATCGACCAACTCATTTATCGCCGCCTGCGCCGGGAGGCCCCGGTGATCTTGCTCATTTCTTCTTTTGGCACCGCCCTGATTCTGCGCAGCCTGGTGCAGATCATCTGGGGGCCCAACAATCAGGTGTACCGCAGCGGGATCCAGTTGCCGTGGCGGCTTGGGGAGCTGCGCATTAAGCCCGATTGGGCGGTAATCCTGGCGGGAACAGCCCTGTTGGTGGTGGCCCTGCATCTCTTCTTACAACGCACGCGGGTGGGCAAAGCGATGCGGGCCATGGCCGACAATTTTGAGCTGGCCAAGATTACCGGCATTGATACAGAGCGGATCGTCCTCTGGACTTGGGCCATTGGCGCAGCCTTGGCCTGTGCAGCAGGTGTGTTCCTGGGCATGGATACCCGGCTGCACCCCACCATGGGCTGGCGGCTATTGCTGCCCATTTTTGCAGCGGCCATTCTCGGCGGCATTGGTCGCCCTTACGGGGCCATTGCCGGAGGGCTGGTGATTGGCCTGGCGGAAGAATTCTCGACCTTGGTGATCAACCCGGCCTATAAAACCGGGGTGGCCTTCGCCATATTGGTATTGCTGCTGATCTTCCGACCCACAGGATTACTGGGATCCCCGGGTGGGGGGGATGTCTGATGTTGAGCTACGGCATTTTCTTTTTGATTTTGGTGGGGATCTACGGCGTGCTGGTGCTGGGCCTCAATATCCAGTGGGGCTACGCCGGCATGTTCAACATCGGGGTGGGGGCTTTTTTTGCCGTGGGAGCCTATGCCAGCGCCATTGTCACCACACCCCCAAGCGCCGAGCATTTGGGCGGCTTCAATCTGCCCTTTTGGGTGGGTTTTGCCATAGCTGTGGCTGTCGCCGGGGCGATTGCCTTTTTGATCGGCTTGATTACCCTGAAGCTGCGTTCCGACTACTTGGCCATCGCCACCATCGGCATTGCTGAGATCATCAGCCAAATCCTGAGAAATGAGGGCTGGCTGACCAATGGCGTACGGGGAATTACCCGCATTCCACGACCCTTTCGCGGCTGGATCCCAGGTCAGGATACTCTTCTCTACTTGGGCTTGGTGCTGTTGATCTTGGCGGCGGTCTACTGGGCCACGGAGCGGGCCTATCGCTCCCCCTGGGGGCGGGTGTTGCGGGCCATTCGCGAGGATGAACCGGCAACCATGGCCGCCGGCAAAGATGTGCTCCAGTTTCGCCTGCAGGCGTTTGTGCTGGGATCCATGCTCATGGGGTTGGCGGGGGCCCTCTACGCCCATTTTGTCAATTTCATCAGCCCAGAAGCCTTTCAACCGGAGTTTGCCACCTTTATCGTTTGGGTAATGCTGATCGCGGGGGGCAGTGGCAACAATCGCGGCGCCTTGCTGGGAGCGCTGGTAATTTGGGGGGTGTGGTCGGGCAGCGAGTGGCTCACCAACCGTTTGCCGCCCCAGTGGGCCACCCGGGCTGGCCCTTTGCGCATTTTGTTGATCGGGATCCTGCTCCAGGTCATTCTTCTGACGCGCTCTCAAGGATTGTTGCCTGAACGTCCGCCCAAGCCCGTCTTGGGCACTTCTCCTTCGCCTAAGCAGAACCCCGCAGGATAGGATTGGGTCGGCTCCAGCTGTTGTTGACGTGTTTGAGATAACCCAGCCCTCTGTCGTCATGACTCCGCGTCCCAAGGAAACTGACCCTTCCTGGCCACCCTGCAACCCCGACACGACGGGCTGCCCCCCGGATGCCGGACAACCAGGGATCCGGACTACACCCATCCAAGAGGGCTATGCTCTGCCGGAGCAGTATTTCAACCGGGAGCTGAGCTGGATTGAATTCAATGCCCGGGTTTTGCACGAGGCCCTGGATGAGCGCACACCTCTGCTGGAGCGGCTGAAGTTTCTGGCCATCTTTGAGAGCAACCTGGACGAATTTTTCATGGTGCGGGTGGCGGTGATCCGTCGTCAGTTGGAAACGGGCGTGTTGGTGCTAACCCCGGATGGCCTTACACCGCAGCAGCAGTTGCAGCAGATCTCGAGCCACCTGCGCCCCCTGATTCGAAAATTGCACACTTGCTTCCGGCAGGAACTGGTGCCCAAGCTGGCGGAACAGGGCATTCACATCCGCGATTTTTCCGAGCTGGCCGAGTCGGAACGGCAGGAGCTGCGGGACTACTTTGAGAGGCGTTTGTTTCCAGTGCTCACCCCCTTGGCGGTGGATCCAGGCCATCCTTTTCCCTACATCTCCAACCTCAGCCTCAGCTTGGCGGTGGTGGTGCGGGATCCAGAGACTGGCAAGGAGCATTTTGCTCGCGTGAAGGTGCCCAACACCTTGCCCCGCTTTGTGCCGCTGCGGGATGGGGTGAGCTTTGTGCCGCTGGATCAGGTGATTGCCCACCATCTGGAGTCCCTGTTTGTCGGCATGCAGGTGCTGGAGTACTACCCCTTCCGCATCACCCGGGATGCCGATCTGGAAATCCAAGAGGACGAGGCCGACGATCTGCTGGCTGCCATTCAAGAAGAGCTGCGCAAACGACGCTTTGGCTCGGTGGTGCGCATGGAAATTGCCAGCCAAACTCCGGCAGCCATCCGACAACGGCTCAGCGAAGAGATGCGCCTCAACAGTGACTCGGTGTACGAAGTGGATGGCCTCTTGAGTATGGGGGGGGTGATGGCGTTTCTCAGCCTGGATCGGCCCGATTTGAAGGATCCCCCTTGGGGGCCGGTCACCCCGCCCCGCCTGCGCACTGCCTCGGTCAGCGATGAGCCGGTGGATATCTTTGCCGTCATCCGGGAAGGGGATCTGTTGGTGCATCACCCCTACGATTCTTTTGCCGCCAGCGTGGAACGGTTTTTGGAGGAGGCCGCCAACGATCCGCAGGTGCTCACCATTAAGCAAACCCTCTACCGCACCTCCGGCGACTCGACGGTGGTGAAATCCCTCATTCAGGCCGCCGAAAACGGCAAGCAGGTGGCCGCTCTGGTGGAGCTCAAAGCCCGTTTCGACGAAGAAAACAACATCCTCTGGGCCAAAAAGCTGGAGAAAGCCGGGGTCCACGTGGCCTACGGCCTGCCGGGGCTGAAAATCCACTGCAAACTGGCTTTGGTGGTGCGGGAAGAGGAGGGATCCCTGCGCCGCTACGTCCACATCGGTACCGGCAACTACAACCCCAAAACCGCCCGTATCTATACCGACCTAGGGCTGTTCACTTGCGATGAGACCCTCTGCAACGATGTTACGGAATTGTTCAACCTACTGACGGGCTACTCACGGCAACGGCAATTCCGCAAGCTCTTGGTGGCCCCCAGAACCCTACGCCAAGGCATGGAAGCCCTGATCCGCCGCGAGATGCGCCATGCCCAAGCGGGGGGCCAGGGGCGTATCATCGTCAAGATCAACTCTCTCACCGACCCGGAAATGATCCGGCTGCTCTACGAGGCCAGCCAAGCCGGGGTGGAGATCGACCTCATTGTGCGCGGCATGTGCTGCCTCAAGCCGGGGATCCCCGGCCTAAGCGAACGCATCCGCGTGATCAGCATCATCGGGCGCTTCCTGGAGCACTCCCGCATCTTCTACTTCTACAATGGCGGCCAGGAAGAGTACTTCATCGGCAGTGCCGACTACATGACCCGCAACCTGGATCGGCGCGTTGAGGTGGTTACCCCTGTGGAGGATCCCGCGTTGCAGCGGGAGCTCAAGGCGATCTTGGACATCTGCCTGACGGACAACCGGCAAGCCTGGGAGTTGCGCCCTGATGGCACCTACGTGCAGCGGCAACCCAAGCCAGGAGAGCCTGTGCGCTCCACCCACCAACGCCTGATGGAGCGGGCCGCCAGCCGCATTTAGCAGGATGACTCTCACTGCTAACCTCTCTCAGAGGGAGAGAGGAGCAGCCTCGCCGCTATCGGGAATGGCCACCAAAGCTCAGGATCCGGTGGTCTTGGCGGCCTCGGCCTCTTCCTCGCCCAGCGCAATTACCCGTTCCGTGGCCTGCAACGAAGACTGCAAGCTCTCCAACTTTTCCCGGCTGGCGCGGTTCAGCCACGACTCGATTGCATTCACCAAGAGCTGATCCACAGAGAACCAGCCGCCCCCATTCACCGCAAAGGCCAGGAAGATCGCTGCGTAGATGGCGGATAGCTCCAAGTAGGGAACGCTGAAGCCGGCCACCTTAATGTGATGGAACATGGCCACCGCCATCGTGGCGAACAAGCCCAGTGCTGCCCCTCGGGTCAACAAACCCAACGCCACCATCGGAGCTGCGATCAGCTCGGTATAGGCAGCCACATAAGCGAAGAAGATCGGGAAGGGCAACCCGATCACTTCTACATAAGCCGTCGCAAACCCTTCAATATCTGCCAGTTTGTCAAGGCCGTTGTGAATCATGAATAGCCCTGCCACCACCCGCAAAACGGTCCACGCCACTTGAGACCAGCGCGGAGTTACGCTGTCGTGACGCAAAGCTGAGGCGAGTAGCACGGGAAACTGCTGAGAGGGTGCCATAGGATAAAACCTGCGATGCAAAGATGAGCAAAGATTCTAACTTATTGTAACGATTCTAAATTTCTGTAACAAGGGTGGGACTCAGATCCCCAGTGGTCAAGGGATCCCATCCAGAAACAAGGTCTCCGGCCCGCTTTCGCGAAAAGCCTCCGGCCCGCTTTCGCGACCGGTCGGGTGGGTTTCCGGCGAGCTTTCACCGCAGGCGATTGCGCCACACTATCTCTGCTCTCGGCCTGGGACTTTTCCGGCCTTGCTGAGACCTGTCAACCTCTGTAAATGGATCCCTACATAATGGGTTCATTTGCTGCCTGTGTCGATATGGTTGCCGAATCTGTCCTCGCCTCTGATGTCAGCTCCGCCAAATCCCAAGCCGGGAGAGAGGAGGGATCCCCGCCTGCCATTCGTTTGCGGAGGGTCAGCCGCAACTTTTCCGGGATCCAAGCGGTGGACGGGGTGGATTTGGAGGTGCAGCAGGGGGAGTTTTTTACGTTGTTGGGGCCGTCGGGTTCGGGCAAAACCACCTGTTTGCGGATGATCGCGGGCTTTGAGCGTCCGGATGAGGGGCAGATCGAATTGAACGGCCAGAATGTTTTGGGTCTGCCGCCCTACCGACGGCCTGTGAACACGGTGTTTCAGGACTATGCTCTCTTCCCCCACATGACGGTGGCGGAGAACGTTGGCTACAGCTTGATGATCCGCGGCATACCGCCGAAGGAGCGCCAAAAGCGAGTGCAAGAGGCGCTGGAGCTGGTACAACTGCCCGATCTGGGATCCCGTAAACCCAGCCAACTTTCAGGGGGGCAACGGCAACGGGTGGCCTTGGCGCGGGCTTTGGTTGGCCGACCGCAGGTGCTCTTGCTGGATGAACCTTTGGGGGCGCTGGATTTGAAGTTGCGCCAACAGATGCAGTTTGAACTCAAGGCCCTACAACACCGCCTTGGTCTCACCTTTTTGTACGTCACCCACGACCAAGAAGAGGCCCTGACCATGAGCGATCGTATTGCCGTGTTCAATCGCGGGCGCATCGAACAGGTGGGATCCCCGGCAGAGCTCTACGAGCGACCTGCCACCCGGTTTGTAGCCGGTTTTATCGGCCAAACCAACTTGATCGAGGGATCCCTGGCGGAACGATGCGTGGGAGAAGCGGCCCTGTTTGCTTTGCGCCCGGAGCACATTCGGATTGACTTATCTGAAGAAGGGATCCCCGATGGCCACTGCCGCTTGCGGGGACGGATTTGCGACACTGCTTATCTAGGGGCTTTCATTCGCTATCAGGTATGGGTGTCGGGCTGTGAGGTGAAACTTTTGGCTGTGCAACCCAACCCCGGCCTGAATTTGCAGCAGTTGCCGGAAGGGACGGAGGTGACTTTAAGTTGGGATCCCAGCCGGATGCACCGCATCCCCGAATAGGGCTCTCAATCCCGATCTCCTCTGGAGCTTGTCTATCCGGCGTCGGCGCTATCTTGCAGGCAGTTGACACTCCCGCCGACTGAAGTCGAGGGATTCTTACGTAGCCCAGAAACGGGCTCGCAACGGCGTTGTCAAAGGGAGAAAAACGGGCCATGATGCGCATTTCCATCCAGCCGGGGAGCGGGATCCCTGGCTCCGTGCAGCTCTTTAATTTGCTCTGCTTCGCCATTGCCTGTGGGCAGTTTCCTCCCGGCTGCCGCCTGCCCAGCACCCGTCAATTGGCCATGCAAACGGGCCTGCACCGCAATACCATCCACAAGGTTTACCACCAACTCGAGGCTATGGGCCTGGTGGAAACCCGCGCTGGATCTGGCATTTACGTGAGCCGCTCCGCCCGCCAGGTGGTTAACTACTCTCGCGGCCTGGGGGAAAACCTGGATCGATCCCGACAGGTCCTGGAGCAGGTGCGCCAGGGCATCGACCAGCTGCTGCAGCAGGGGTTTTCTTTGGAGCAGGTGCGGGATCTGCTGCTAGCGGAGATCGATTGGCGATTGCGCTGCAGTGCTCAAGTGCTGGTGTGTGTGCCCAACCGGGATTTGGGTACAGGACAACTGATGGCCCAGCAAATCCAGCAGACCTTGGGCATCCGGGTCCAGTTGGTGCCCCTGGAGGAGCTGGCCACCGTTCTGGATCAGATCCATTCCGGCACTGTGGTGACGCTGCACTATTTTCTCAGCGCCGTCGAGGCCATTGCCCAACCCCGGGGGGCCCGTGTTCTGACGGTGGAGGTGTCCGACTACGCCCGCGAAATTGCCCTGATCCGCCAATTGCCTTCCTACGCCTGTCTGGGGCTGGTGAGCATCAGCACTGCCCTGCTGGAGGTTGCCGAGGTGATTGTCTACAGTCTGCGGGGAGACCTGCTGGTGCTGACGGCAGTGATCTCGGATACGGAACGGGTGGGATCCCTAATCCGCCGCGCCCATACGCTGATTTGCGATGAGGCCAGCTACCCTACCCTGCGCGCCTTGGTGCGCCAAGCCCGAGCCGATCTAATCCGCACACCCAACTTGGTCTGTGCCGCCCCTCACATCGGAGAAGCGGCTATGGCCGAGCTGAGACGGGAATTGGGTGGGATCCCTGGAGCCGGAGGGGATAGAGAGGCGGGCGGCAGCGGTTTGCAGAGTAAAAAAACGCATTAAGCCTTGTTGCAGGTGAGCCATTTTGCGGATGACAGGCTGCCCAAGATCGTGCTTAAGTGAAAATACGGTAAAAGCTCTCTCATTTTGATTCATCGCTGATCAGTCTTTACACGCATGGTGATCCTCGACTACGCCTCCGCCAATCACGACTATGTGGCGGTTACACGGGAAGGTTTCTGGGAGGCCATCCGCTTCCAAGACCATTTTTACGTCTTCAACCGGGGCTTTTCTCAGCTGCAAGAGGCCATCGCCAGTTGCCGCTACGACATGGATCACGGATCCCTGATCAGCCTGGTGGTGGTGCGCCCTCAGGGCTATGAAGTGTGGTCGCAGGTGGGATCCGACATTCCCGTCTTGCCGAAGCAACTGTTGAGCCCGACAGCCAGGGACTCCCTCCTACCGGCGCGTTCGGTTCCATCTTTGCCCAAACGTCCTTTCTGGTCTTTTTGGGGTTGGGGATCCAAGGCTTATGTGGTGGATGGCGAGCCGGCTGCACCCCAGTCTTTGTTCCACCATAGCCCTCGGCCCTACAACGCGCTACAGGCTTGAGCCGGAATCGGTTGCGCCAGCGTCGTGCAGCAACAGTTTCAGGGAACAGGACGGCTCCACATGCAAATTGAGATCCGGCTCTTCCACCAGCAGGGGCACGCGCTCGGCCACTTCCAGGCCAAATCCTTTCAAGCCGCTGATGTGGCGAGAGGTATTGCTGATCAGGCGCATTTTGCGCACCCCTACATCCCGTAGGATCTGGGCGCCGATGCCGTAATCGCGCAAGTCCATCGCCACTGGTGGCGCGGTTTCAGAAAGTCCCAGATCTTGCCGGGCGTAGGACTTGATTTGCTCGATGAGACTCAGCTCCTGCTCTTGCCGGCGCAGGTACACCAGTACCCCCTTGCCTTGGTGGTCGATCATCTTCAGGGCCGCTGTCAATTGGCGGCGACAATCGCAGCGCAGGGATCCCAGCGCATCCCCTAGGGGACACTCCACATGGACGCGCACCAGGACGGGCTCAGCGGCAAATTGGGTCGGATCCCCTTTCACCAGAGCCAGGTGCTCGACTTGGTTAAGGCTGTCGCGGTAGCCGTAAACCCGAAACTGGCCGAACTCCGTCGGCAGGATAGCAGCAGCCTCTCGGTGAACCAGTTGTTCGGTGCGCAGGCGGTACTCGATGAGGTGGGCGATGGTGATGATCTTCAAATCGTGCTGACGGGCATATTCGATCAACTGGGGCAGGCGGGCCATGGAGCCATCCGGGTTTTGGATCTCGCAAATCACCCCTGCCGGATACAGCCCGGCCAACATCGCCAGATCCACCGCTGCTTCCGTATGGCCAGCCCGTTTGAGTACTCCGCCCTCCCGTGCCCGCAGCGGAAAGACATGCCCAGGCCGGCGCAGATCTTCCGGTCGCGTGTGCGGGTGAATGGCCGCCTGAATGGTGCGAGAGCGATCGGCAGCGGAAATGCCGGTGGAAACTCCAGCCTCTGGCCCAGCATCAATGCTGACGGTGAAGGCAGTTTGGTTGCTGTCGGTGTTCTGCCCCACCATCAGGGGGATCTTCAGCTCATCGAGGCGGGATCCTTGCATAGCCAGGCAGATAAGGCCCCGCCCGTAGGTGGCCATGAAGTTGATGGCCTGCGGAGTGGCAAACTGGGCAGCACAGACCAGATCCCCTTCGTTTTCTCGGTTTTCGTCATCGACCACGATGACCATGCGACCACACTTGAGGTCTTCGAGGGCTTCGGGGATGGAGTGGAAGATCGTTTCTGTCTCGGCCTGCGGGATGGCGCTCATGGAAAAGGGGACGCAAAAAGGGAAAACCTGGCACAGCCGGCTCTGGGCACCGGATCTGCCAGATCTATGCTAGAGCAAACCGGGCAACAGCTAGGGATCCTGAGACAGAGTCAGTACTTGGGAATCGAGGGATCGTAAGCCTCTGCCCAGGCGAGGATCCCCCCGCGCAGGTTTTTTCCTTGGATCCCAGCAGCTTGTAGGATCTTCAGGGCTTTGGCCGAGCGTGCCCCACTCTTGCAGTGGACGATCAGCTCTGAGCCGTTAAGGAGGCGACGCACCTGCTCCACCCCGTCGCCGTTTTCAATTTGGGGCAGGGGGATCAGGTGAGCACCAGGGATCCGGCCTATCTCCCACTCATTTGGGTTGCGCACATCGACCAACACAAAGTCTTGGTGAGCATCCATCCGCGCTTTCAGCTCGGCCACAGTGATCTCGGGGATCTCTGTCTGGCCAGCTTGTTCTGTGGCTTGGGCTGGCGGGATCCCGCAGAACTGCTCATAGTCGATAAGCTGGGTGATGGGAGGAGTGGCGGGGTTTTTGCGCAGCTTCAGCTCCCGGAAGCTCATGTTCAGGGCATCGTAAAGCAGCAGCCGCCCACTTAGGGTTGTGCCCACGCCCAGCAGGATCTTCACGGTTTCGGTAGCTTGAATAACACCGATGATGCCGGGGAGGATCCCCAACACTCCCCCTTCGGCGCAGGAGGGCACCAGTCCTGGTGGGGGCGGCTCGGGGTAGAGATCCCGGTAGTTGGGCCCATCTTCGTAGTTGAAGACCGTCGCTTGTCCCTCGAAGCGGAAGATCGAGCCGTAGACATTGGGCTTGCCCGTCAACACACAGGCATCGTTCACCAGGTAACGGGTGGGGAAGTTATCGGTGCCATCCACGATCACGTCGTAGTTGGCAAACAGCTCCAGAGCGTTGTGGGCCTTCAGGGCGGTGTTGTAAACATCCACTTGACAGTGGGGGTTGATCTCCAGGATGCGGTTCTTGGCCGATTCCACCTTCGGCTTGCCCACCCAGGAGGTGCCGTGGATCACCTGCCGCTGCAGGTTGGACACATCCACCACATCAAAATCGACAATGCCGATCCGCCCCACGCCGGCTGCCGCCAAGTACAGCAACAGGGGCGAGCCAAGGCCGCCTGTGCCGATGCACAGCACTTTGCCCGCTTTCAGCCGCTTCTGTCCTTCTAGGCCCACCTCGGGCAGGATCAAATGCCGAGAAAACCGCTCCATCTCTTCGCGGGAGAGGCTAACTTGGCTGGTATCCAGGTTCAACATGCTCACAACCCTCCGGCAATAGCAGGAACGATGCTGATGACGGCTTGTTCTCCCACGGGGGTGCTGTCGCCTTGGGGCAACGTGCGCACATCCTCGTCGTTGAGGTAGACATTGACAAAATTGCGCAGCTTCCCATCCTCGGTGTAGAGGTGGCGCTTCAGCTCGCCGTAGCGGGCGATGAGGTTGCCCATCACTTCGCCAACATTGCTGCCCTCGATCTCGACAGCTTCCAGGTTGTCGGTGTAGGGGCGCAGGGGAGAGGGGATCAGAACTTTGGTTGCCATGGGAGTTCGGGGAGAGATCTTGGGTATCTACTGGAGACTTTTGAGGATCCAGAGGATCTGGGCTGACCTATCCGTTTGTCGATCTTGTTGGGGCTGTCTACTGACTTTGAGGATTCAGCTATGTTACAGACAAGGTTCAGCACTAGACTACCGCTTTTTCCGGTGGCACCCATCCCAGCTTTCAAGGATCCCAACTGTACTTAGCCGTGAACTTCAGCCTCAAACAGCGGCAAAGCCCAAACGACTCTAGCTTGCCAAAGCCGGGAGCGGGGGGATGCGAATGTCTTCCAGCATCTGCATCGGCTCCCGTTGGGGCTGCTCCTGCTCATCCAAAACCCAGCTCACCACCTCTTCTGCCTTGCCCTCGCGCACACTGACGATCACACAGGAAAAGCCCCAGGGAAAAGCATGCTGCCGATCAAACTCGGAGGGAATGGCCGCATGGTTGGGATGGGAATGATAGGTGCCCAGGATCCCCAGCCCTTTGCGCACCGCGTGGTCGTTGGCCCGCTTGAAATCCGCCGGATCGATCAAGAAGCGGCGGCGGCTGGATTCCCCGTCTGCCAGAGGGTTTTCCGCTTGATCCCAGGTGTTGGTCACCGACCAAAGCTCGTGGATGATCTTGTCGGATCCCCGGATTTCCCCAATTAAAATGCCGCAGCTCTCGTGGGGAAAGGCTTGTTCGCCGTGCTGGCGGATGCTGTGAAGGTGGTCTGCCGAGAGGTAGAGGGCCATGAATCTCGCCTTTGCCGATGGAGTTACCGTTCTTTTATTCTGGCACAAGTTGGCCGGGGATCCCTCAACCTGGCTACAGCGGATGCCATTGGGGCGCAACGGGCAGGCCGTTCCGCAGAGGCCGCCGCTGCTGAAAATGTTCGGCCACCAGTGTGGCGCGGTCAGACCCGTCCATCGAGTGAACCCAGAGGTGGCTCTGGCTTTGGAGGGGTGACGGGGGCATAGTGGGGGCAACCCTGGCACGGCCCTTGGGGATGGACGGCACAGCGCAACCAAGCCGAGTGGGCACTGAAAACACAAGAGGGATCCCCCAGGGGTGGGCCAAATTCGCCGGCCCGTTGACGGCGCAGCAGCACCACTTGCCGTCGCCAATCTTGCAAAAATCGGCTGTAGGCGCGTTCCCGCCAGCGACGCTTGGCCGCATGTTCTAGGACACGGACGGTAAGGTTATCCAACATGGAACGATACCCAAGGAAGAGGCCAACAGGCTGGGAGTTGCGTTGGATGGCTGAGAACCTCAGGATGGCACACACTGGCGAGAAGAACCCAAGAATTGCAAACTCTCCTTGAGTTCAGTTTAAGTTTGTGGAGTTTCTTCCGATGGCTCTGGCTGCTGGTGGCGGGCCTGGGCCCGTTGCAGGGCTGCTCGCACCACAGCAAAGCCCGTTCCCCCGGCGCTGAGCCGCGTGGCCACCACCTGGCGGGGCTCAATGGCCGTCAAAATGTCCGCCTCAAAGGCCGGGTGGAAGGTTTTCCAGCGCTCCAAGGGCAGATCCCGCAGCAGGATCCCCTCTGCCAAACAAATGCGCACAATCTGCCCCACCAAATCATGGGCTGTGCGAAAGGGGATCCCTTTGCGCACCAAGTAGTCGGCCACATCGGTGGCGTTGGAGAAATCTTCCTGCACAGCAGCCGCCATGCGCTCAGGTTGAAATTGGATCCCTTCCCGCAGCAGAATGGTCATCGCCTCTAGGCAGGCTTTCAGGGTATCGACCGTGTCGAATAGCCCCTCTTTGTCTTCTTGGAGGTCTTTGTTGTAGGCCAGCGGCAGCCCCTTCAAGGTGACCAACAAAGCCTGGAGATGGCCAAACACCCGCCCCGCCTTGCCGCGCACCAGCTCCGGCACATCGGGATTTTTCTTCTGGGGCATGAGGCTGGAGCCGGTGGCACAGGCATCGGTGAGGGTGACAAAGCCGAACTCCTGGGAAGCCCAGAGGATCATCTCTTCCGAGAGGCGGCTGAGATGCACCAAAATCAAGCTGGCGGCAGCGTGGAACTCCACCAGGTAGTCCCGGTCGCTGACGGCATCCAAGCTGTTGGCGCTGATCCGCTCAAATCCCAGCAGATGGGCGGTGAGCTGCCGATCAATGGGCAGGGAAGTGCCGGCCAAAGCTCCGGATCCGAGAGGACAGACATTCGCCTCTTCCCGCACCCGCCCCAGCCGTTGCCAGTCTCGCCAGAGCATTTCTTCATAGGCCAAGAGGTGGTGGGCTAAGCTAATCGGCTGAGCCCGTTGCAGATGGGTGTAGCCGGGCAGGATCGTCTCCAGATGCCGCTCGGCCAAGTCCAACAAAACTCCGCGCAGCTCCCAGAGAGCTTGACGAAGGTGATCGATCTGATCTCGCAGATAGAGACGCAGATCGGTGGCCACTTGGTCATTGCGGGAGCGCCCGGTATGCAGTTTTTTTCCCACTTCCCCCACCAAAGCCACCAAACGACGCTCGACGGCATAGTGGACATCCTCTGCCTCTGGATCGGGCCGGAAGGTGCCGGCAGCCGCCTCCTGTTGGATCTGCTCCAATCCCTGCCGGATCTGGTCGGCCTCTTGCTGGGTCAGGATGCCACAAGCGGCCAACATTTGCACATGAGCCAGGGATCCGGCCACATCGTAGGGCAGCAGGCGGATGTCGAAGCCGATGCTGGCGTTGAAGCGGGCGATGGCAGGATGCAGGGATCCCTCGAAGCGTTGGCTCCAGGGGCGAGGGGTGGAAGTTACCGTCGGCTCAGGCATTGGCTGGGAACCGGAAGAATGGGGAGAAGGATTGACCACCGTAGGAAGACCCCACTGCAGTTGTGGAGAAAAAACACAGAAACCGACCGCCGACGGCCAAAACCCCGCCGGCCCAGGCCCAATGGATCCAGCTAGAGCAATGGCGACAAGGCTCTAGTGGGAGCTGGTGATGCTCTTGAGCATGTAGCCCGCCACGATCCCTATCAAAAGCGCCCAAATTTGGCCCGATTCCACAAAGCCATTCCAACCCTTGCGGATATCGCCCAGCACATCCTGTCGGAACACCTGCCCGACAATCATTTCCGTCTGGAAAGCCGTGGGGGCCGGCAAGTAAACCGAAGCGGTCTCAGACCCAGAAGGAGAGAAGTTCATGGTTGTACCTCAGGTGTAGATAACACAGTGCAGCCAACCTGGTAGCTCCACCAGCTAGAGCGTACCGCTCTGAAAGACCTACGAAACGCCAACAAACACTTCCACTCGCACCGGCGGCGCGGAGTGCTCAGCGTCTGCCGCGCTTCTGCTTTCTTCCTGCCTTAACGAACTATGGCTGGCAGCAGAGATCACCCCCACTGCCCCGCCAGAGGGATCTCCACAGGCGTGACTTCCCCGCAAGCTGCAGGTAGCCGCTCCTTGCTCTCTGAGAGAGCCACACAGACTAAAGCTGGAGCAGGCTTTAGCCCATGCAGAACGCATGCCAGAACTAACCAACTAGCCTAGTAGTCCGGCAAAACCACGTCAACCAACCCACCGTTGCTGCCCAGCCCAGTAGCGTTGAGTAGCTTGCTTGAGCTATTGTGAGCGTTGCGGCCTGCTGTCATTAACCCTGAGTTTGAACTTTTTTAGCTAGGCTGGCTCGGAGTCGGGCAACACCTTCAACACCACCAGCGTTGTGTCGTCCACGGGCTCAGGCCGCAGGGAAATCTCGTCCTGCAACAGGAGCTCTGGATCCTCGGGCAGCCATAGGGGAAGAGGATGGGATCCCCGACGGCCTCGGAAGGCATCCATCTGCTCAAACAAGCTCTCCAAAATGTCTTCGGGGGAGTCGTAGCGACGGGCAGCGTACTGGATGGCGTCCATCAGCCCAGAGGTTTCCAAGCGCTCGCCGCGGGTGTTGGCTGTCTCCGTGTAGCCATCGGTGTAGTACACCACCACATCCCCGGGTTGCAGTTGCACGCAGCTTTCCGAGTAGTGGCTGTTTTCTTCCAAGCCGATCAGCGCCCCCTCTGTGTCCAGGGGTTGAATTTCTCGGGTGCGGGCCTGCCACCACAGGGTGGGGTTGTGGGCCGCGTTGCTGAAGCAGAGGCGATGGGAGCGGGGATCGTACTCCGAATAAAACAGGCTGATGAAGCGATTGGAGTTTTCCAGGTCACTGTACATGGCCCGGTTCAGATGTTGCAGAACACGGGCCGGCGAATGGCGGTTGAGGGCCTCCGCCCGCACCATGGCGCGGGTCATGGTCATCAACAGGCCGGCGGGCACCCCTTTGCCCATCACATCCCCAATGACGATGGCCAAGCGAAAGCCTGCCGTTTCTTCAGATGAGTCGGATGTTTCCAGGCGTTCGCCGGGAATCTTGATGAAGTCATAGTAGTCGCCTCCCACTTTGCTGGCCACCCGGCAACGGGCTGCCAAGCGAATCCCCTTGACTTGAGGGCACTCCCGAGGTAGCAGTTGGGTCTGGATGTAAGAGCCAATCTCCATTTCTTTTTCCAGGGCCATCTTGCGGCGCAAGGCTGCCGTCAAGCGGTCATTTTCGATGGCCACCCCTGCCTGATCGGCGACCAAGCGCAACAGTTGTTGGCGACGTTCATCCCAGTGGTAGCCAGGCTGACGGCTGAAGACGTACAAGCGACCCTGGACAGAGTTGCGAATCAGCAGCGGCGTGCCGAAAAGGCGTACATCCGGCCCCAAGCTCTGGCGGAACCGTTCGTCCAAGAGGTGTTCAAGGGCAGGGATCTTAACAGACAGGGATCCCTCCGTTTTGAGAATGGGCTCTTGAGCCGAGAGGGTCTGGGTAATTTGCTCCATCTCAGCCCGAATCTGCTCGCGGTGATTGAGATCAGAGCAATGCAGTTGATCCAACTGGATGGTGCCGTTGGGATTGAACAAAACCAGGGCTCCGCCTTCGGCATCGGTCAGTTGGCTGGCCACAAAAGCCGTCAGCTCCAGGATCTGGTTCAAGTTGTTAAAAGAGCGCAGAGCAAAAGCCAGCCACGCCAGCAGATACTGCATCCGATGGTGTTCTCTCTCCAGTTCTGCCACCCGATCCGGCATTGCAGGGGCAGGCACAATGGCCGGCTTGACCTCCGGCAGCTCTCTATCATCGGACGCAACGGCACCTGAAGAGGTGGGATCCTCATCCTGGCCGGTCTGAGCTGAGCGCAAGTCCCCCGAATTGTCCGTGGGCGACAGCGACGGAGCATTGGGGGGGAGGGGATTTTTGCCCGAATCCTGGGCCAGCAAGGACTCTGACCACAAAGAATCTGACAGCCCGGCAGGGGGCTGCCCTAAAACGGCCTTTTGGGGGCTGTGATCATCCATCGGGAAGACTGGCGTTAATCCCTTGGAAACGTAACGAAACAGCTTAGCAAAAATATCACAAGCTTCATCACACTCATCCCTCACACCCGGCGAGGCTGACGGGATCCCTGGCACAGCTCTCGGTAGAGCTGTTCCACCTGGCTGAGGTTGTGGCTGAGGGTATAGCGCTCCAGCACCCGCTGGCGGGCCTTCATCCCCAGCAGTTGGGTAAACTCCCGTTGATCCCGCAGCAAAGGCAGCAGCGTTTGCAGCTCTGCTGTCACCCGTGTCGGATCCAGCGGGATCCCAGCTCCATCGGCCAAAACCTCTCCATCAGCGCCGACATCGGTGGCTACCGCTGCCACCCCACAGGCCATCGCCTCCAACAGGGACAAAGAGAGCCCCTCGATCAAGGAGGGCAAAACAAACACATCAGCCCCTCGCAAGATCTCGATGCGCTGCTGCTCGTCGGCAATATAGCCCAGCCAGTGGATCCCATGTTGAAGGGTGTAGCAGGGCTTGAGGGTGTTGAGCAGTGGCCCATCCCCCACGATCAGCAGACCACACTTCTCCCCCATTTGGGCGTGTTTCCAAGCCTTGAGTAGGGCTTCCAGGTTTTTTTCCGGCGAGACCCGCCCTTGATAGACGAAGATCCGCTCCAGTCCCAACCGCTGTTTGAGGGTGGAGGGCCCAGGCGCGTACTTGTCCACATCCACACCATTGGGAATGACCACCACCTGTTGGGGGCGCACCCCCAGCTTGACCAAGATCTCCCGCTGCGTTTCCGAGAAGACGATGGTGCGGTGATAGTTGGCCAAACACGGGGCGTAGAGCTGGTAGGCCAAGTATTGGGTGCGAGAGGCGATGTTGCGCCGCCGCCGGTCGAAGGCCGGGTGGAAGGTGGCCACCAGCGGCTGGTTGAGCTCAGCACAGATCTCCGGCAGCACAAAGTCGATGGGAGAAATGGTCAAGGAGGCATGTACCAGATCCGGCTGCAATTCCTTTAGGGCCTGGGTGAGCAACCGCTTGGCGTTGGGGGCCGGGATCGTGTAAATCTGCGACTTGTACAGACAGGGGAGGGAAACGTCTCGACGATCCAGCTCCGCCCTCCAGCCTTCACCTCCAGGATCCAGGGCGGGCGGTTGGCCGTCGTTGGTGAAGTGAAAAAAGCTAACCTGATGTCCCCGATCCAAAAGGCCGTTGGTCACCTCGCGGCTATAGGTGACGTTGCCACAGAAAGGTGTTTTTTTGCCTATCCAGGCGATGTGCATGGGCGGATCCCCGCGGAGCTAAAACGCTGAGCTGCAAAGGGAGTCTCGATGCTCAAGCCTCTACAAGAGTAGCAGAGTTAGCTCCTGCCTTGGCCCGTCCCCTCGGAAGAGGATATCCAACCTCGCGCTGCGGCAGGATTTACGAGACCTCTCTGCCCAATAGGCTCCAGGTGTACAGCCCCGCCAGCCCCGCCAGAACAGACAGGGCCACAAACATCCAGGGAAGGCCAAGGCGGGCTTCTGCCAATCCCGTGAACACCAGCGGCAAACTGAGGGCAATGTTGGCGGCGTTGTTCTGGAGCCCAAAGATCTTGCCTCGCAGATGGTCAGGCGTTTCCTCTTGGATCAAGGTTTGCATCGGCACCGCCACCAGAGCCCCGCCACAGCCCAACAGGGCAATCCAGCCCAAGCTGGGCAGCAGCCAGTGGGTCGTCCAGGAGAGGGCTGCCAGAGCCCCACAGAGCAGCAGGGATCCCAGGCCAACCCAGGCGCGGCGGCTCACCCGTCGGCCCGTATGGCCCACCCAAAAGGCGCCGATCCCCATGCCCAGGCCAGCAGCGGCCAACAACACCCCGAACTGATCCGGCTTCAGCTCTGCCATCACTTCGGCCATGCGCACCGCCAAAACTGCCAGCGCCGCAAACAGCGAGTAGAGCACCACCACCTGCACCAAAGCAGCTCGGATCAGGGGCACCTGGCCGACATAGTGCAGGCCCAGCCGGAGATCTTCCCAGAGGTGAGGGACTTCCCAACGCCGGGGCTCCAGCTTCTCGTGGGGTTGTAGCAGCAACAGCAGGGATCCCGCCAAGAGGTAGGCTCCCCCCACCAACAGCTCCGGCCCCACTTCCCAGCCCGGCAACCAATGGCGTACCCAACGATCTGCCAGGGTTAACAGCGGCTCCCCCACGGCAAACCCGACGATCAGCGAAGCCATCATCGTGGTGGTGTACAGGGAGTTGGCCGCCAGCAGCTCTCGCTTCGGCAGGATCAGGGGCAAAGTCGCCTGCTCGGCAGGAGCAAAAAACTGGGTCAGAACCGAGACGGCAAAGCTCACCAGCAACAGCCCCGCAAACCCCAAGGGGATCCCCGGCCAAAGGTCGCGCCCGGCAGTGAGCCAGAGCAGCGGCGGCAACAGCAGCACTAGGATCCCACGCCCCAGGTTGGAGAGCACCAACACCCCTTTTTTTAGCCAGCGATCCACAAATACCCCTGCCAGGCTGCCCAGTAGCATCGCCGGCAGCGTAAAAGCCAGCATGATGGCCGAAACCTGACCGCTGATGGAAGCCCCTTCGGGTTGAAATTCGCGGGCAACCAAGCCGATCAGCAGCACCAACAACACCTTGTCCGCCAACTGGGAACACACCTGCCCCATCCACAGCAGCAGGAAATTGCGCCGGCGCAGCACGGTTACAAAGTTGCTCAGGCCCGGCTCAGACAGACCTTGATCTTCCTTCTCTGCTTTTTGCCCCTTTTCGGGATCTTCAGGAGATGGCTCTGGCAAGGGATCCCCGGAAGAATGCTCCAGCAAGCTGAGGGCGGGGCTTGCTGTCGGCTCAGGCAAGAGAGCTTCTGACTTCAGCCCCCAAGTTGGCGTTGACGCAGGTGGGGGATTCTGGAGAGGGGAACTGGGGTGGCAGATCCCTGCCCCTCCCTCCGGCCAGCCCCATCGTTGCTCCAAAGTCATCATGCTCCCCAGGTGACCTGCCCATTTCCCCGACGTCGGCCCCACAACAGAATGGGATCCCGTCAGCAAACAAAAGTGGAAATGGGGTGCCCCGATCTTATCTTGGCCCGCCTTCCAATCCACCAACCCAAATCTTGGGAATCGGCAGGCCTAGCTTCCTGCGGCAGACAAGGAGCGCAAGGGATCCGGGATCGACTCGCTTGGAGCCACAAAGCTGCCCTTCTCTACAAAGGTTAAGCGCAGGCTCAGCCAACGAATAAAATCCGCGTTGGTGGATACCACTGCCCCCAGGGGCTCCTTCAACTTGTCCCGCAGGGGCTTTAACTCTGGAGCTTCCATGAAGGCCGGCTGCGGCACCCAGAAGAAATCGACAGGGCAATGGCGCTCCTCGCAGTATCGACGACGCTCCTCCAGCACCTCTTCCAGAGGCTCAGAACGTAAGAAAGACAGGCTGGCAACGACAAAATGATAGGTAGTCGGTTCGGCAGCAGACATAAGATTGCTGTGGAACTGTGTTGAGAATAAAGGCTAGAGCCGGGCGTCCACCGCTCCTTGCAGATCCTCTCCCTCAGAGAGAGGCAGATTTGAGCAGATGCGGAGCCGGATCGCGGGAGCTACACAGCGGCTGACAGTCTTCCAACTGCCGGAGAACGGGTAGCCGCGCCATGACTTCCTCAGGGGGCATGGAGTGTTCTGAAGCCTGCTTGAGGGTCGGTAGAGCCTGAGCTGCCCATTCCCGAGCCCAGGGAGCGGACTCAGGAGTTTCCTTCTCCTCCAACAGCTCTTGGCAAAGGGCAGTTGAGCGCTCCAAGTCACCGCTGCCCTGATAAGCCATAATCAGAGCCACACGAGCCAAAACGCATTCTTCCGGATTTGCCCTCGAGCCATTGCGCTCGCTCAGGCGGTGCTCCTGTCTCTCTTGGATGGAACAGCAGTAGCAGAACGACTCGAGAAGGTTGATCGCCTCCAGGTAGCGCTCCTGCTTGAGAGCAGTAATGCCGGCGCGGAGGGATCCATGAGGGTGAGACATGAGCCTAAGCACAAGAAAAAGATCTTAGACGGACTTGCACCCAAGGGTTATCAAGGGTTATCCAGTTAGTGACCCGTCTTCTTATCCAAGGTTTCGTGTCTAAAACTACTATACACCCTCTGGACAAGTGACCGCCGATTTACTCTTCCTCTTAAGCTTGTGGAAGGGGCGCTCAACCTTTACGGGCTAGGGTGTAGGCGCTGACATAGTGAGTCTCCCGGCGCAGCACCGCACAGCCTGCCTGTTGCAGGCGCACCCCCAGATCGTCGTGGATGTAGTCGCGGTAGTAGGGTTCGTGGAAGGTTTGCATAAAGGCTTCCATCGTCTCCTTCAGCTCTGGCGAATCCAGCAGTTGCACCGAGTCGCAGATGACCACCACGCCCCCTGGCTTCACCACCCGACTCATCTCGTTGATGACATTTTGTCTGGCCGGGCCAGGCAGCTCATGAAAGAGAAAAACGCTGATGACGGCGTCAAAGGTGGCATCGGCATAGGGCATGGCCTCGGCGTTGGCGCGGATAAGCTGGGGCAGCTCCCCCGGCAGCTCCTGCAACAGTCGGTTGGCCTTGCGCAGATAGGCAGGAGAAAGATCCAGGCCATACAAAGCTGCTTTGGGCAGGGATCCCCGCAGCAAGCGCAGCATCCGCCCCGTGCCACAGGCTACATCGAGGATGTGGGGGCTGACCAAGGTGGGATCCAAGGCATCTTTGAGCAGGCGAATCACCCGACGGCGCATCGCGTCCGCTGTGCCCCCAAACAGCAGCTCCACCTGCAGGTCATAAAGCTCAGCCGAGCTGTCGCTCAGGTAGCCGTTGGTTTGGTAATGGAAATTTTGCAGGTAGTATTTCGGATAGCCCTCGGTGGAGATGTCTTGAGAAAACTCTTGGTAACGCTTGCTGTGAACCCGCCGAGTAATTTGCGGCAAATCCAACCACACCTGTGGGTAATAGCGGGCAAAGTCCAGCCAGGGGTTGTCGAACAGGAGCGCGTGAGGGTAGTACCCTGCCTCAGCATCTTGCCAGTCCGCTTGCAGGAGTTGTTCGTAACGGGCCCGCAACACCTGTAGCGTGTCAGCGCTCACCCGCACCTTGGCCCGCGGCGGCGGGGTCCTCCCGGAGGAGAAGCTTTGCAGATCCCTGAGCACGGAGAGCATCAGATCTGAAGCTTGGGTGGAGAGCGCTTTGTGGGCAAAGCCGAAGATGTTTTTGCCCCACTGAAAAGCGCGGTAGGCAGCTTCTCCGACTGGAGATGGGATCGGCAGCGACAGCTCAGGACTTAGTTGTAGGCTCATAACCCTGCAAGGTGCGAATGAAGAATGAAGGCTTAACGTTTGTTTACACTTAATTATAGCAAGGCGGCCACGCCGGGCCGGCAGCCGCTGGGCGCGGGGAAAACCTGGCGGAATTGGATCCCTGAGCACACCCCATCTGGCCAAGCAGGGGAGTACTCTAGTGGTGTCCTCAAAAGGATGTCCCCGATTGCCCTATGAGCTGGAGGAAGGGGCTGATCAGGTCGATTTGATAATGGGAAGAGGGAGCGCCTCAGCATGACAACCAAGACGGTGTTGGTCATTGACGATAGCATCATGATTCGCAAGATGGTGGCCAGCATCTTGGCCGATCAGTTCCAAGTGGTGGAGGCCAAAGACGGGTTGACAGGGCTGGAAGCGGCCAAAAAACATCACCCCGACCTGATCCTGCTGGATTTTGTCATGCCCAAGATGGATGGCTACGACACCTTGCAGGCCATCCGCCGCGAAGACAGTCTGAAAAATACTCCTATCATCATGATGTCGGGGCTGAAGGAACAGGTGACTGCCCGCATTCCTGAGCCCTTTGTCGATTTTGATTTCATCGAGAAACCGTTTGAGGCAGATGCCCTTTTGGCTCTTATCCAAAAGGTCCTCCAGGTTGCCCCTGCCGCTGCACCGGAGCCGGGATCCGAAACCAACACCCAACTGATTCTGAACCGGCTCACCGCCATCGAGACGCTGCTGATTCAAGGTACGGAAAACTTGATCCAGCGGGAGGTGGTGGCGCGGCTTTCTGGGATCAACCAACGCCTGGCGCGTCAGGAATCCCGCAGCAGCAATCTGGAGGCCCAGATCAGCAAGCTCGCCGGCGAAGTGGAGCGACATGCCCAGGGTTTGGCCTTGATCGTCAAGGAGCTGCGGCACATTCGTAAGTTGTTGGGGGGATCCTGATGTCTGAGAGGGTTTTTGAGCGAGCTTATCGACACCTAGATGCGGTGACGGCTCTATTTGTGGCCGTGCTGCTGATTTCCAACATCGCCTCGACCAAGATCGTTCTTCTGGGGCCCTTTACCTTTGACGGGGGCACCATTCTCTTCCCCCTCAGCTATATCTTTGGCGACATCCTCACCGAAGTCTATGGCTATGCCCGCTCGCGGCGGGTGATCTGGCTGGGATTTATCTCGGCGGCCCTCATGTCGGTAACGTTCATGATCGTGGGATCCCTGCCTGCGGCCCCCGACTGGCCCTATCAAGAAGCCTACGACCAGATTCTGGGCCTGACGCCCCGCATTGTCCTGGCCAGCTTAATCGCCTATTGGGGAGGCAGCTTTGCCAACGCCTATGTACTGGCCCGCATGAAGGTGTGGACTCGGGGACGGTGGCTGTGGACACGCACCATCGGCTCTACCTTGGTGGGCCAAGCGGTGGATACTGGACTGTTTGTCACCTTGGCCTTCTGGGGGGTGTTCCCTGGCCTGGGCAGCTTAATACTCTCCAACTATGTGTTCAAGTGTGCCGTTGAGGCGGCGTTCACGCCCCTGACCTATGCCATTACCGGCTGGCTAAAGCAGCAAGAACAAGAAGACTACTTCGATGTGGCAACCGACTTTAACCCCTTCCGCCTCCAGCCTGTGTCTAGATGAATCCATCAGCCGCCTCAACGGATCTGGCCTTGGGAGGGATCCTATTTTGGTATAGTCAGAGCGTCATCCTATTTATCCTGCTGCCATCCGGTGTTACCGGGAGCTTTTATCCAAGACAAGACTTTTGTGAGGGATCCGAAAGATGATGCTCGTTTTCCAAATTGCTTTGTTGGTGTTGGTGCTTTACAGCTTGCTCTTGGTGGTGGCGGTGCCAGTGCTCTACAGCTCAGCCAGCGACTGGAGCCGGGCCAAGAATGTGATTTTGGTGGGATCCCTGCTCTGGGTGCTGATGGTGATTGGGGTGGGGGTGCTGAGTTTCCTCAAGTGAAGCCGTAGAAGGGCGAGGGCCAATCCACCGAAGGTCACCTTGTGGTCGCAATCAGCGTTGCGTGGGAGCTGCACCGTGGGTGTGGCGGCCCAAAGTTTTTGTCTGGGATCCTAGACGAACTACGCACTTCCGCACCTCGATAAGCCTTAAGCTCTCTCGGTAGAGGGGATCCCATCCCCTACAATGGACGGCGAGGCGTCGGCCTTGCTTGCCATCGGTCAGGCTGTCTACAGGCCGCGCTAGTGAGCTTTGAAGGTGCTGAGGTGTTTCAACCAGCGGAGGTTTGGGTGTTGAGAGCAGTGATGAGAGCAGGGAAATGTTCGCAGGAACTTGGCCTTGCCCGGCGAGGCATGAGGCTGGCCTTGGCGGTTCTGGTGATGGGGAGCCTGGGATCCCTGGTGATGCCCCATTCTGCAGAGGCGCAGTCGGGTTTGGTGATCACCGGCAGTGAAGGGGTACCTGTCCTCAGCTATCGGCTCGATTTTGGCGGGGTTCGCAGTCGTTTGGATCGCTACCGCCTGACGATCCCCCCCCAGAATGTGGCGGTGGCAGAAGTGCAGATCAACGGGGACAGGAATTTCGATGGCCGCATCGATCCGGAAAGTGTCCGCCTGGAGGTAGAAGGCCGGCCTGTAGAGCTGGATCAAGTGTACTGGAACGAGGAGTTTCGCTCTCTAGAGGTGGTGGCCCGTCAACCCATTGCTGCCGGTCAGGAGATCCGTCTGGTGCTCTCCAACGTGCGCAACCCTTCATCTGCCGGTATCTACCGTGTGGAGGCGCGGGTACGGGGTACGGAACCCAACCCCCTCTTCCGGAATGTGGGCAACTGGCTGATTACCATTGAAGACCCAGAGCGGATTGGCTTCTGATCTATTGACCCGATGATCTGACCTACTGTTGATCTTTGCGGCGATCCTATAGGCACAGCCCTTTTGCGGGTCTGGGACAGCGACACCCAAGTTCCCGGCCAGTTGGGGTGGGATCCCTCTGCAAGTGTTTGTTCGCCGTGGTATGGGCTGCTGGAAAAAGCCGGAGTTCTGAGTTTTTCTAAGAATGGGGATTGTGCAAATCCGGCAAGTTTGGGTGGGGGAGTGTTTACCTTGTTGCTTGCTGACACTTGGTATCCCGATTGGTGGCAGGCTCTAATTTTGGGCATGGTGCAAGGGATCACCGAATTTCTGCCCATTAGCAGCACGGCCCATCTGCGGGTGTTTCCGGCTTTGGTGGGATGGCCGGATGCGGGCGCTTCTTTTACGGCGGTGATCCAGTTGGGCAGTTTGGGGGCGGTGCTGATCTACTTTGCCTCTGACCTGCGCCAGTTGATCCTCGGCTCTTGCAAGGCTTGGCGAGAACGAGATTTTCAGCAGGAGCCTTGGCGGCTGCTGGTAGGGATCCTGGTGGGAACAGTGCCAATTGTGGTTGCCGGCTGGGCCATCAAGGCCATTTGGGGATCCCCGCCCCGCCAATTGTGGGTGATCGCCGTCGCAGCCATCGGCTTGGCTGTGTTGTTGGGCTGGGCAGAGCAAACGGGCAAACGCCAGCGAGACCTTCACAGCTTAGGCATTTGGGATGGGATCTGGGTGGGGCTGGCCCAAGCTTTGTCCCTGATCCCTGGGGTGTCGCGCTCCGGCTCGACGCTGACGGCAGGGCTGTTTCTCCATTTGCAACGCCCGGCTGCCGCTCGCTACTCCTTCTTGCTGGGGATCCCGGCATTATTTTTGGCGGGGGTTGTGGAGTTTATCTCCGAGTTCGAGGCAGAGGCCCTGCTGCCGCAGGGGTTGGGGACGCTTTCGGCCTTCGTCTTTTCCTACTTGTCTATCGATTGGCTAATTCAGTTTTTGCAGCGCAGCAGCACCTGGCTGTTCATCGTCTATCGGATTGGCTTTGGCCTGTTCATTTTCTTGGGGTTGGCACTGGGGTTCCTGAAACCCTAGGCTGGGTTTTGCAGCTCCTTCCTTCACCCTTGCTCCCGCAGGCTCTGCAGCGTCTTGGGCAGGTGCTCCGCCAGGTGGGCCGGATCCACCCCTGTTAGACCGCGTTCCCGCGCCAGCTGGATAGCCGCTTGGGCATGCCACCACACCCCGGCACAGGCGCAACTGAGCAGCTCAGCAATCTCCAAGGGCCGACCCACTTGGGCCGTTCGGCGGGCCACCAGGCCACCAATCAGGCCAGTCAAGACATCGCCGCTGCCACCGCGGGCCAAAGCCGGTGTGCTCTCCGGGTTCACCCAGCATTTCCCAGTGGGAGAGGCGATCACCGTCCGCGCCCCCTTCAAAACCACCACTGCTCCACTCTGGGCTGCCGCCCTTTGGGCTGCCTCGATGCGATCCCCAAGCGGGATCCCCGGAAAAAGCCGCCGAAATTCCCCCAGGTGGGGGGTGAGAATGGCTTGGATCCCGTTTTCTGGCAGGCGCTCTACCCCCATCTCAGCGAGAGCATTGAGGCCATCCGCATCGATCACCCAGGGGATCCCGGCCCAATCCCGCAGCAGGATCTCCAGCAGCGGTAAGCGGGTTTCTCCCAAGCCCGGCCCCACGGCCACCGCCTGAAAGGGTTTCAAGGACTTCGTCCCGCTGTCGCGATCAGCCACCTGGGGCAAAGCGGGGATCCCCTCCCAGGCATAGACCAAGACTTCCGGCAGGGCGCTGTGGATCACTCCTTTCAACTCCGCCGGCACCGCCATCGTCACCATACCCACCCCACTGGCGCGGGATCCCAGCCCCGCCAACAGGGCCGCCCCGGCATAGGCCGCCGAGCCTGCCACCCCTAGCAGGGATCCCTGGCGGTATTTGTGGGTATCCAAAGGGGGATCCGCAGGAAAGTGCTGCCAAGGCCGCAGCAACAACCGGGGAACCTCATCCTCTGGGCAGGCCCAAGCGGGGATCCCAAAATCAACGCGATGTAACCGTCCTACCCAAGGCAGAGCTGCTTCCTGCCACAGCCCCCGTTTCCAAAGGCCAAGGGTATAGGTATGGCTGGCGCGAATGCAGCAGCCCCAGACTTCCCCGGTTTGGTCGTTGAGGCCAGACGGCAAATCCAGGCTAAGGATGGGGATCCCACTGCCATTGGCCCACCCCACCGCCCCCGCCCAAGGCTCCCCCAGAGGCCGGTTCAGACCGATCCCAAACAGGGCATCAATTAACAAATCGCAATCGGCCAGCTCTTCAAGACTCTCCACAAACTCTGCCCCCAGCGCCTTGAGATAGCGGGCGTGGTCTGCCGTCAGGGGTTTGAGATCCGGCTTGCCCAGCCACACCTTCACCGACTTTTGGGCCAGCCATAGCTCCCGCCCAACCACCAACCCATCGCCACCGTTGTGCCCTGTCCCACAGAGGATCCCAATGCGATGGGCTTGCGGAAAATCCTTCTGCAACTGAGCAACAACGGCCAGCCCCACCTTCTCCATCAGAGCGGCAACGGGCATGCCGGCAGAGAAGATCTGCTCCTCAATGCGCTGCATCTGTGCGGAACTGACCAGGCTGATGGCCGGATCGAACTGGCAACGAGAACCCATATCGCTACGCAACGCTGTTGCAACCGGCGGCATTGCTGAGGGGAGATGGCTCATGGCTAAGTTGCGCTAATCGAGCTTAGCTCTATCACATTCCCATCCGGATCCCGGACAAACACAGCCGCTCGCCCGGAAGCGCTCGGTTGCACCTCATACCCTTCCTGCCGCAGGCGAGCCTTCACCGCTTCCAAGTCATCTACCCCCAGCGCCACATGGGGATTACGCCCCCACTTTGAGGATCCCGTTCCGCTTCGCTGCCGTGGATCCATCGGCTCCTCGGCCACGATTAAATGAATTTGGGAGGAACCCACTTGATACCAAGCGCCGGGAAAGTCAAACGGCAACCGTTCCACCTTGGGGATCCCAAGCACTGTCCCGTAAAAATGTTCGGCTCTGGCCAGATCGCTCACCCAAAGGGCGGTGTGCAGGTGATGATAGGTTGGCTTTCGTGGAGTAGTCATCGTCTTGGCGGCGGATCTTGACCCGAGGGCTTTGCAGGATCTGGTGCAAACAGGTTTATTTTCTCGCAACAGCCAGCCAAACCTGTGAGCTAAGGTGGAGCTAACGCACCGGCGACGACCCTACTCTTGTTCTCGCACAGGGGTTGACCTATGGGATCCCGCACCAAGTTTTTCGGCACGGTCTTGGCCATGCTGGCCGTGAACAGCATCTACATGCAGTTGCAGCAGCTTTCCCTGAGGCTGGAGGAAAGGGATCCCGCCCCCTCTGAGCAGTCTTCTCCAGAGCCTCAAAGCAGCCAGGACTCCGTCCTGCTTCCGCGAGCGGAACGGCTGGATCCCTGGCGTCGTGTTGCCCAAGTCTTGCAGGGTCTGTGGCCCGGCGATGCGAGCTTGAAAGGACTCCGTTCCGCCAACGCGAACGGGATCCTGTCGCGAGAGTCCACGTCCCCCCTGGAGCCTTGAGTGCCAAGCTGAGAGGGGATATGACGCTTTGCAAAGGGGATCAAACCCCGTACCATAGAGGAGCAGGTTTCTCCGTTTCTCTGTTTTCAATCCCCAGGACTCACCATGGTGCAGCCGTCAGCGACCTCTGGGCAAAAGCCGATTGTGATCGCCCCTTCCATCCTTTCAGCCGATTTCAGCCGGTTGGGGGAGGAAGTACGGGCAGTGGATGAGGCGGGGGCCGACTGGATCCATGTGGATGTGATGGATGGCCGCTTTGTGCCCAATATCACCATCGGCCCGTTGGTGGTGGAAGCGCTGCGCCCGGTGACGGCTAAGCCCCTGGACGTCCACCTGATGATTGTAGAGCCGGAGAACTATGTGGCGGATTTTGCCAAGGCAGGGGCCGACATTATTTCCGTGCACGCAGAGTCCAGCTCCACCATCCACCTGCATCGCACCCTCAGCCAAATCAAGGATCTGGGCAAGCAAGCGGGCGTGGTGCTCAATCCGGCCAGCCCCCTGGAGCTGATCCAATACGTGCTGGAGCTGGTGGATCTGGTGCTGATCATGAGCGTCAACCCCGGCTTTGGCGGCCAGAGCTTTATTCCAGCAGTGGTGCCCAAAATTCGCCAGTTACGGGCCATGTGTGATGAGCGCGGCCTGGATCCCTGGATCGAGGTGGATGGTGGCTTGAAGGGAAGCAACGCTTGGCAGGTGATCGAGGCAGGAGCCAATGCCATTGTGGCCGGTTCGGCAGTGTTCAAGGCCAAAGACTATGCAGAAGCCATTCGCAGCATTCGCAACAGCCGCCGTCCCGAGCTGGTGACAGTTTAAGGTGACAGTTCATTTTGAAGGAAACTGCTCCCTTACTGAAATCCGGCTTGACCCCAGCGCTGCGCTGAGCCAACTCCTCACGTGCCTTTAGCGCAAAGCAGCAGCCCCTTTCTGGGCAGCGTAAGGCCCCGTCCCGCTGTTGGCAGCAGTCGTGCCCAAGCAATGGGGAGGCCCATCGACGGAGGGGGGGATGATCGGCTGGGGCGAAGTGGGGCTGAGAAAAGTCTGACAAAAAGGCACGCGGTTGCGCCGAATATCGGCAAGGTAGGGGGGAGGAATGGTGCCCAGATAGGCGCCCAGCACCTGCTGCTCGGGATCCTCTGGCAGTATTTGGTAATGCAACATCAGGCGATTATCGGGAAACCAGGCGCGGATAAGCCTTTGCAGGGCCTTCAAGTTGAAGCCCGGCTCTTCAGGGTTGCGAATCAGGTGCATTCCCGCCAGGCGCCCGCCGACAAAATAGGCTTGCACATAAAACCCACGGGCATAGATGGGGGGCTCCAAGGAGTTCTGAGATGAAGGGGAATCGGGCAGGTAAAGGGCTTCACCCCCAGGACGCAGTTGCCAGCGGCTCCAGCGGGGATCCTCCCGGTCGCTGGAAATGGTCTCCCAATTGTTGGCGCGGGCGTAGCTCAAGAAGCGCTCCTCGACCATGCCCAGATAGAGCATTTCCATTTGCAAGGGCAGCCGAGCCCGGGTTTGCAGCAGGGGCAGAGTGCGCACTTCTCCCTGCTTGAGCACCAAGGTCTCCCCCCGCGCCGAGCAAGGGACACCTATGAGCATAGCCATCAGCAACCCTGTTCCAATTGCCCGTCCAATCTGGCTGAGGCCGCGCCTTGCGAACAGCTCTAGCCGGAGAGGTAAAAACTGCGCCACTGGCTGCGGCTGTGGCCCATTGCCCCTCAAAACCGTCGAAGCAGGAATGTAGGATGAGATCAGCACAGCAAAAAAGCAGGGTAGTAAGTAACCGATCCTAACCCAAAGAGACAAGGTTCTTCGAGAATCTTAATCTGGTCTCTGAGGAAAGTTGCTTGCCAGTCTGCCCTGCCGATGGTTTGGGTAGCGAATGCGCATTACCCTCGAGAATGGCATTCCCGCTGCAGCAGCTTCTGACCGGACAGAATGGCCGGGATTGATCGTCATTGCCGGCCCCACGGCCACCGGGAAATCTCGACAGGCGCTGCTTTTGGCCCAACGGCTGGGATCCCCCCTGTTGAACGCCGACTCCCGCCAGGTCTACCGCGAGTTTGACATCGGCACGGCCAAGCCCACCCCTGCTGAGCGGGCTCTCTGGCCCCACGAGCTGATTGACTTTGTGGATCCCCGCCACACCTACACGGTGGCCGAGTTTCAGCAGGCGGCCCAAGCCCGCATCGCCGAGGCCCATCGGCAGGGACAGACTCCCATCTTGGTGGGGGGCACCGGTCTCTACATCCAATCGGTGACTGCTGGCCTAGGGATCCCTGCGGTACCTCCGCAGCCCCAACTGAGAAGACAACTGGAAACTTGGCCCCCTGAGATCCGCTACGCCTGGCTGCAGCAGTTGGATCCCGTTGCCGCCCAGCACATTCATCCCCATGACGCAGTGCGCACGCTGCGTGCTTTGGAGATCGTTTACACCACCGGGAAGCCGGCTTCCAGCCTACGGCAGGCCCATCCCCCCCATTACCCCATCTTGATCCTGGGGCTGCGCTGCCCAATGCCCCGTTTGGAACAACGCATTGCCCGGCGCACGGCGGAGATGATGGAGCGGGGGTGGATCGAGGAGGTGAAAACCCTGCGGGAGCGCTACGGGCCAGACTTACCCCTCTTGCAGACCTTGGGCTATGCGGAGATCGGCGCTTACCTGGAGGGGCGGATCCCGGAAGCCGAGCTGCAGCCCCTGATTGTGCGGCGCACCCGCCAATTTGCCAAGCGGCAGATGACCTGGTTCCGGGCCCTGCCAGGGATCCAGTGGCTGGACTGCGAAGCTGAGGATTTGCCGGAGCAGATCTGGAAGCAGGTCAAGGCTTGGATGGCAGCTCCGACCACTGTTGAAACCAGTCCCGCCGCCGCTGAGCATCGGCTTTTCGATCCGTAAGGATCTCCAACACCCGCACCCCTTGGGCAGGCAAGGGATCCAAAGCTTGGGCCAGCTCCTGCCAGCTTTCCACCCGCCGGTGGGGAATGCCGTGGGCTTGGCAGAGGAGGGCAAGATCCACCGACTGGGGAGTAGCAAAGTAGGGCTCAAAGGGCGGATCTGGCCCTTGACGGCCCACTTCAGCAATGGGCAGCAGCTCGAAAATCCCACCCCCCTGGTTGTTGATGAGGAGAATGGTCAGGGATCCCCGCACCTGTTGGCCGAGCCGTAGGCCACTGCTGTCGTGGAGAAAGGCCAGATCCCCGGTTAGCAACACCGTCGGGCGCTGCCGGTGGGCCACCCCGAAGGCGGTAGAGAGAAGGCCATCGATGCCGTTGGTGCCGCGGTTGAAGTAGGGCCGGATGCGGCGGTCGTTGGGGGGCCAAAACCACTCCACATCCCGCACCGGCGTGCTGTTGGCAATGAATAGCGGCGTCTCTGGCGGCAGGTGGCGGGCCAGCCACCAGGCTATCCTACCCTCAAACCACTCCGGCAGGTCAGCCATAGCCTGGTCTAAGGCGGTCCGGATTTGCGCTTCGGCTGTCAGCCAGCCCTGCAGAAAAGTTGTTCGCTTGGCCGGCGCTTCCGGGATCCCGGAGACCCACTCTTCCACGGCAAAAGGCAAATGGGTGGTGGGGTTGTGCAGGGGATCCCCATTGTCGGGACGGGGATCCAACCGCCAAACGCGGGGAGCAACCTTGGCCAGGGTTTGCCGCAGCGCTTTGCTGGTGGGCAGGGATCCCAGTTGGATGACTTGCTGCGGCCAAAGCTGGGGATCATCCCGCTGCAGGATGAGGTCGTAGGTGGTGATGAGATAGGGGTTGAGGGAAGCGTAGTTCCGCAGGGGAGAAAGCCCCTCCGCCAGCACCGGCCAGCCCAAAGCCGTCGCCAAACGGGCCACTGCCTCCACATAACGCTGGGGATCCGCCGGTTGAGCCGGCCCCGCCAAGATCACCCCCCGCTCACAGCCGCGCCACTCCTGCCAAAAAGAAGCTGTCTCCGTCTGCAGAGGGCTCCGCACCGCCTGGAAGGAAGAGCCGGTGCATGGCGGAACAACTCCACGAAAAAAGGTCTTCTCAAACTCCGGATCTTCCTGCAAATGAATCAAAGGCGCAGTGCTGCCGTCAGCAATGGGAGCCAGGGGATCCCGGAAAGGCACATTTAAATGCACCGGGCCGGGAAAAGGGTAAAGGGTGCGCTCCCAGGCGTGAACCAGGGTCTGGCGCAAGTAGGCCAGGGCTTCTGGATCCGCGCTGGGCACGGCCAATTCCGCCTGCCAGTTGGGGTAATGGCCGTAGAGCTTCACTTGGTCAATCGCTTGGCCGGCGCGACAGTGGCGCAGCTCTGGAGGCCGATCCGCCGTCAGGATCAACAGGGGAAAGCCACTTTCTGCCGCCTCGATGAGAGCTGGGAAAAAGTGAGCGCCAGCGCTGCCGGAAGTACACACCAGGGGAATGGGCCGCCGGGTTTGCTGGGCCAATCCCAGCGCAAAAAAGGCTGCCGACCGCTCATCCAGCACCGGGATCGCCTCGATGTCGGGGTGCTGGGCCAGCGCGTAGGTCAGGGGTGCTGAGCGGGATCCCGGACACACCACCGCCAAACGGCAACCCAGCCGACTCAAGGTTTCGGCCAACAGGGATCCCCAGAGGGTGTTGAGGTTGCGCCAGTCCAGCCGCCTCGGCAGGACAAAGTTTTCACCGGTCACAGCGGAGACAAGGTGTTGAGATCGAATCGGGATCCCGGCGGCAAAAAGTGAATGCGGGCATTGTGCAGCCGAAAATACTCATCCGCCGCCGCCTCCTGAACGGTCGAGTACAGTTGCGTCCCGTCCACAATCGTCACCGTCCCCAAGCCGATCACCTCCATCACATCGTTGGCCTGGATCACCACCGCCGTATTCTCATCAATGCCGATACCCAAACATTGGGGATAGTGGGCCACCGCCGTGACCAGCCGCACCAGGCGATTGCGCTGATGGAAATGTTGATCGATGATGACGCGAGGCAAAAGGCCCAGGCCTGTCTTCACCGTTACAATTGCCGGCGTGGGCGGTTCTCCGCTGTAGCCGCGGGAGATCATCTGCTGCCCCAACGCAGAAGCTCCGGCGCTGGTTCCGGCAATCACCGTCTGCCCCCGCTGCCACTGCTGTCGAATGGCCTCCATCAGCTCGCTGTGGGCCAGCACCTCCGCCAGCCGCTCCTGATCCCCACCCGTAAAGTAGATGCCGGTGGAGAAGCGGATTTTCTCAACGTTATCGGGATCCCTCGCCTCCATCGGGCTGCGGATATCTAGAACTTGGAGGCTGGCCGCCCCCATCTGCTGAAAAATGTTGGCGTAGATCTCCCCCAGCACCGCCGGGATCCCAGAAGCCGCGGGCACGATGGTGATGTGGGCAGACTTTCCCCCCGCTCGGCGGAAGAATTCCCAAAGGATGTGGCGCTCATTTTCCTTGTCCTCTGCTCCCCCGACGGCGATGATGTCGGAACGGGCAGTGATGGGATCCTTCACAGTAGGGCGGCTTAGGGGTTGGGCGTCGTTTGTCGGCGTGGAAGGAACTCCGTTCCACTCCAGCTCACGGTGGGCGGCAGAAACATCAGGCAAATGGGGCATGGAGCGCGAGGAAGATTAAAATGGGCACATTTCACTTTCACTATGCTACGGCTTGGAATTCGGTTTGGCGCAGCTCAATTCCAGATTTCACGGAAGAGTCAGGGGTTGGTTAGGGGTCTCGAAAGGGGGAATAATGTTCATAAGAACACCCCTCGTCTCGTCCTTCGGTTCACCCAGCAGGAGCATCCATGGCCAGAAAACCTGACGGATATCTTGTCCACATCATGCTGGAAGGTGGACAAACCATGCAGGTACGGGTCAAAGAAGCCAGAGAATACACCGAGCTGATCAACAACCTCATGGTGGGCGGCGAAGAGTTCATCACCTTGCCCAAGCAAATGGACAATGAGTACATGATCGTGCGTCCTCAACGGGTGTCCGGCGTGTCGGTGGAGGCGATCTACGCTTCCAGCGTTGGCATCGACCTATAGAGCCTATAGAGCAGACCAAGGTCAGGGATCCCTTGAGTATCGCCGGGCTGACAACGCAAAGCCCCCACCACTAGGGGCAGGGGCTGCCAGAGGACTAGACCCCGCAGGATTTAGAACCTCAGTACCGACAGGTTAGCTTTGCGGGGGCAGGATCACCTTGTCGATGACGTGGATCACGCCGTTGGAAGCTTCAATGTCGGCTGTCACACATTAGCATCGTTGACCTTGACACCATCAGCCAAAGAGATCTCCACAGGAGATCCTTCGACCGTAACCACTTCCCCAGCTTCCAAAGAGGTAGAGAGAACTTTGCCGGGCACTGCATGGTAAGTGAGAAATCGAAAAAAGTCCCCGAAAAAGATGTTTCTACTGCCCCAAGATGCTTTCTTACAAAGGCTGCGGGGGTATCTTCCACTAAGGTTAGATTTGCAACAATCATCGCAGGGTGGTGGTGAGCAATCCAAAACAGGCTGAAAAAGGATCCCTTGAGGCTGAGGGATCAGTTACGTTTGTCTGCATCTATAGTCATTCTGATTCAAACTAAAACGCTGCACCCACACCTGAAGCGTTGAATGCGCGGGGCTGGAAGACTTTTCTTGGTACCTCAGGCGTCTCACTCTAACCTGAAACGACTGTACTGTTTTGTTTGCTCGAGCTGTCTATCCAGCGGCAGCACAAAAAATAACACCCTCACGGTGCCGAGCAAAGGGATAAATGAGTTAACGAGCTCGTAATAATCCTGGCAGTTGTGCTTACTCTTCTTCCGGCTCGAAGTCTTCGTCGTAGTCGTCCCCGATCAAATCGTCGATATCGTCGATGTCTTCTTCCAAAATCATCTCAGGGACCTCAATGGGCTGCTCGATCAACCGGCCCTCTTTGCGCAACCAGTCAAGAATGGAGAGGCTGCTAGGAGAGGGCACCACCGTTGGCGGCTGATCGCGGGGCTCTTCGCGCAGAGAGGGATTGTGGTAGTACATGCCGTATGGAAAAAGGGCAGTTATCGACGAGGAATGAACTCGGCTTGGATTGATCTCCTCTCAACCGAGGGACGCGGGCTTTCCATCGATATATCCCTCAGTTTAGCCTATGCCTGCCACTCCTGCAAAAAGCGGCGCAGCACCCGCTCCAGTTCAACAGCTCGCGCTGCCTTGAACAGCAGCCGATCCCCGGCTTGCACGTGATGGAGCAAGATTTCCAGTAGTTCGGATACCTCCTCGCAGCGTTCTGTCTGGGCTGCTGGTTTTTGGTCGAGCAGCGGTTGCATCTCCCCTTCCGGATCCAAGAGCAAGACCCGATCCAGCCCCAAAGGGGCAGCCGCCCGACCCACCTCCGCATAGAGCTGAGGTGCATGCTCTCCCAATTCCCGCATCGGGCCGAGAATAGCCCAGCGCCGTTTCCCCGGGGTTTGAGCCAATAGGTGCAGAGCCGCAATCATCGCTTCCGGCGAGGCATTGTAGGTTTCATCCCAGATTTCCACATCTCCCGCCAGCTTGAGATGGCGGTTGCGCCCCTCCAGATGGGTGGGCAAGGCGATGGGTTCTCGGAGCCGCTCCCAATCCAGCCCCAAGCTGCGCAAAGCAGCCAGCACCCCCATCCAGTTGAGGGCATGATGCCTTCCCGGCAGAGGCACCGGCAGCGTTAGGCCCTCCACGGTTACCGTTTGGGCTTGGGGATCCCATTCTCCCCGTAAGTCCCCCCGATCCAGACCATAGGTAAGGGTTTGTCCCGACCACAGGCTGGCGGCGGTAGACAACAGCAAGGGATCTTCTCCATTCAGCAGAGCCACCCCCTGCCCTAGCTCCTGCAGCAGCTCGCACTTGGCAGCAGCAATGGCCGCGCGGGATCCCAGTCTGCCGATGTGGGCGGTGCCAATATGGGTGATCAAGGCGTGGGTGGGCTGAGCCATCTGAGCCAGGCGGCGAATTTCTCCGGGGCCTCGCATGGCCATTTCCAGAACCACAAACTGATGCTCCGGTCGCATCTGGAGCAGGGTTTGAGCAACCCCGATGTCGTTGTTGTGGTTGGCCTCACTTTTGAGAACTGTGCCGTAGCGGGATAGGGCAGCCGCCAACATTTCCTTGGTGGTGGTTTTGCCTGCTGAGCCCGTGATGGCCAGTATGGGGGGGGGAAACTGCTCCCGCCAGCCTCTGGCGATGCGCTGGTAGGCAGCTAGGGTATCTGAGACTTGAAAATGGGGCCCAGCCACCGGACGCTGGCTGATGACGGCAACGGCCCCCCTTGCCAAAGCTTGTGGAATAAAGTTGTGTCCATCAAACCGTTCCCCCCGCAGCGCCACAAAGACTGACCCCGGCTGCAATTGGCGGCTGTCGGTGCAAATGGCTTGGAGGGGAAGACCCAACAAATGGGGATCCCCCTGCAGAGGAGTTTGCAGCAGGTCGGCCACAGTTTGTAGAGTCAGCATGGGGCAGAAGGTTGGTCTAGAGCCCACAGTGAGAAGTGAGAAAAGAGAAACGAGAAAAGAGCAGCGAGTAGTGAGAAGGAAGTATGAAGTATCCTCACTCCTCACTTCTCTCTCCTCACTCCTCTCTCCTCACAGCCTGGCTGCAGCGTTTCGATCCCAGATGGGAGCGCGATGATGGCCTCTTTGGCCATACCGATGAACAGGCCATGCTCCACAACCCCCACCGTCCCCTTGAGTTGATCGGCGATCTTGGCAGGATCCGCCATGGGGCCGAATTGGCAGTCGAGGATGTAGTGCTGCTCGTCCGTCAAGTAGGGATCCCCGTTGGCATTCCGCCGTAAGGTGGCTGTGCACCCCAGAGCCTCTACCCGCGCCAAGGTGGTTTTCCAGCCAAAGCGCACCACCTCTACCGGCACCGGGAAGCGAATGCCCAACTGCGCGACTTTTTTAGAGGCATCGGCAACGATGATCAGCTCGGCGGCGCTGGCCTCCACCAACTTTTCCCGCAACAGGGCCCCTCCTGCCCCTTTGATCAGGTTGAGGGATCCCACTTCAATCTCGTCGGCCCCATCGATGGCCAGATCCAGGCGCGGCTGCTCTTCTAGGGTAGCCAGCGGGATCCCCAGGGAGCGGGCCTGTTCAGCCGTGCGCTCGGAGGTGGGCACACCGAGGATCTGCAGACCCTCGCTTTGCATCCGCTCTGCTAGGGCGCTCACGGCAAAGGCGGCTGTGGATCCCGTGCCCAGCCCCACCACCATCCCCGACTGCACCTTTTGAACCGCGGCTCGGGCTGCTGCTTGTTTCAGATCATCTAGAGACTCTGTCCCGCTGACGCGAAGGGTAGTCATTCCCAGCTCCTCTCCCGTGGATGAAGATCCTACCAAAGTGCTTTGCACCGCTACCGCCCGCTCCAGCTAAAACCCTCCGGCGCTGCCACCACTTGGCCAAAGAGATCATAGGGCTCGGCGTGGGTGATCTGCACCGGCACCAGGGATCCCAGAGAGCCCTCCCCACGCACGTACACCACCCCGTCCACTTCGGGGGCAAAGCGAGGGGAGCGGCCAATCCACTCGCCGGTTCTGGGGTTTTCCTGCTCCAAAAGTACAGGTACCACTCGGCCCACCTGCTCGCGGTTGCGGCGGAAGGCAATGCCTTGCTGCAGTTGCATTAGACGGGCGCGGCGCTCTTGTTTGACAGCCTCTGGAACCTGATGGGGGAGGTGGTAGGCAGGGGTGCCCTCTTCGGGAGAAAAGGTAAACACCCCCACATGGTCAAACTGATGGCGCTGGACAAAGTCTAGTAGATGCTGGAAGTGCTCCTCCGTCTCCCCAGGAAAGCCGACGATAAAGCTGGTGCGCAGCACGGCATTGGGCAACGCCTGGCGCAGCCGCTCGATCACCCGGTCGTTGACCTGCCCTTGCCAGGGGCGATTCATGGCCTTGAGGATCTCAGGATGGCTGTGCTGTAAAGGCAGATCCAGGTAAGGCAGGAAATTGGCGGTCTCTTGAATGGCCTCCACCACGGCGGGGGTAATGCCCGTGGGGTAGGCGTAGAGCATGCGGATCCAGGGAATGGGGATCTGGCCCAGGGCGCGGATAAGCTCAGCCAAGCGCGGCTCCCCGTAGAGGTCGATCCCGTAGTGGGTGGTGATCTGGGAAATCAAAATCAGCTCCCGCACTCCTTCCTCGGCCAGCTGTTCTGCTTCCCGGAGGATGGACTCGATGGAGCGAGAGCGTTGGTCGCCCCGCAAGTGGGGGATGATGCAGAAAGAGCAGCGGTAGTTACAGCCCTCAGCTACCCGCAGGTAGGCCACCGGCGCGTGGGTGGTGCGGTAGCGGGGGACAGTCTCATCGGCAATGTAATCCAGGCTAGAAGTAACGGCATTGACCCGCTCTCCCCGCTCCACCCGCTCGATGATTTGGACGATCTGGTGATAGTCGCCCGTACCCACGATAGCCACCGCCTCCGGGATCTCCTGCAGCAGCTCCTCCTGGAAGTGCTGCGCCAGGCAGCCGGCAATGATGATCTTTTTGCCTTGTACCGCCAGCTCCATCAGGGTACTGACCGACTCCCGTCGCGCTGCTTCAATGAAGCTACAGGTATTGACGATCACATAGTCAGCACTCTCTTCGTCCCCATCCACCCGGTAGCCTGCTCGAGCCAGCAAGCCCAGCATGTGCTCGGTGTCCACCCGGTTTTTCTCGCAGCCCAGGTGTAAAACGGCAACCGACGCCTTTGTACGCTGCACCGCTGTTCGCGTAAGCGGGACGGAGTCCTTAACGGATGGGAAACTGGAGACGGTCGCTTCTAACCCATTCATGGACTGAGCATCAAAAAGGGGGCAGCTTGCCAGAGGCTTATCTATTCTAGTTGAGGGCCGCATCAGCGTTGCGGAGCAATAGAGCCGTAGCCACGGCCAACGCGGTGGCCGCCCAACTGTAGGGATCCCCGCCAGCCGCCGTCGGAAACAGAGGCGCTTGTCCATAGCCCCGCAGGCGCAAAGCCTGATAAACCCTCTGCGAGCGCTCGTAGCTGCGCACCAACAGGGTGCCCACCGAAGCAGCCAGGAAGGGTAGGTCTTGCCTCAAAGCCGGCCCAGGACGCCACAGGGATCCCCGCGGTCGCCAACCCCTCAGCCGGGCTGCCCGTTGCATCTGCTGCCACTGAGTGGCCACCTCCTGCAAATAGCGCTGGGTGAGCCAGGCCAGTTCCAGCAGGAGGTCTGGGATCCCCAGTTGCCGCAACGCTGCCAACAGTTCCGATGTGGGGGTGGTCTCCAGCAGCAGCATCGTGAGGGCAAATAGGGCCAGCCCTCTCCCCCCAATGCGAAGCGCCATCTGCAGCCCCTCCCAACGCAGAGCCAGGGATCCCCACTGCCACAGGATGGTTTCCCCCGCCCAGAAGGGAAGGATCCCCATCAACCCTGCCACCAACAGCCCTGGGGCTGCCAGCCGCCTCAGCCCGAGGCTCCAAGGCAATCCCGACAGGCTCCACAGTCCAGCCACCAGCGCCCAGATGAGCGGCAAGAGGGCCAGGCACCTCACCGAGGCGAAAGCCGCCATCAGCGCCATCAGGCCCATCACCTTGGGCAGAGGTTGCCACCGGTGCAGCCAGGAAAGGGGTTTGGAGGGGTGAGGATGGGATTGTTGACCGCGCCAGCAGCAAGGGATCCCTGAGCCGGCTTCATCTCTTGCCATACTCTCCCAGCAGCGCCGGTTGTACCCGCTGCAAAAACAGCACCACCCAACTGGTGAACAACCCCTCCACCACCATCAGGGGGATGTGGGCCACCACCAAGCTCCCAAGAGCCAGGCGACCGGCTTCTGTGGAGAGGATCCCGCTGCCAGCGTCAACCACAGCAGCCATGACCACCCCGTAAAACAACAGCACTGCTAGACCCACCCCAACCGCTCCCGCCAAGAAGGCAGACACTCCGGCCCCCATCACCCGACGGCCTGCCCGAAAAATCCCACCGGCCAGGAGCGCCGGGATCCCCATAATGGCGGCGTTGATGCCCAATGTGGTCAGGCCCCCATGGCCAAAGGCCACCGCCTGAAAAAACAAGCCCACTACAATCGCCGGATAGGCCAAAGCCCCCAACATCAGACCCATCAACCCGTTCAGCACCAGATGCAGGCTGGCCGGGGGAAAGGGCAGGTGAATCGAAGAGGCCACAAAAAAGACAGCCGTGAGCAAAGCCGCTTTGGGCAACTGGTCGCGACAGCGTTGCGTAGCAATATGGCGGGGATCCCGTTCCCACCAAGGACATTGCTCGGCAACGCCGGCGCGACGGAGAAGCCGCAAGCTGTAGCTGGTGATCAGGGCGGTGATGCCATAGCCCCCCAGCCAAAGCGGTGCCGGCAAAATGCCATCGCTAATGTGCATGGCCAGTCCTACTCCAGAGCGGAGGGGCTAACCTGGGATGACCCCGGAGATGCTGAAACCGATGGGCTCTCCACCGCTCCATAAACAGACTGACGCGGCCTGGAGAAGAAGAGAGCTGTGCCCAGACAGCCCCAAATGACACAGGCGGCCATAACCCCCCGCTGCAAAGGCCCAAAGGGTGGGGAAGCGCTGGGGATCCCTTCTGTCTGAGGGAACTCCTCGCCCACCGGCACGTTGACCAACACCCCATGCCCCGCCTGGCGAATCCGCACCTGCCAGAGGCCCGTCAGGTTGGGATCCGGCTGCAGCAGAAATCGTCCCCGCGCATCCGTCTGTCCCTCCTGCCAAGGGGTAGTGGGATCCGTCGGCGCAAATACCGTCACCCGGGCGGATCCCATCGGTTCCCCAGAATCGTAGCGGGCCTGGATCTCAAAAGCGGGAACTGCCCGCCAAGAGGCCTCCACCCCGTGGCCCCAAGCGGGAGCAGACAGGAGCAGGCCGAAAGCCAGCAAGCTCAACCGTGCTCCGCATCGCTGACGCGACGCCGCAATCAGGCTCAGTCGGCAGGAAGGGATCCAAAGTTTTGGCCAGACTCGGTTCATTGGTTAGCTGAGGACAGACGACAATCTCTACGCTCTGCAGGCGACCGGTCTTAGAAAAGCCAAGACTTCAGGGCGAAGACTCTGTCTGGGCAGGGCCAGAGGCAGCGCGGCAGTGGCCTTCCCCCACATGGCCCAAGTGGTGCAGGAGCTCCAATGCGGCCTTAGCCGCAGGGGATCCCTCCTGCAGATCCCCCCAGTCCACTTCCAGAAGGTCGGATCCCCCCCCAGTGCTCCGCGCCGCTGACGCGGCCAGCCGCTGACGCGGCCAGCCGCTGCTCCAGGGAGACAGGATCCAACTTCACCAAAGGGGCAAACCCCAGAGCTGCTTGATTGAGGCTGTCGTTGGGGGGCAAGCTTCCATCTCCAAACAGGTGGTCGAAATGGAAGGTGACCTCCAGATCTGCCACCTGGCCGACGCGCACAAAGCCTTTGCGCTCCTCCCCCACATACTCTCCGCAGGTGAAGGCCACCTCAGGGCTGAACTTGAGCACAAACGGCATCTCCCCAGCCCCTTCCTTTGTCGGTCGGGCTTGGCCTTCGATCCAGAGGGAATAGCCCTTTGCCGGCCCCTCCAGTGCTGGCACCAGCCGCCACCCCAGGGCGTTGTAGTGGCTAGGGGGTGCCTCTAGGGATCCCAGTAAGGCCCGCTCCGCCGGGGGAGCCGTGATCAAATCAACCGTGATGGGGCCGGAGAGGCTGACCAATGCCCGTGCCAGCAAATCTGCATTTCCTTCCGGATCAAAGGGCGGATCGGTTTGGTAGGCGGTTATGTCCGCCAGCGTCACGTACACGTGCTCAAAGCTCAGTTCCCAGCCGTCTTTGGAGACAAACCCCTCCCGAATGAAGTCCTCGCCGTTGGCCCAAAACTCCAGAGTACCCATCTCTGCCTTTGCTTGGGCTAGGGGTGCTTCCTGCCTGACCTTTTCCGCTCCAGCGTTAGAAGCCGGTCGGCAGGCGCCTAGAGAGAAGGCCAACCCAAGGGCCAGAAAGGGTAAAGCTAACCCCTTGCCCCAGGGATCCCTTGTTGAAGCACCAAGCCGAAATGGAGTGTGTTTCACCAGTTCCCCTGCCAAGGACTCGGTTCCGATGACGCAAACGGCACTGCTCTAGCGAAACACAGGCTTCCCTGGTGTTACAATCCCCCACCAGGGCATCTGTAGGGCTATGCCTATGGCAAGGGCTACTCCTGCGCTAAATTCCCCGCCCGCACCCAACCTTCCTGCCCATTCTGACGGCGAATGCGCTGCCAACGGCCATCTTCGCTGAGGCCCAGCACCGTCACCACCTCGTTCATGGGCACACCGCCAATGTAGGTTCCCTCCCGCTCTGGAGTGGCCCGCAGCGCCAGGCCAATGGGCTCGATCACCCGTCCCCGCTCACCTGGGGAAACCACTGCTGCCGTGGGGGGTCGAGTCGGCAAAGGAGTTGATTCAGGGTTGGGTTCAACTGTGGGAGCTGTAGAAGTTGAAGCTGAAGCACCATCCACAGGGCCCAAATTGCCGGCGCGCACCCAGCCCTCTTGTCCGTTCAACTCCCGCCGCACCCGTTGCCAACGACCATCGGCGCTGTACTCCAACACCGTCACCGTTTCCCCCACCACAATTCCCCCTTGGTAGGCTCCATCGGCAGAAGGTTGGCTGCGGATTGCCAGGCCAATGGGCTCGATCACCCGCCCACGGCTGCCGGGGGGAAATCCCTCAGGGTCAACAGTGCCTGCAGCAGGGCCAGAGGGGGGAGAGGGAAAACTGGCTGGGCGGGGCAAGGGATCCAAGCGCACGGCCTGCGGAAATTGAGGCGGGGCAGGGGGGGCCAACATGGGGGCGACGAGCTGCCACAACTGCCAAGCCAAGGCGGCCAGAGCCCCAACCGAGACACTCACCACCACCAAGGTGCCCAAGGGAAAACCGCCAGAAGCAGGAGAAGAACGGCCTCGCATCGGGTAGTTAGCCATCCGAAATACCTTCCCGCAATGCTGCAGGCAAGAATCCGCAGAGAAGATGGGATCCCCGTCAAAACCGGGGATTTACGAAAGCCAGAGCACGACTGCTGCGCAACGCTGACGTGATTGCATCCCAATGTATCGTGTTCCGCAGCGCTCTTGCTAGGCCTGTGCAGAGGAATCGCAACGCTGACGGGGCGACGCGACCCCAGAGGGCAAGGGCGTCGGAGATTAGCTTCTACTTATTGGTGTTGGTGAACTTATTCTGCCAGTCGGTCGTCAAAATCTCTCGGCCAAATACCCATCCTGCCAGAAGGAGGGGCAATGCCAAGCCCAGAAAGCCAAAAAGACTGACCACCTGAGCCACTTGCCGCTGGGCTTGTTTTCTCCTGGGATCCGGGATGTTGTTAGCAGCCAGCACCACTTTAGAACAAAAAGCCACCACCACCGCCCCCACCGGCCCCAAAACCAAAGAGGGCCACAGCCAAGCCGCCACTTGCGAGAATGCGTAGGCTCCGGTGAATGGGATAATCACGAAACAAGCCAGCTCCAGGATCCCCCAGGTGAAGAGGGCCAACCAGACATCTTTGCGGAAGACTTCATCGGGATTGGTGTACATAAGCCTCCGGGATAAACCGCCCACACTAAGGCCAGACCTCGAGACAGGAACGGAAGCGCCACGGCTTCCAGATTAACTCCAGGTGCAAGGATCTGCTTGACGGATTTCCTCTGCCATTCAGGCAACTCAGTAAGATAATGCCCAAGATTCTTGGATAAGCCTCCGTTGATTTACGCACAGGAGGGCGGCCTCGGCAAGGATAAACTCCCCGCGCGACCCCACACGTAAAGACTTGAAATAAGATTTAGGTGTTCAATAACTCATGAATCACCTGCGTTTGTTGCCCTTTCCAGCCGAGGTTGGGGTCAAGCCTGCCCTGTTGATAAGGCTCTTTTTCCCCTCCCACCTGGCGAGCTGAGGGCCTATTGCCTCTATGTGATGGTTGCCTATGGACTGCCGAAGGGATCCCCACACCCCAACGCCCTGCAACCTTGTCTCCTGCTGACTTCGAGAGTGCCAAGCTGCCATGTCACGCATCCTCATCATCGATGATGATCCCAGCATTTGTGCTCTACTGCAGCGGTACTTGCAGCGGCAGGGGTATTCGGTTGAGGTGGCGATGACGGGGGCCGAGGGCTTACAGCAGTTGCGCGCTTTTCAGCCGGCCTTGGTAATTTTGGATCTGAACTTGCCGGATGTGAGCGGCTACGATCTCTGCCAGCAAATGCAAAAAGAGACCGGCGTGTACGTGTTGATGTTGACCAGCCGCGTCAGCCCTGCTGATAAGTTGCACGGATTCCAGTTGGGGGCAGATGACTACCTGACCAAGCCCTTCAGCCTGCCGGAGTTACAGGCGCGAGTGCAAGCCATTCTGCGGCGGCAACGCATGAAGACCGAAGTTGCCAGCGCACCGGTCTTGACCTTTGCCTCTTTGGTAATCGACCCGGAAACCCGAGCAGTCATCCGCGAGCAGCGCCTGATCAACTTAACAGCACTGGAGTTCGATTTGCTCTATGCTATGGCTCGACATCCGGGGCGGGTTTGGCGACGGGCTGAGCTGATTCAAGAGGTGTGGGATTTTAACCACGAGGGAGATGAACGGGTGGTCGATGTCCACATTGGCCAAATTCGCAAGAAACTAGAGACTGATACCAGCCAACCGGAGTTGATCCGCACCGTGCGTGGAGTTGGCTACAAGTTTGAGCCCCCCGCTCCGAAGGAGGGATGGGGAGAGGAAAAACCTTAACCCCCAAATAACTCTCCCCTCTTCACGTTGGGAGAGGGGCCAGGGGTGAGGGCCCGTTAATCCAAGCGGCGGCCTGTCAAACGCACAAAAATGTCTTCTAAGTTGGCCGGGCGCACCATGAGGCCGGTTTTGTCAGGTTCAGCTTCCAACTGCCGCTGAGCTTCCGCCAAGCTGGGGAAAAAGGTGTACTCCACCTCCCGGCCAGGACAGGATCGCACCAGCAGGGCCTCTCCATACTTGGCCCGCAGTTGCTCGGTGCTGCCCAACTCGATTAACCTTCCCCCATCCATGATGCCGATGCGGTCGCACAGCTCTTCTGCCTCCTCCATGTAGTGGGTGGTAATCAGCAAGGTCATGCCCTGCCGATTGAGATCCCGCAAGATCTCCCACAACAGCCGCCGCGCCTGGGGATCCAACCCGACGGTGGGCTCGTCCAAAAACAAAATCTGGGGGCGATGCAGTAACGCCCTGGCCACCTGCAAGCGTCGTTTCATTCCCCCTGAGAGGGTTTTCACTTTGTCTTGCCGGCGATCCGCCAGCCGCACATACTCCAGCCATTCATCGATGCGCCGTTGCCGCTCTGGGTTGGGGATGTGGTGCATACGCCCGTGGAACTCCAGGTTTTCCCAAACGGTCAGCTCTGCCTCTAGGGTGATAGGCTGCAGAACTACGCCAATTTGCTGCCGCACCGCCACCGGATCCCGCACCACGTCATACCCCCCCACCCGGATGGATCCCTGGCTGGGTCGGGTAAGGCTAGTAAGCATGCGGATGGTGGTGGATTTGCCGGCGCCGTTGGGCCCCAACAGGGCAAACACTTCCCCCTGGGGGATCTGCAGGCTCAAATCTTGAACGGCAACCTGCTGCCCAAAGCGCTTCCACACCCCCTGCATTTCCACCGCCACCGTCTTGGTTTGGGGCAAGGTTGGGGCCGTCGAAAGAGCTGTCACAGTCCGCTCCGGTAAAGTGTAAAGAAATCTTTATTCTCCAGCATACGCCAGCCGTGTCAGCAAGCTGCAGGTCTTATCAGGGATCCCTGCTGCTGGCAGCAGTCTGGGTTGTCTCTTGAGCTTTTGCGTGGCTGTGATTTCGTTCTCTGGGGTTTTTCTCTGGATCTTGCAAAATAGTACACATTGCGTCTGAAGGGTGAACCGCACTCCCAAGACAACACCTGTACAGACTCTGGAAGGGGAAATTGGGCTGGATAGCTCATGGCATATCTGTACGTATCTGTACGTATGGGTAGCAATAAAGACACAAGCTTGAGCGGGCTGACTGTTCGGCTTGGGGCTTTTTCTTGGTGAAGTGACTTCCCTTCAGCGCCCACCGATAACCTCTACTAACCAATGTAAGGAAAATGCAGAGCAAAGACCGGTTCGACCAAATTGACTTCCGGCTGGATCGCCTGGTTGGGGCTGTGTTGACCTTGGCCGAGACCGTCAGCTTCGTCAAGGATGACCTGACCCATCTGAAAGCCATTGTTCAACAACAGGTGCTGATATCCCAGGAGCAGAGCACTTGGCTGGGAGAGTTAAAGGCAATATGTCAACAGCAAGCCGATACAGCTCGTCGCCAATCTGAGACGATTGAGCGGATCATCGCCCATCTCCTGCCCGCTCAGGATCCCAAGTCTTGAAGGATCAGAGGGCAACCTGGGGGCGTGCCACAATGGCAGCAGAGCTGAGGTTTTCCACCGTTGGAGTGCCAGGTTGCAGCAGCAGGACAGGGTTCTGTTGAGGCTGAGGAGCTGCTTGCTTTCTTTCGTTGCCGACGCTTGCCTTACCTGGATCGCTTTGGCCCTCAAGAGGCCAAGCTGCCGCCGGACAACCTGCTGGAGCAATGGCGGCGGGATCGCCAAGCCCTGGCAGCCGCTGTGTTTGAGCGATTCCCCGGAGAACGGGTTGCGCCGGGCAATGAAGCTCTCTTGGCAGCCATGGCCGACGGGGCGGAGCGGATCTACGGCGGACGGATTGCCGCAGAGCTGTTTTGGCAACCGCAGGAAGATCTCAACTGTACTGCTGAGGCAGAGCTGTTGCAGCTTGCTTCTGAACCTGTCCCTCACTCCTCCTCTCCAAGGGATCCCATCCCTGCCCCAGAAGACTGCGAGATGGTGCCCGCTCTTGCGTTGCCGCCTGAAGCTGTTCCAGAGGGACGTTCAGTTTGGGTGAGCAGCTCCCTGGATCTGCTGATTCGGGATCCCGCTCTCGTTGGCAGAAGTCGCCACGCCGCCCGATCCTCTTACCTGCCGGTTCATATTCGTATCGGCAAACGCCCCAAACCGGAATACGAATTGTTGCTGGCTTTGCAGGCAGAGTTGCTCGGATCCCTGCAGGGAAACGTTCCCAAGCGGGGCATTTTGATCCTGAAAGATGGGAAGTGGCACCCCGTCCACCTGAGCCGCCGACGAGCACAGGTGCGGCAATTGCTGCAGGAGTACCTGCACTCCCTCAACCAGCCGGAACCACCGCAGGTGTTCATGGCCCGCAGCCGCTGCCATCTTTGCCACTGGCGGGAGCATTGTCGCCAGTTGAACGCCGCCGCTCAACCCCTCAGCCTGCTGCCGGGCGTAACGGGATCCCGCTATCCCCTTTTGCAAGAGGCGGGGATCCACTCGATTGAAGCCCTGGCCAACGCTCAGTTGGATAGGTTGCAAGCCATTCCCAAGTTGGGATCCGGCGTGGCCCTGCAACTGCAGCTGCAAGCCCGTGCCACCCTCAGCCGGCAGCCTCTCTGGATTCAATCCCCCCCGGAAACCCTGCCCACCACACCCGTAGAGCTGTACTTCGATATCGAGGCGGATCCCCGCCACAACGTCGCCTATCTGCTGGGCCTGCTGGTGGTGGAGCAAGCCGAGGGGAAAAAGGTTGCGAGCTATCACAGTTGCCTGGCCGCCGAGCCGCGGGAAGAAAGGCAAGCTTGGGAGCAATTCTTGCAACTGGCACAACGCTATCCTGACGCTCCCATCTACCACTTTCACGGCTTTGAGGTGCAGACCTGCCGACGGCTGGGGGAGCAATACCGCACGGATCCCCGACAGCTGCGGCAGTTGTTGCAGCGCTTTGTGGATTTACAGGCCTGGGTGCAACGCTCGGTGGTGCTGCCGATCGAGAGCTATTCCCTGAAAAACATCGCCCGCTGGTTGGGGTTTCAGTGGCGTCTGCCTGATGCCAATGGCGCCCAGTCCATTTATTGGTATAGCCAATGGCTGGAAACTCGGGAGCGCAGATATTTGGAGCACTCGCTTATCTACAACGAGGATGACTGCCGGGCTACCCACCGCCTAAAAGACTGGCTGTCCCAAGGAGTCCTCCATGCCGAATGATGCGAATAAATTGACAAAGACGGCCTATCCCCAGCCGCAAATGCCGCAGCTTGCGCTGCCGGTCTTGTGGTCAATGGCTGAGGCTTCGTTTAGAATTAGACAGGCCCATTTAGTTCATTAAATTAAATTAAGGGGATCCCATGCTGTTGAAATCTCATGAATCTCCTCGCCATCAGGGCAGAAACCGTCGCGGTCGTGGGGGATCGGCACGCAAGCGCCAACTGGACAAACGGAACCGCGCCTTGATGCAACGATTACGACAACGAGAGCAAGCTCTCAACTCTCGATCTTCTCGGCGGGGGCAAGTTAACCCTGCCTTTTTTGTGCTTGCTTCTTTTTTCCCTCAGCCTGGCTACAAGGGATCCCGCTTGGCTGCCTGACCCACCCATTCGATGGCATCGAAGAGTTTGCTTCTCGCGCCTTCAAGACAAAGACTGCGCCTCCACCAATAGACGCCCGCTTTAGCAGTTAGCAACATCAATGGGAAGATTTTGGGGCCCTGGATAAGCGCGAAGCTATCGGCCAAGAACGCGAATGGCTCTGTTCTTGGTGCAGGCAGGATCGGGATGACAGGATTTGAACCTGCGGCCCTCTGCTCCCAAAGCAGATGCGCTACCAAGCTGCGCTACATCCCGGCTTAGCTTTTGTGATTATGCCAGATCCCCGCCTCTGATGCACCCCTAAGCAGGGATCCCTCGCTCAAGGCAACAAGGGAAACAAACATTTGTCCAGGTCAGGACTTGAGCATCTTGGCCGGCATGACAATGAGGGTATTTCCCTGTCGCTCCACCACGTAGAGCTCCTGCCCGGCTTGGATTTCTAGGTTGGGGATGCTGCACTTGGCGTTCCAGGTGGAACCCAGATAAGAAACCCGCCCCCGTTCGCCCGGCGGAATGGTGGTGATTGCCCGCGCCTCGCGAGATTCCTCTACCTGAACCGATCCATGGGGCACCAGACGGCGGCTGAGGATAATCAACACCACCGATGCCCCAATCCAGCTGGCAAATTGTACCCAGATCGGCAGCCCCAAATAAGCCAAAAGCCCCGCCAAGAGCGCCGCCAGCCCCACCGAGCCGGCAACCAATTCTGGCAAAAACAATTCGGCAGAAATTAGGACTAACCCGATGATGATCCAAGGCCAAACCATAGAATCCAGGGATCCCACCAAATTCAGTATGGCTCAAAACCCCTGGATCCTCAGCAGGGATCCCTTGTCCTTAGGGAGACTGGTTGGGGCTTACCCGCCCAAGCGGTAGTTCTCCAAAAACTGCAGGGGATCCATCTCTTCCTGAGGGGAGCTTTTGGGTAGGTTCTTGGATTCGGCGATCCGCATCAAGGTCTCCCAGTCGGTGCTCATGACAAAGGCCACGGCTTGGCGAGCCGCCTCTCGGTGGGGGCAGTCCTCTCCCAAGACACAGCCATCTCGACAGAGGGTGGCGCAATCGTGCGCAGTGCTCCTGGGATCCGGGCCAGCCATGATGTCTTCCTCTCGGTGGGTTTCACGTTTTCTTTAGGATACCTGAAGAGAATCTTGCGCTTGCAGGAGATTTGGGTCAGGGCGGGTAGCTTGGATGAGGAGATGAGGCGACAAGACCTGTTCAAGCAAGAGGAGCCTTATGGAGTTTTCGCAATTGCAAGCGCTGGTGGATCGAGCCTTGGAAGACAAGAAGCTCACCCGCACAGAGGTGGATCAAATCGTCAGCGCCATCCGGGCCGACGGCAAAATCTCCCCCGAAGAGATAGGCTTGCTGGAGTCCATTCGCGAAATGGTGCTCCGTCGGGAGATTCAGGTGGTGGAAACGGCAGATTGAGGGGCAGGGATCCCCTGTTGCAAGTAGAGGGTGACTTCGCTGCGATTGTGAAACAGGTGGCGGGCTCTCACCAGGGGGAAGGCACTACCCAAAATCTCCAGACTTTGCCGCAGCACCCGCAGGCGGTGTTGGTGGGGTAGCTTCAGGGTCATCACAGCTCTCCCCTGTGGCTCCAGATGGGGAGCAAAAGCCACCATCAGGCGGGCAGAAGCCGGGCCATCCATGCGCATGTCGTTGAGGATCAGGTGAAACCGGCCTGGGCCACGGGCCAGGTAGGCTTGGGCGCTGAGGCAATGGTGGCGGATCCCCGGATCTTGGCTGAGGCGCTCGTGCAAGTCCCCCGGATCCACTGCTGTGACCTGCTGGCCATATAGGCGCAAAATGCGCGACCATCCCCCCGGTGCTGCCCCCAGATCCAGAGCCTGTCCCCCCGGCACCAAGGGAATCTGAAACACCTGGATGGCCTCCAGCAGCTTAAACTCGGAGCGGCTGATTTGCTCTGGATCCCGCCGAAAGCGATGGATCCCACCGGCCCAGTTGGAGAGGTTCTGGGCAGCCAAGGATAGGCCCAGCCAAGCGCGAATGCCCATCGGTTGAGCCAGGATCACCACCGAGATCACCTGCTGTGGGTCTTTGACCTCCAGGGGGGATCCCACCGCTGCCATCACCTGTTCGGCCAGGGTTTCATTGACCTGGAAGGGCTTGAGAGCCGGCTCTCCAAACAGGCGCGTCTGAACCGAAAAGCTGAGGGCGGGGTCAATGGCTGCCAACATTTCCCCATCAAGGCGCAATTCAACTAAGGATCCCTCGGCCAGCCGCCGTTCTTGGTGAATGGGGCAGATGTGGCGTAAAAAAATGGGCGGGTCAGCTTGCCAAGCCTCAGCCAGGTCAGCAAATGAGCGTTGGCTGCACACCCATACCAAGCCAGGTGCTTCCTTTAGCCGCTGCACGGCAGCCTCTGGATCCGCAGCTTCTATCTCCCGGATCGCCAAATCCAGAAAATCTGGGTCAGCACTGCCCAGCCATGTATGGGTATCAGGGGGGAGAGGATTGCTCAACGGGCTCGCTGCCAACGCACGTAGGGTAAAGAAGCGGCTACTTGCTGAATCTGGGCTTGGGCGGCCAGCAGTTGTCCTGTGGCGTCCCAGGTGCCCTGCACCAGCATTTGCCAGGCTCCCTGGGGGATCTCCACAGCAGCGGTATTTGCCTCCCAGCGCACCTGTTTGTTGGGCAGATCCAGCGTCAACTGGAGCTGGGGATTTTCCGCCACCGCCTTCTGCAGGGCTTGAATCACAGCCGGGGGTGCCGTAACACAAGGGATCCCTAGAGCCAAGCAGTTGCCGAAGAAGATCTCGGCAAAGCTTTCACCGATGAGAGCGCGGATCCCCCATTTGGCCAGCGCTTGGGGGGCATGCTCCCGGCTGGAACCACAGCCAAAATTGGCATTGACCACGAGGATCTGGGCTCCCTGGTACTGAGGCTGATCGAAGGGGTGTTGGCCGGGATCCTGGGCGCGGTCGTCGGCAAACACGTGCTGGCCCAAGCCGTCGAAGGTGACGCACTTCAAAAAGCGGGCCGGGATAATCCGATCGGTGTCGATGTCGTTGCCCAGCAGGGGGATCCCTCGGCCTGTGACGGTCAAAACTTCGCTTGACATAGGAACTTGATGAATTCTCCCAGAGAGGACTTCAGGGTATCGCAACGTTCGGCAAAACCCTGCCCAACGGCAAAGGAAAGCCGGCAAAAGGGGAAGGCTCAGCTCGGCTACCGGCGGTAAACCTGATTTTCCAAATTGCGCACCTGCCGCTCCAGCCGATCCAGCCGCCCGCGCAGCTCGTCCATTTCCGATTGGCGGGGCACGCCCAGATCCTGCAGGACGTTGCGCACCTGCCGCTGAACATAGGATTCAAAGTTGCTCTGCTCGGCTTTCACCTGGTTGAGCAGGTTGTTGATGACATTGGATGCCTCTTCTGGGTTGAGCTGCCCCTTCTGCACCAAGTCGTCGGCAGCCTTTCTCAACTGTTCTGCCAGCAGAGTGGTTGTGCCCACGCCCATTAGCAAGAGCTGACGTAAGATACTGTTGTTGTCCAATGCTGCCCTCCAAAGGACGCTTCGCGAACGGTACGGGCCTCCATGACTACCCATTTTCCTCAGTTTGCCCTCAACTTCGCAACCGGCTCGGCCAGTTTCTCCCTTTCGCCAGAGGTGGCACAACAATGGCACAAGGCTCTGCAAATCCTCTTGGAGCGACTCAAGATCCGTTCCCGACAGCAGCCTCAGGAGCCGGTTGAGTTTCGTTACCCTACTGAAGATTTCAGCTTGGAGATGTTCTGCAACCCCAACATCTGGGCTGGCCCCCACGCAGCCAAGGTCTTGGTTACTGTGAAAACGGAAGGGCTGCGCTTTTCCACTGAGGTGGAGTTCTCTCGCCTTCAAGAAGACCTCAGCCAATATCTGGAGTCTCTGGCATGAGCGAAGATCCCCATGCTGCAGGAGAGGATCCCGCGGCCATTACGGTGACGCAACTGCTGGACGAGCCGTCAGAGGGGATCCCCGGCCACTTGGAAGTGGTTGCCCTCACTTGGCACGACCGCCAGCGATCCCGGCAACGGCTGGTGAGCGACTGGGGCACCGAGATCCAGCTGATGCTGCCCCGCGGCACCCATCTTCACGATGGGGATCTGCTCTATGCGGATGCGCAGCGACACATTCGGGTCAGAGCCCAACCCGAACCGGTGCTCTTGATTCAACCTGAAAACCCCATCCAGATGGGCCAAGTGATTCATCAACTGGGCAACTGGCACCGTCCGGCCCACGTTTCCCCCCAAGGGCAGATCCTGGCGCTGGCCGATGATCCGCTGCAGGACTGGCTGGCCCACATGGGGATCCCGTTTCGGTTGGAGATGGCTGTCTTCGAGCCCAACCTGTTGGCCCACAGCCATTAATTCGACCCATTGAGCAGTCATCATCAGATGTCCAAGTTCTCGATCCGAACCGGCTCAAGAGGTTCTGCCAGCGGAAACCCCAGCACCTGGGCATAAAAGTAAAGCTCTGCCTCCAAGGCCCTTTTGATGTTGGCCGCCTGGCGAAAGCCGTGTTGCTCTCCCTCGAAAGGCACATAGGCCACCGGGATCCCTTTGGCCCGTAGGGCTGCCACCATCCTCTCCGCCTGATTGGGGGGCACGATGGCGTCTTCCAACCCTTGGAAGAAGATAACCGGACAATTGAGGCCCTCCAGGTGATGAATGGGGGAACGCTCCCGGTAGAGATCCCGCCGCTCTGGGTAGGGGCCAATGAGGCTGTCCAAGTAGCGAGACTCGAACTTGTGGGTCTCCTGGGCTAGGGCTTCCAGATCGCTCACCCCGTAGTAGCTGGCACCTGCTCGGAAGACCCTGTGGAAGGTCAAGGCCGCCAACGTGGTATAGCCGCCAGCGCTGCCCCCTTGAATGAGCAGCCGTTCCCCATCCACCTTGCCCTGTTCTGCCAAAAATTGGGATCCGGCAATGCAATCTTCCACATCTACCAGGCCCCACCGGCCTTTGAGAGCATCCCGATAGGCCCGTCCGTAGCCGCTGCTGCCCCGGTAGTTCACATCCAAAACGGCAATCCCCCGACTGGTCCAGTATTGGATCCCCAGGTTGAGCACGGCTGCCGTCGCCCCGGTGGGCCCGCCGTGGCTTTTCACCAGCAGGGGTGGCTTTTCGCCAGCAGGGGCAACAAAGTCTCGGTTTTTGGGGGGATAGAAGAAGGCGTAGGCCACTTCCTTGCCGCCACCGGTGGGAAAAACAATGGGCTCTGGGATCGACAGATAGTCGGGATCCACCGCCACGCTGCTGGAACGGGCCACCACTTCCACCTGTCCAGAAGGCAAATCCAAACAAACCAAGGCTATGGCTTCCGTCGGGGATCCGGCCAGGAAAGCGGCTTTTTCCCCACTTACCTGCAAACCGCTGATCTGGGTGTAGGGCAAGGGGATCCCTGCCAACTGTCCTGAATGGGGATCCAGATAAGCCAGATGAGACAGCCCGTCTTGTTCATAACAGGCCAGGATGCGCCCATCGCCACAGAAGCCGTAGGTGCTCAGGCCAAACACCCACTGCGGCTCTCCAAACTCCGCTTCCATAGGGCAGAGGGGAATGGGGCCCTGGGGATCCCAGCGATAGAGGTTCCACCAGCCGCTGCGATCCGAAACAAAGTAGAGATCCCCCTCCGGTGACCACTGGGGCTGGAAGATCGACTCGGCAGGGCCACCGGCTAGCTTTTGGGGCTCTCCTAGAGTGCCATCTGCTGCCACCTCTGCTCGCCACAGTTCCGTCCCATCCCAGGGCATCTGGGGGTGATCCCAGGTCAGCCATACCAAGGTCTGGCCATCGGGGCTGAGGCGAGGGTTGGCGTAGAAATTGTGCCCAGAGGCCAAAATCTGCTGGGATCCACTTGCTAAGTCAATCGAGACAAGGCTGTTTTCCGGCTCTCCCTGGCGGCTGTGATCCTCCCGCACACAGAGGATGCGTCCACGCGCCCGATCCACCACCCCGTCGGCGTAGCGATAGGGGCCTGCTTCCGTCAGGGGCTGGGGATCCGAACCCGGCAGCAGGCGGTAGAGCCGTTGGTCAGCGAAGTTGCAAAAATACACTACCCCTGCCGACACCCAATAAGCTCCACCCCCATACTCATGCACCCGCGTCCGCACATTGAAGGGTGCTGGCGTGAGTTCCACAGGGATCCCGTCGGCAGAGCACCGCATCAGCACGTTTCGCCCCTTCTCTTGTGGGCGACCCTCCGTCCAGTAGAGATCCCCCTGATCCCAAACCATCTGTCCCAAGCGCAGGGATCCCGTCACCACCAGGTCAGCGGTAATCGGGGATCGCCAAGATCCATAGCCGGCCTGCTGCACCATAAGCTGTTAACTCTAAGCTGTTAACTCTCAACTAATTCTCGACCCCAGAACCCCTATTATGCCGGCAGCAAGGGATCCCTGCCTTTGCCTACAGCCTGTGGGGAAAGGGAGCCGAGAACAGGCTCGGATTCTGGGAAAAGGTATCCCGCGATACAATTCTCTCCGGGCTGAATGGGTTTGATGGAACACGTTAAGGCAACAGGGATGCACAACGCTTTCTCGACTGCAGGATTAGCCTTTTCCTCTGTTGATGTTGGGAAGGCATTCGGTGAAAGCCTCAGCCGACTGCAGTTGGGCAAATTTAACACATGGGCGAGGTGATGAGCTAAGTGTTTCCCTCTGTTGGCCGGGCTGCTGCAACAACTGGACTTTTTAATACCCTTTGCACTCACTTCGTTTCGGAGATCACCGATGGCTCTATCATTTAATCGTCGTCAAGTGCTGAAAATGGGCGCTCTGGCCGGAGCCGGGGCTGCCCTAGGGCCGCAGATCTGGGTGAAGCGATCCGTGCCCGCCTACGCCCAGGGAGAGACCATTCGCGTTGGCATTTTGCACTCCCTCAGCGGCACCATGGCCATTTCGGAAACCAGCGTGGTGGATGCGGAAAAGCTGGCTATCAAAGAGATCAATGCCGCCGGTGGGGTTTTGGGCAAGCAGATCGAGCCGATTATCGAGGACGGGGCTTCCGATTGGCCAACCTTTGCCGAGAAAGCCACCAAATTGATCGATGTGGACAAGGTGGCAACGGTATTCGGCTGCTGGACTTCGGCCAGTCGCAAAGCCGTGTTGCCGGTGTTTGAATCCAAGCAGCACCTGCTCTGGTATCCCGTGCAGTACGAAGGACAAGAGTGCTCCAAAAACATCTTCTACACCGGCGCTGCCCCCAACCAGCAGATCGAGCCTTCCGTGGAATGGCTGCTCAACAATAAAGGTAAAGAGTTCTTCCTGGTGGGATCCGACTACGTGTTCCCCCGCACGGCCAACACCATCATCAAGGCCCAGTTGGAAGCCCTGGGGGGCAAGGTGGTGGGTGAAGACTATCTGCCTTTGGGCAACACAGAAGTTACCCCCATCATCAGCAAGATCCGGGCCGCTCTTCCCAATGGCGGTGTGATCTACAACAGCTTGAACGGCGACAGCAACGTGGCCTTTTTCAAACAACTGGAAGGGGCAGGGCTGGGGCCAGATCGCTATCCTTCCATGTCCGTCAGCATTGCTGAAGAAGAGGTACAGGCCATCGGCCCCGAATTCTTGGAAGGGCACTTCGCCGCCTGGAACTACTTTATGACGGTGGATACGCCTGCCAACAAGAAGTTTGTGGAAGCTTTCAAGGCAGAATACGGCCAAAACCGCGTCACCAACGACCCGATGGAAGCCGCCTACATCATGGTTTACATCTGGAAGCAGGCAGTGGAAAAAGCGGGAACAGTGGAAATCGACGCCGTGCGGCAGGCAGCCTATGGCCAGACCTTTGATGCCCCAGAAGGCTTGGTAACCATGAACACCAATCACCACCTGACCAAGTATGTGCGGATCGGCCAGGTGCGCTCTGACGGTTTGTTTGATGTCATCTTTTCTACGGATGCCGTGGAGCCGCAGCCCTGGAACCAGTTTGTGGCAGAGACCAAGGGCTTTGCCTGCGATTGGTCAGATCCGGCCAAGGGCGGTCGCTACAAAGTCAAAGTCAGCTAGTCCTGGCCAGGGCTGGGATCCCTTGCCGTTTGGATAGGGTCGGGGATCCCGCCTAGATGCTCGGTTAGCCTCCCTAGTTTAGTTGGAAGGAGGATCCCCTGCCGATGACCTTGCTCTTGGATAGCTTGTTTAACGGCCTTAGCATCGGCACCGTCTTGCTAATAGCCGCTCTGGGCTTGGCCATTGTTTTCGGCCTCATGGGGGTCATCAACATGGCCCATGGGGAGCTGATGATGTTGGGGGCCTACACCACTTTTGTGGTTCAAAATGCCTTTCGTCCCCTAGGGGATCCCTGGCGGGATTTGTACATCTTTCCAGCTTTGGTAGCTGCCTTTGCCGTCACTGCTCTGGTGGGACTAGCCCTGGAGCGGGGGGTGATTCGCTTTTTGTATGGCCGACCGCTGGAAACCCTTCTGGCCACTTGGGGTGTGAGCCTGATCCTGCAGCAGTTTGTGCGCAGCGTCAATTGGGTGCTGGCTTTCCGCTTGGGGGCCTTCGCGGTGCTCTTTTTTGGCGGCTGGTGGCTCTTGGCCAGGCGAACGGATTGGCCGCGCCTCAAAAGGTGGACGCTGGCGCTGCTACTGGTGCTTTCCACGGCAATTGCAGCGGTGGGGGGGCGGGTGCTGGCGCAAACCTATGCTTTAGCAGTCACTCAACCCTGGTTTGGAGCCCAGAACAAAGATGTGACCGCTCCCCGTTGGCTGGGGGGTGGGATCCCGGTGGGCAGCCTGTTTTTGCCCAATACCCGCCTGTTTATCATCGCCCTCACTGTCTTCTGCATCCTAGGGCTGTACTTCTTCTTGCAGCGCACCCGCTGGGGGCTGCGCATCCGGGCGGTTACCCAGAATCGGGCCATGAGTGCCTGTGTAGGGATCCCCACGCAAAAGGTGGATGCCCTTACCTTTGCCATCGGCTCGGGTCTGGCGGGAGTGGCCGGCGTAGCGGTCAGCCTGCTGGGATCCGTGGGGCCGAACACCGGCCAAAACTACATCGTGGATACCTTTATGGTGGTCGTCGTGGGGGGTGTCGGTAAGCTTTTGGGCAGCATTGTGGCAGCGCTTGGGATCGGGATTGCCAACTTTGTCATCGGTTCCGGGACGCTGGCTTTGATTTTTCCCAACGTGCCCATCCTGACCGATACCCTCAACTTTTTTGCCACCACGAGCATGGCCAAGGTGATGGTCTTTGCTTTGATCGTGGCCTTTTTGCAGGTGCGACCCCGTGGCCTTTTCCCCGAAAAAGGTCGTATGGTGGATGCCTAGGGAATGATCTCGCTTGGCGAAAACTCTAGGACCAGACTCTCCATCTTCTACTCCCTCACAAAGCCCATGAAACTGGTTCATTCCCCCCGTGCTGATCATGAAGTGGCTGCTCCCGCCGCGGGTGGGGATCCCAATTCTTCTCGCAAGCTTCTGTGGGAGGCCGGGATCCTCATCGTTTTGGTGCTGGCCTTGATCTTTGTGGCCCCAACTGTGCTGTCTGGCTTTCGGCTCAACTTGTTGGGGCGGTTTCTGGCCCTCAGCATTGTAGCTTTGGGAATCGACCTCATCTGGGGCTATACCGGCATGCTCAGTCTGGGACATGGGGTGTTCTTCGCCTTGGGGGGCTACGCTCTGGGGATGCACCTGAAATTGCAATTGCCGGAAGGTCAGATACCGGAGTTTTTCAGCCTCTATGGGGTAACGGAATTGCCCTGGTTTTGGTATCCCTTTTATTCGTTTCCGTTTACGGCTGTTGCTGTGGTCTTGATCCCGGCTTTGGTGGCGGCAGCCCTGGGGTATTTGGTGGTGAGAAATCGCATCCGAGGGGTTTATTTTTCCATTTTAACTCAGGCCACCACGATCATTTTCTTTAACTTCTTCAACGGCCAACAGCGCTTAATCAACGGCACCAACGGCCTGACCAACTTCCAGACTTTGTTTGGCCTGGATGTCAACTCGTCCGAGATGCGCTTCGCTGTCTATGTCACTACAGTTCTGGCGGTGGTTTTGGCTTACCTTCTCTGTCGTTGGCTGACCAGCGGCCTATTCGGTCGGATCCTGGTAGCCATTCGAGATGACGAGCCGCGGGTTCGTTTTTCCGGCTACAATCCCACCGGCTTTAAAGTTCTGGTGTTTGCCGTGTCTGCTGCCCTGGCGGGTGTTGCCGGAGCTTTGTTTACCTTGCAAACTGGGATCATCTCTCCCAATGCGATGGCCGTTCCCTTTTCCATTGAGATGGTAATCTGGGTGGCGGTGGGCGGTCGGGCCAGTTTGGTGGGGGCGGTGCTGGGGGCTCTGTTGGTTAACTTTGCCAAGAGCTTGCTGAGCGAAAATTTTCCCGAAATTTGGTTGTTTTTCCAAGGGGGATTGTTCCTGCTGGTGGTGCTGGTGTTGCCGGATGGACTGGTGGGTTGGGTGCGCACCCAAGGCAGGCAGCTTTGGGTCACTGTCCAGCTTTGGCGCAGGCGCTTGGCAGATACTTCCCCAGCTTAAATCTGGCTTTCTGTCGATGTGCATCATACGCAAGGTGCAAGTTCAGAGTAAAAGGATCCCAGATCTGATGGGTAAGCCAGCGATGCCAAGTGTCCTCTCTTATTTATTTGATGGGTTGAGTTTGATGGGTTGAGAACCCTGTTCGCCCTCTGCCCTTTCCGTTCTTGGATGTGATCCCCATGCTTACTGCAGCTCCCACCGCCACCCGACAAATTTTACAAACTCAGGATCTCACCGTCAGCTTCGACGGCTTTAAGGCTTTAGATGGGTTGAACTTCTCTCTGGAGGAAGGGGAGCTGCGGGTGGTCATCGGTCCCAATGGGGCGGGTAAGACTACATTTCTCGATGTGCTGACGGGCAAGGTTAAGCCCACCCGAGGCCGGGTGCTGTTCAAAGGAAAGGATCTGGCCAAGCTCAAGGAACACGAGATCTCGATTTTGGGTGTTGGGCGCAAGTTTCAGACGCCGCGGGTCTATCAAAACTTGAGCGTGCGAGAAAACTTGGAGCTATCCCTCAACCCTGACAAAAGGGTTTTTTCCACCCTATTGGGCAAAAAGCATCTGCGAGAAAAAACGGATGCTCTTTTGGAAACCATTGGCCTCAGCCGTAAGGATCGGGTTCCGGCAGGGCTGCTTTCCCACGGAGAAAAGCAATGGCTGGAGATCGGCATGGTGATTGCTCAAGATCCGGATTTGCTGCTGCTGGATGAATGCGTGGCCGGGATGACGGACAAAGAAACAGAAGCTACAGGAGAGTTAATTCAATCCTTAGCCCAAAGCCACACCATTTTGGTGATCGAACATGACATGGTGTTTGTCCGACAAATTGCCCGCAAGGTTACCGTTTTACACCAAGGCTCGGTGCTGTGCGAAGGTACCTTTGAGGATGTGAAAAACGACCCGCGAGTGATTGAGGTCTATCTCGGATCCCACAAGGGGAAAAACTAAGCAAAGAGGCTATAGCTCTGTATCTAATCGACTCATGCGCAGGCCTATGAATACGGAAAACGCGACCGCAACACAAAACTTATCCCGAGATGGATCCGGGCCTCTCCTGGAGGTCTCCAACTTGAGGGTTTACTATGGTCAGAGTTTAATTGTGAAGGATCTCTCTTTTAAGATCTTTCCCGGCCAAGCGGTTTGCCTTCTGGGCCGCAATGGTATGGGCAAAACCACCACACTTAAAGCCCTGATGGGACTTCTGAAAGACTGCACAGGCAAAATTGCTTTTGAGGGCCGTCCTATCAACCATTACCCTCCCAATTGGCGAGCCCGTGCCGGTATCGGCTATGTACCCCAAGGTCGAGAGATATTTCCCCGCCTAACGGTTGAGGAAAACCTGCTGGTGGGGCTAGAAGCGGCACCGGACAGAGAACGGACCATACCTGAGTTTGTCTATGACCTATTCCCAATTCTGCGTTCTTTTCTTAAACGGCTGGGTGGGGATTTGAGCGGTGGGCAGCAGCAGCAACTGGCCATCGCCAGAGCTTTGGTGGCAGAGCCCAAACTTTTGCTCCTGGATGAGCCTACAGAAGGGATCCAACCCTCCATCATCATCGAGATTGAAGAAGCCATCACCCGTATTCAAAAGGAGCGGGGCGTTTCGGTGTTGCTGGTGGAGCAGTATTTTGAGTTTGCCCAAAGTCTGGCCGATTACTTTTATCTTATGGAAAATGGATCCCTTATCATGGAGGGGCCGACTGACCAAATGGACGAAGAAAAAGTCCGAGCTCACCTTTCTATCTGAGGTGGCACCTGGAGAGCCTGAAAACCTCTATAACTTTTTTGAGAGCGGCAAATGGCATCCTGCATGTTCCAGAGACCTTGCCTAAACTTCTGGAAAAGCGAGAAGTCCACCTGCGAGGGGATAGGCTAGGGTTAGCCCTGGGCTTCCTTGAGCAGCAGCGTTGCTAAGCTAGAAACTGTTCAAGATTGCGCTAGCTTGCCATTTCCATCCACAGGTTTGTGTCTCCTCCGATTCACTTCACTGCAGAGCCCTGGCTGCACACCTACAGCGAAATTATCGATGTGCGCTCTCCGGCAGAGTTCGCAGAGGATCATTGGCCGGGAGCCATCAACTTGCCTGTACTCTACGATACAGAACGGGCGGAGGTGGGCACGCTCTACAAGCAGGTGGATCCCTTTACAGCCCGCAAACGAGGGGCAAGCTTGGTGGCCCAGAACATCAGTCGCCACTTGCAAACCCATTTTGCCGATAAAGATCGCGATTACCGGCCCCTAATCTACTGCTGGCGGGGAGGGCAGCGCTCTGCCAGCTTGGCATTGGTGTTGTCCCAGGTGGGCTGGCAGGTTACGGTTTTGCAAGGTGGCTACAAAACCTACCGGGCCTGGGTGCGCCGACAGCTGCAGATCTTGCCCCAGGAATTTACCTACCGAGTGCTCTGCGGACCAACAGGGAGCGGCAAAACCCAGTTGCTTCACCATCTGCGCCAACAGGGATCCCAAGTTCTCGATCTGGAAAAGCTGGCCTGTCACCGGGGATCCCTTCTGGGGGCCGAGTGGGGGGTGCCACAGCCCAGTCAGAAGAGCTTTGAAAGTCAACTGGTGCAGGTTTTTCTCCGGTGGGATCCCGCCAAGCCAGTCTGGGTAGAAGCTGAGAGTGCCAAAGTGGGCCAGCTCCATCTGCCGCCTGCCCTTTGGCAAGCCCTTACCCAAGCCGACTGTGTCGAAGTGCAGTTGCCTCTAGAGGAGCGGGTGAAGGGGTTAATCGCCCACTATCCCCACTGGATTGCTCACCCCCAAGCGCTAAAGGAAAAATTGCTGCCTCTGAAGTCCCGTCTTGGCCAGGCCCGCCTGCAGCATTGGTTTGAGCTGATCGACGCCCAAGACTGGCCGCAGTTTGTGCAGGAGTTGCTGGAGCAGCACTATGACCCCACCTATCGGCACGGGCTGCAGCAAAACTTCAATCGCCTTCGGGCCCGGATTGAGCTGTCCGACCTTTCCGAGACCAGCCTCAGGGAAGCCGCCGCTCGCCTCATCGAGATGCCGCTTGGATCCCCATCGGTCGCGGCTAGGTGAGCACAATAAACTCCAAAGCCCGCAACACCTCAAACCAGTCGGAAACTTCCAGCCGAACCGTGGAATCGGCAATCCACCGGCAGCCGGGATAAAAAGACTTGCGGTAGGCCCGAGCGGGATCCTTGTAGTCCACTTCCAATTGAAAGTGATCCGGCAGTGGGCGAGGCCGGTAGGCCGGCAGCCGCCTCAGGGATCCCTCTACACCTTGGCGGATGGCCTGTAGAACCTGCTGCGGATGTGGCGTAATGACCGACTGGCCTATCCCTTTGTGGGTGACCACCGTCTCGATTTGGGCGTCATAAGCTTTTGCTTCAGCACACACCTCCGCATCTCCGGCTACAAACACAACCGGGACTCCCTCATAGGCAGCCGTGAGGCTGACCAGGTGAAACTCGGCGATGGCCTGGCCGTTCAGTCGGATTTGGCTAACTTCGGTGGTGTAGGTGTGGGCGAGGGGGTTGGCAGCAGAACCGGCGCGGGCATGATAGCCGATCAAGATCAGGGCATTGTAACTGCGATCCAGCTCTTGCACCATACAGTAGGGGTGGCCGCTCCAACCGCGGATGAGTTGCACCGGCTCCGGCAACCGTTCGGGGATGAGGTTCCGCCCGGAGTCATGGGCATCTTTGACCGTGATCTGCGTGGCTCCGGCAGCCAGGGATCCCTCACAAGCCGCGATCACTGCTCGGGTCATCTGCTCTCGGAATGCCTCGTAACCCGGCTGGCCGATGGTGGCCTCATCCCAATGGCTGATGCCGGCGATCCCCTCGATATCAGCGCTGATATAAACCTTCATGTTTGGCTCAGTAGACTCAGCATTGGATTCTGTCGGGCTCTATCCACCCTCAGATGCCGCTCAGCATCGCTCTGCACAAGGGATCCAAGCCGTTATTTCCCTTGCGAAAATTGCCCCCGGCTCTGCTGTGGATCCCTTCCCTGTTTTCGAGAAGTCGGGATGAAAAACAAGGACTCCATCCCGCTGAGGGGATCAGAGAGCCACCAAAGAAGCAGATACCCCCTGCTGTAACTCCGACAACAATGAGGCCGGACGCCCCTTGTAGGGCCAGGCAAAAGCGTGACGAAAGGCTGCTTCCTGGCAGTGTTTGAGCTGCTCGAAATCGATAATGTCGTGGGTTAGCAGGTTTTCGTACTCAAACGGCAGCCGCACATTGTGCAAGCCGGCGTTGTCGGTGCAGATGGCGATATCCACCCCCGCCTCAAAGCAGCGGTCAAAGACAATCTTGAGGGGCTCCAAACTGGGCAGGGTTCCCGTTTTTAGATAGGTGGTGGGACAAACTTCTAGGCATTGGCCTCGCCGCGCCAGCTCCGGCAGCAATTCTGGATAGTGGAGAGGGATCTGAATGCCGTGGCCGATCCGCGAGACATAGGGCAGCAACTGTGGGTAGCAGCCATCCAAAGTTTCGTACAGGTGGGCAGTGGTTTTCAGGCCGCGGGCCAGCGCATACTTGAACAGCTCAATCCACTCGTCCATCCGTTCGCCGTAGGGCTTGTCTCCCCCGGCCAGGTCGATGGCACACACATACTCCGACTCAGCGGCAGCTTCCACCATGGCCCGGTTGATGTGGCTGGGCAAGCGCGAGTGCAAACAGACGATCTGGGTGGTGACGATGGGATACTCCCGCTGCTGGCTGGCCTGCCCCACCGTCTCGATTACCTGGCGCATCTGCTTGAGGCGCTCCGCCTCATCCAGGCTGGGATCCGTGCGCAGGTAGGGGGTGTAGCGAATCTCTAGGTAGGCCAGATCCTCAAAGATGTAGGCTCCCCGCAGCAGGCGGTAGATAAAATAGGGCAGGGTTTCCAGGGTCTGCACCTGTTCCACCAGCGTGTGCAGCTCCAGGTAATCCTCGAGGGTGTTGCGCGGGCGGGTGTAGAACTCCTCAAACTCGGCATAGGTGGGAAAGCGCTCTGCCAAAGGGGATCCCTGGCGGTGAAAATAGCGCCACAGAATTCGGGGGACAACCGAACCGCCCAAATGACGGTGCAACTCCGCGTGAAGTGCCATAAACGCTCTACAGTGGCCCGCCAGGGGGCAGACTTGGTTTGTTTAAGTACTATTTCTACTCTTATCCTACTCTTATCCAACCGCCTCAGGCTTGTCCAGGTCTAATCCCGCAAGCCCGGCTAGAAGTTTAGATCGTCAAGCCGATCCCCTGCCCATCGTGATAGGCGGCCAGCAGTAGGTCGGTGGTGGTATCCCAAGCAATCTCGCCCGAGCGCGATAGAGCAATGGCCCCAAAGGAGCGGCGACGTTGGCGGGCCTCTTGAAAAGACTTGGCCATGGCAGCCTTCAGGCTGAGGCCATCTTCCACTCGAATCACAATCCGCGCCGCCAAGCTCTCATCCAAAATATCTTCCCCGACACCAGTACAACTGACCCCCGCCGCCGCACTGGCATAGGTTCCCGCTGGAGTGGCCGAATCGCTTACTCGCCCCACCCGTTCAAACCCCCGCCCGCCGGTGGAGGTGCCGGCACAGATTTGCCCCTGTTGATCCAGCGCCACCGCCCCCACCGTGCCCATGGCCAGAGCAGTGAGAACCCTAGTTGGGGGATGGGTTTGGCGCAACTGCACCCACTCTTGAACCCGCTTGAGAGTGGCCGGGTCATAGACCGGCAACTGCAGCTCCCGCGCCAGCTCTGCTGCCCCTTGTTCGGCCACCACGCGATCCGGGCTTGATTGCAGAGCCTGGGCCATGAGGATGGGATGCTGAACTCGGCTGACGTTGATCACCCCGCTAAAAGACTGGGTGGCCCCGTTCATGAGAGCGGCGCTCATGCGGATTTGCCCATCCGATTGCAAGACCGACCCCGTCCCGGCATTGTAGAGCGGATCATCCTCCAGCAACTGGCAGGCATGCATCACCGCCGCCTCGGCACTCTGCCCAGCCAACAGCAGCTCGTAGGTGCTCTCCACCACCTGCTGCAGGGATCCCCTCACTTTTTCCAGGCTGCTTTCCCCTTCCAGGGCGCTGCCGGCTCCGCCGTGGATGATCAGTTTGGGCTGAGGCATGATGAGATCGGTTACCTTGTGAGAACAGTGGAAGACTATATTTTGATTTTCGGGTACAACATCCACCCATGCATCTGCTCCATCCCAGGGATCCCAACGCAAAGGGAGAGGGAGCCTTAAGATAATCCTGTAGATTTGCTAAGCATAGATACTCAAGGGCGATTCTGGTAAAGGGCTGTCGGATTGCAGCCGGCAGGGATCCCCCTGATGGTATGGCACAAGCGAGGTTACATCCATGGCGCTGCCCAGCTTGCACGAGTTTCCTTGGCTGACCACGGTCATCGCTTACCCTGTGTTGGCCGCCCTATTTATTCCCCTGATCCCAGCACCGGCTGGGGATCCCAGTACCCGCGCCTACGCACAAAAGTTGGCCGAGCGGATCCGCTGGTTTGCTTTGTTCATTGCAGTCACGGATCTGCTGATTCTGCTGGCCGGCTTCTATGTTGGCTACGATCCCGGCCAGACAGGTTTGCAACTGCTGGAGCGCTACACCTGGGTACCCCAAGTGGGCTTGAGTTGGTCGGTGGGGGCTGATGGCCTCTCCATGCCCCTGATCCTGCTCACGGCGTTTATTACCACGCTGGCCATCTTGGCCGCTTGGCCGGTCACCCTCAAACCTCGCCTCTTCTACTTTTTGATGCTGGCCATGTATGGCGGGCAGATCGGGGTGTTTGCCGTGCAGGACATGTTGCTGTTTTTCCTGATGTGGGAATTGGAGCTCATCCCGGTGTACTTGCTCCTCTCCATTTGGGGTGGGGCAAACCGCCTCTATGCGGCCACCAAGTTCATCCTCTACACGGCCCTCAGCTCCCTGTTTATCTTGGTGGCAGGTCTGGCCATGGCCTTCTACGGGGATCCCATCAGCTTTGACATGACGGATCTGGCCCACAAGACCTATCCGCTCACCTTCCAACTGCTGATGTATGGGGCCTTCCTCATTGCCTATGGGGTGAAGCTGCCCATTTTCCCCTTGCACACTTGGCTGCCCGATGCCCACGGCGAGGCCACTGCGCCGGTGCACATGTTGCTGGCCGGGATCCTGCTCAAGATGGGGGGCTATGCCCTGATGCGCATGAATGCGGGCATGCTGCCGGATGCTCATCTTTACTTTGCGCCAGTGCTGATCGTGCTGGGGGTGGTGAACATCATCTTTGCCGCCCTCACCTCTTTTGCCCAGCGCAACCTGAAACGGAAGATCGCCTATTCTTCCATCAGCCACATGGGCTTCGTGCTCATCGGTATCGGATCCCTGACGGAGATCGGCATGAGCGGCGCCATGCTGCAGATGATCTCCCACGGGCTGATCGGGGCCAGCCTGTTCTTTTTGGTGGGGGCCACCTACGACCGCACCCATACGCTGGAGCTGGAGGAAATGGGCGGCGTTGGCCTGAAGATGCCCAAGATCTTCTCCATGTTCACCGCCTGCTCCCTGGCTTCGCTAGCCCTACCCGGCATGAGCGGCTTTGTGGCCGAGATCATGGTGTTTATCGGCATGGCCACCACCGATGCCTACTCTCTCCCCTTCCGGTTGGTGGTGGTTTTCCTGGCAGCAGTTGGGGTGATCCTGACCCCCATCTACCTGCTGTCGATGTTGCGGCAGATTTTCTTTGGCCCGGAGAACAAAGAGCTCACCGAACACGAAGAATTGGTAGATGCTGAGCCACGCGAGGTGTTCATCATCGCCTGCCTGTTGATCCCCATCATTGGCATTGGGCTCTACCCCAAGCTGGTGACCAGCCTCTACGACCAATCCACCAACGCCTTGGTGGCGCTGCTGCGGCAGGAGCTGCCTCAAACTGGTGAGACGGTTGCCCAAGCTCCTGCCCTCTACAACAACTGAATAATAATGTTGAATTGAGATGAGAACTGAGGGTCGGAAAGGGATCCACTCTTTTTCTATCCCGCATTGGACTTGTGGCTCTCGCCAGCTTGAACTTGCATCCAGCCGAACAAAGTTGCGATTGTCAGTTGGATCCCTTGGGCAAACGCAGGAGTGGGGATCACCTCTTGGGGATCCTCATGCACCGTCGGCTGCTGCCCGGCAGGGTAGGCGAAAACAACCCTTTCTTCGGGAGCCACGATCCACCCCATTTGGCAGCCGTGATCCAGGCCGATCAAGATTTTTTTGACCAGCTTCATTGGATTTTGATCAGGAGAGAAAATCTCGATCATCCAATCCGGGCAAAAGGGGATGAGATTTTGAATGGTGCCATCTTCATCTACAGGGATCCGATCCCAGGGGATCACAGAAATATCGGGCACAATCGCGTATCCGGCGAAGGTGCAGCGCAGCTCTGGAAATGCCATTCCCAGTTGAGAAGGCTCCAACATCTCGTTAATGAAGCTACCCAGTTTTAGTTGGAGACGGCTATGTTTTCCCTGTGGCATGGGCTTCTGGATAATTTCTCCTTTGATGAACTCGCTGGCGGGCTGAGTTTCCGGCTGTTGTAGAAAGTCTTCCAGAGTTAGAGGCTTGGCAGATAGACTGACCATGGCTTTCTCCCATCACGCTGCTATCCGATTAACAATAGACTGAGAAAGTATCAAAGCTGATCAAATCAAAACAGATCCCTGTCACGTTGTTGCCAAGTCATTTGGCGGTCATAAGGGCTTTTGCCGGAAAACAACCCCATCAGCGGCCCCAAAATGGCCCCAAACACAAAACCGCCCGCATGGGCCCAGTAAGCAATTCCCCCACCCTGCATACCGATATTGGTAGGCGTCTGTAGGCTGGCAATGCCGTAGAAAGCTTGCTGGATGAACCAAAAGCCCAGGAACACCCAAGCCGGAACGTAGAGGGTTGTGATGAAAATACCCAAGGGCACCAAGGTTAGGATCTCGGCCCGTGGAAAGCGCAAAATATACGCTCCCAATACGCCGGCAATAGCGCCGCTTGCCCCCAGTGAAGGAATGGGGGATCCCATATCGAAAAACCACTGCGTTAGCGCAGCCAAAGCTCCGCAAGCCAGGTAAAAGATGAGGTAGCGCACATGGCCCAAGCGATCCTCAACGTTGTTGCCGAAAACCCACAAAAAAAGCATGTTCCCGCCAATGTGGAGAAAGCCCCCATGCAGAAATTGTGAGGTGAATAGGGTTACCCATTCTGGACGCGACGAAGAGGTGAGCTCCCCTCGAAAACTGGCCGTCAACTCTATCGGTACCACTGCCCACTCTCGGAAAAAAGCTGCCAGCTCTTGTGGCGACAGGGTTAGCTGGTACAGAAAAATTAAGATGTTAACGATCACCAAGGCATAAGTGACATAGGCTGTGCGGGTGGTTGGGTTGCGATCTTGCAGGGGTACCACAGTTAAGATCCAGTCGACGTCACCCTCTAGCCTAACCTGTCCTTTGCCACCCCCCCAGGCTCACCTCTAAGCCCCTACCTGAGGCTACACTGGGGTAACCTGCTGGGAGCTTTGCTGGTGAACCTATTTCAGTTTTCAGTCAAGCCCGCCCGGCAGAGGATAAACTGCAAGGCTGGACTAGAGGAGTGGATTGATGTCCGAGGTTGAAAGCCCCACTGCCCCGCTCAAGTTTTTGATCGTCGAAGATCATCCAGAGGTGGCTCAAAACAACTGTGAGTGGCTGCAACGTATTGCAGCAGATGCTCAATGTATTACGGTCACCAATCCCATGGACGCCATCCTACGCCTGCAGCGGGAACAACCGGACTTGGTTGTAGCCGATCTGCTCTATGGTCAAACCAGCGGAGAGCAGTCTGCCGAGCCTGGCCTAGAGTTCCTGCGCCATATCTTTGAGAACTACCCCACCTTGAATGTGATGGCCTATTCCAGCGAGCCGCTGCTGCTCACTCCATTGGTGGGCCTGATCAGCAAACACCAGGGTGGGTTTGCCGCGGTCAACAAAATGGAACGGCGCACCGTGTTTCTGGAGGGGGCCAAAAGTGCCCTCAATGGAGAATTGCGCATGCCGCGGGAGTTGCGCGGTCTTACGAAGCTGACGGAACGAGAAATTGAGGTCTTGAATTTGCTCTGCAAAGAAGCCCTCACCGACCAAGCCATTGCCGATCGCATTCACACCAGCAAGAAGACCGTACAAAACTGTATCCAAAGGCTCAAAGAAAAGCTAGATATTTTCGGCTCTGAGGATGAGATCAATGCTCGCGTTGCCATGTGTATGACAGCCGTTCAGAAAAAGATTATCCAGTGGTAAAGGCTGAAGGCCAGCAGTGACTTGCATCTGCGGCCAGCTCCAGCTTGGGGTACTGGCAAAGGCTTAGTCAAAGCCAGAAGAAGAGAGGCGGAGCTCTCCGGCTGCCATTTTCCAATTCTTCCAGCCATCAGACAGCTTTCAACTGGAATCAGCGGATCCCCAGTGCAGAGGCAAACACGCTGTGGCCCACTATGGCCTCTACCACAACACTGATGGCAAACCCCAGCATGGCCAGCCGTCCGTTCCATCGCTCGGCCTTCTCCGTCCAGCCAATCTCCCACTCCGGCGGGGTATCGCCGTCTTGACCGTACTGCGGCACGTACCGCGGGCGACCGGCGCCTTCCCAGCCAGCAGGGCGCTTGGAGTTGAAGAAAGCCATCGAGCCAATCACAACAGCGGCCACCAGCCCGGCCACCATGACGGCAATGTAGGGGAGGAAGGGATTGTCAAGCATCATCGGACTGTCGAGATAGGGATTGAAGGGTGAAAAAGCTCCCAAAAAGGGTAGAGCTGTAACATCTCAAAGCCGAAGAGAAAGTCTGTGAGATGTCCAATGTGGCTCTACCGAAAAGTTCTTCGACAAATTATTGCAGGTTATTGCAGACCTAGCCACTGGGCGAGAGTGCTGGCAAAAACACTGTGGCCCAGCACCGCTTCTGTAGCAATGCTGATCACCAAGCCCAACATGGCCAAGCGTCCATTCCAACGCTCCGCTTGCTCCGTCCAGCCTGGGATCCAGTCGTTGGTGGTGTCGTAGTACTGGGCAACAGAAGCGGAGTCCAGACGAGAAGGGATTCTGGGAGACGATTGCATTGCTAATACCTCGTATTGGTTGCTGTAACCAAACTTAACACAAAGTTACATTTTGTGACAAGCTTCGCTTTCAGGTCAGGGAGGAAGGGATCCCTGGATGCTGGAAGGGATTGGGCGGATGGGTTTGCCGAAGGCTGGCCGGAAGCGATGTCATACTGAGGGAAGCAGGCTTTTTGCGCAGACCATGGCGGTATCCCCCCTTTCTTCTCTCAAGCTTGACCATTCTTTCGATCTGGCTGCCCAGGTGCGGTCAGATTTTCCGATTTTGCAGCGCCAGGTCAACGGCCACCCGCTAATCTACTTTGACAATGCCGCCACTTCTCAAAAGCCACTGGCAGTCCTGCAGGCGATGGATCATTACTATCGACACTGCAACGCCAACGTGCATCGCGGGGTGCATACGCTGAGCAACGAAGCCACAGATGCCTATGAGGGGGCGCGGGAAAAGATCGCTCGGTTTGTGAACGCGCCTTCTCCTCAGGAGATCATCTACACCCGCAATGCCAGCGAAGCCATCAATCTGGTGGCCTACAGTTGGGGCTTGAGCCATCTGGAGCGGGGGGATGAGATCGTCCTCTCGGTGATGGAGCACCACAGCAACCTGATCCCGTGGCAATGGGTGGCCCAGAAGACGGGAGCCCACCTCAAGTTCATCCAGATCACGCCAGAGGGAGAGCTTGATCTGGAGCACTACCGGTCTTTGCTCAGCGACCGCACCCGCTTGGTGGCGGTAACCCAGGTCTCCAACATGCTGGGATCCATCAATCCCGTCCAGGAGATGACTGAGCTGGCCCATCGCTACGGGGCCAAGGTTCTGCTGGATGCCTGCCAGAGCGTGCCCCACATGCCTGTGGATGTCCAGGCGCTGGATTGCGATTGGTTGGCCTTTTCGGGGCACAAGATGTGTGGCCCAACGGGGATTGGCGTCCTCTACGGCAGGCGGGAGCTGCTGCGAGCGATGCCCCCTTTTTTGGGTGGGGGAGAGATGATCGCCGATGTGTACTGGGATCACGCCACCTATGCGGATATCCCCCACAAATTTGAGGCTGGTACGCCGGCGATTGCCCAGGCGGTGGGGCTGGGGGCAGCCGTAGATTACTTGAGCCAGATCGGTCTGGAGCGGGTTCATGCCCATGAACAAAGGTTGATTACCCACCTGTTGGACGGGATCCAGCGCATAGCGGGTATTAGGGTTTATGGCCCCAAGGATCCGGCGCGACGGGCAGGGCTGGTTAGCTTTTCGGTGGAGGCTGTCCATCCCCATGACCTGTCTACTTTGCTGGATGAGCAAGGCATTGCCGTTCGAGCGGGGCACCACTGCACTCAACCCCTCCATCGCTATTTGGGAGTACAATCCACTGCCCGAGCCAGTGTTTACCTGTACAACACGTTGGCGGAGGTGGATCGCTTTTTAGACGTGTTGGCAGAAGCGGTGGAGTTCTTCGGCGCTGCCCTAAGCTAGGGATCCGGGATAGACCTCTGAAGAGATGAGCATGCCTCTAACCCCCAAAACCCTGAACTTTGCTGAATTTACTGAGCTTTAGGCGGTTTGGCAAAAGTCATTGAGAGGGATATAGTAGACCAAGTTTCCCCCTGATCCTTGAGTCCACCGCAACGGTTGCCGGGAAGTGAAGGGGGAAAGCGCTCGGGGGGTATTCCTCAGGGCTTTGCGGGATACCGCCTTCCTGCTCAGAGATAGGCAGGATGCGATCGCTTCTTTCCTGAACCATGTTCAGGAGAGTTCAGCGTGAATGTATCAGGTAGACTCATGCCTTGGGATCTGGGGCGGTTCTGGAACACGCTCACCTACTATGAGGCCCTGCCTTGGGCTGAGGTGTGGCGTCGGGTTCAAAATGGGTTCCAGGCCGTGGAGGATGATTTTGTGCCACCTTCTCTTTCCGAGCCGGTCGCTATCCAGATAGGGGTGGTGGGGGAAGGTTTGCCTGACGGGTTGGCGGAGGCCCTGCGGCAGCAGGGCGTGGAGGTGAGCCATACGCCAGATTGGGCGACAGCAACCGTGATCCTAGGTTTGGGGGATCCACCAACGGCCAAGGCTTATCTGGAGCAATTGCGCAGCAGTGGGCAAACGGAGCGGATGCTGTTCGACTTTCGCCGGCCCAACCCGGATTTGCATCGGTTTTGGGGCATTTTGGACGATGTGGTGATGGGCGGGGCGAGCCAAAGCCAACTGCTCTGGGGAAAGGAGGAGCTGCTGTTCGCAGGCCAGGTTTCCACGGCCAACTTTGGGGGGTTTGTTTCCACGCGCACCCGCAATTGGCAGCCGCCGCTGGACTTGTCGGGGTTTGCCGGTCTGGAGCTGCGCCTGCGAGGGGATGGGCAGCGGTATAAGGTCTTACTGCGGGATCAAGGCGGCTGGGACAGCCCCGCCTACGGCTATGCGTTCGACACTGCGCCGGGAGAAGAGCAGACCGTTCAGATCCCCTTTGCGGAGATGGTTGCCACGTTCCGCGCCCGCCGGGTTTCTGCTCCCCCTCTCAATAGTCGCCAGATCTACTCGCTGCAACTGATGCTAAGCAAGTTCGAGGCCGATGGCAGCCCAAACCCCCGCTTCCGGCCTGGGCCCTTTCAGCTGGCCGTGCGCTGGATCGGGCTGTATCGTCGGGAGCCTCTGCCGCAATTGATCGGGGTGGCGCGGGGATCCCTTGCCCCGGAGTGGATAGCTGCCCTGCAGGGTAGCTCCAGCCGTTGGTGTGGGGTGGAGATTCCGGTAGAGACAGAGGGATCCGCTCTGGCAGCCCAGTTGCTCCGCCTCCTGCGCTCGCCTCAGAGCGTGGGCCGGGTGGTGTCTTCAGAAGCTTTCCATGCCTAGCTTTCTGGGCCGCCTCAAGGGATCCCTGGGGATGGGGCTTTTGGCCGGCCTGTGGCTGTGGGTAGGTCAGGGGATCCCCTATCTGTTCGACTGGGATGAGCTGATCTACGCCAGCTTGGCGCGGCAGATGCTGGCCAGCGGGGATCCGCTCTCGTTGGCGATCAACGGGGAGCCCTTTTTTGAAAAGCCGCCCCTGTTTTTTTGGCTGCAGGCCCTGTCCATGGCTGTTTTGGGGATGAACGAATGGGCGGCGCGGTTGACCAATGCCTGGGTGGGCGGGATCACAGTGGCGCTATTGGTGGGGTGGGGATCCCATCTGCGTGGGGTGGAGTTTGGCTGCCTGTGGGGGATCCTACTGCTGACGGGCTACCTGCCCTTGTTTTTTTACAAAACTGGTCTCATCGACCCGCTACTCAACCTGGGCATGGGTGTGGGGCTGGGATCCCTTTGGGCCGCCGAGGAGGCCTGGCGGGCCGGGTACTCTGGACGCAGGTGGAGAGCGGTGGGGGCGCTGGCCCTGGGCTTGGCAGTGTTGGCCAAAGGGCCGGTGGGGCTGGTGTTGCCCCTGGCTATTTGGATCCTCTACAAGCTCTGGCAACGGGATCCTCCCCTTCGATGGGGGGAGAGCCTGGTTTTCCTCAGCCTAGCTGTGGCTGTTCCCCTCGCTTGGCTGGCGTTGGAGGGGGTGCAACGGGGGCCAGAATGGGTGGAAGAGTTTGGGCGCTACCAATGGCGCATCCTCACCAGCTCAGATGGGCATCCCGGCCCGGTTTATTTTCATCTGCTGGCCTTTGCCTTGGGGTGCTTTCCCTGGGGCGCTCTGGCCTTGGCCGGGATCCTGCAGACGATCCCCAGGAGCGTGGGCTCGGTGGATTTGACTCGGCGGGCAGAATCTCTGCTGTTGGTGGCTTTTGGGGTGGTGCTGGCCTTGTTTTCGCTGCTGGTGCAAACCAAGCTGGTACACTACACCTCGCTGCTGTATCCCATTGGGGCCTACTTTGCTGCCGTGCGCCTGCAGCGGCTGGGGTTAGAAGAGGCCCGGCTCAGCTTTTGGGAAGGTTGCTGGATCCTGCTGAGCGGCTTGTTTTGGCTGGCCCTGTGGCTGGTGCTGCCCTGGCTGGGATCCCAGGACCCCGCTGGGCTAGTCCAAGCATGGGTCTTTGCCGGCATCCCTGACGACTTTTCCAGCAGCTTGGTGCTGGGATACCTGCAGGCTGAGGTGGAGTGGCCGGTGTTGACCTACGTCCCCGCCGCGATCCTGCTGCTGGGAATTCTCCTTTGGAGTCGAGGACGGCGGCGGGCTTGGGGCTGGACAGTTTTGCTCTTGGCCACGGGACTGAGCGCCCAACTGGCCTGGTGCTGGGTCTTCCCCCGCCTGCTGCAACACACCCAGGGGGGAGCCGTCCACTTTTTCCGGCAGTTTGCCACTTCCGAAAACAACGCCCAGCCGGCTCTCTCTGGAACGGTGGGCCTGTACGGCTTTCGCTCTTTTGTACCCTATTTTTATGGCCCGCTGCAGGTTCCCTACGCCGCCAGCCCAGAAGAGCTGGCCGACTGGCAAGCCCAGGGGCAGGCGCCCGACTACCTGGTTACCTGGGATCCCTTTGTAGCTGAACTTACAGCTCCCGAGGGCGAACAGGCAGCTATTCTGGGATCTTGGCGGGTCGTCGAGCGCCGCAGTCCCTTTTGGCTGTTGAAAAAAACCTCTTCTCCTCCCTAGGCCCCAGATGAGCCAGTACGTGCTGCGCATCAGCGATATTCCCGCCCAAGATCGCCCCCGCGAGCGGCTGCTCAGCCAAGGAGCAAGGAACCTCTCCCATGCGGAGCTGCTGGCCATTCTGCTCAACACCGGACAGGGGCCGGGCAAACTCTCAGCAGTCGGCCTAGCCCAGTTGCTCCTGAAAAAGTTAGAAGCCCAAGGGGATCCCTTGGCCCAACTGCGCCAGGTGGAGGCAGGGGAGCTGCTGCAAATTGAAGGCATTGGCCCGGCCAAGGCAGCAACGGTGTTGGCCGCCATCGAGCTGGGGCGACGGGTGTTTTTGGGTCGCCCGCCAGAACGCACGGTGATCGAGTCGCCGGAACAGGCAGCCATGGCCCTGAGCGGCGACCTGATGTGGGAGACCCAGGAGCATTTTGCCGTTTTGCACCTAGATATCAAGCACCGCCTCATTGGCCAGCAGATCGTAACCCGGGGGACAGCCACCGAAACCCTCACCCATCCGCGGGAAACCTTCCGCAGCGCCATCAAGCAAGGAGCCAGCCGCATCCTGGTGGCCCACAACCACCCTTCCGGCAGCTTGGATCCCAGCCCAGAAGATCTTGCCCTTACCCGGCAACTCTTGCAGGCGGGGCAGCTGCTGCAGATCCCGGTTTTGGACCACCTCATCTTGGGCGGCGGACAGTTCCTCAGCTTGCGCCAACGCACCACCCTTTGGCAGGAGTTTCCCCAGCCGGAGTAAGCCTCACCCTCTCCCAGAGGGAGAGGGGAGTAATGCAACGGAAATGTTTCATTCATTACTGTATTCGCCACCATTTATTCGCCACCATTTGGGTTGACCACGCCCAAGGGATCCCTGTGTGTGGGCTCTCAAGAATTGGGCAGCGGCTCAAAGCGCATTCCCACCTTGAGCTGGCCGCCATTGACCAGGTCCCAAGCGGACTGTTCTTTTTTGCCAGGCAGCTGCGCCCGCCGGATCAACAGGGATCCCTCTCCTGTGGCTACGTAGATCCCTTCTCCTCTGGCCAACCCCACCACTTCTCCGGGACTGCCCTGGGGGATTTCAGGGGGTGGCGAGTGCAGTTGGGGAGAGGCGGAGCGGACAATCTTTATCCGCTGTCCCTCTATACCGGTGAAACAGTTGGGGGAAAAGGCGCGAATTTGATTGTGCAAGGCCTGGGCAGGGCGCTGCCAGTCGAGGTGAAAGTCTTGTTTTTTGAGCAAAGGGGCGTAGGTTGCCCGGGATCCATCCTGAGGAATAGGGGTGAGTTCCCCTTTCTCCAATTTCAAGAGCGTTTCCACCAAGAGTTCTGCCCCCAGTTGAGCCAGTTGGAGTGCCAATTCCAGGCTGGTTTGCTCTGGCCCAATGGGTAGCTTGGTCTGGAGCAAGATGGCTCCTGTATCCATTCCCTCATCCATGAGCATCGTGGTTACGCCGGTCTCGGTTTCGCCGTTGGCAATAGCCCACTGGATGGGGGCAGCGCCACGATAGGCGGGCAGGAGGGATCCATGCACATTCACACAGCCCAGCTTGGGCATCTGCAACACCGTCAGGGGCAAGATCTGGCCGTAGGCCACCACCACAAACACATCGGCAGCCAGGGCCTGCAAAGCTGCCAGCACCTCTGCATCCCGCCGCAAGCGGACAGGCTGCCACACAGGGATCCCGTGGGCTTGAGCCAACACTTTGGTAGCGGGCGGGAGCACCTTTTGCCCTCGCCCCTGGGGCCGATCCGGCTGACAGACCAATCCCACCACTTCAAAGGGGGACTGCGGCTGCAACAGGATCTGCAGCGAAGGCAGGGCAAACTCTGGCGTGCCGAAAAAAACAACCCGCATGGCCAACCCCAACGAGCACTGTCCTTCAGAATACGCTCAGCCAGCGGCTGCAAACGCTCGGCTACTTACTATCTCCTCCGTCAACTGACACCCGGAGATTCAGTCTGGGAGGCAGGAGAAGGGGGTGGCGGCTTATCCAGCGGAGAGATTTCTCTCTCTGAGATGGGGGATCGCCCGGTCAAGGGCACCTGCGGGGACTGCCAAAAGGCAGGCTGTTTGAGATCGAACTCTTGGCTCCAGGCCGGGAAAAAAGAGCCCAGTTTCTGCCCAGAAAGCCGCAGCCGTTGCAAAAAAGTCCATTCCAGACGGGTCAAGGCTCGCCGCAGAAAATCCTTAGCCCAAGCCGGATCCGGAGCTTCTGCCGCCTGCAAGTTCACCTGCAAGAGGCCCAGCTTGGGATGGAAATGAACCCGTGCTTGGATCCCTTCTGGACGCAACAGGTAATTCAGTACCTGCTGGATGGCTACCCCATCCCCCCGCTGAGCGCGATACAGAGGGCTGTTGGGGTTGGGCTGGGGCTGGTAGCGCCACTCGCAGTGCCATTCTGGGATCCCTTCATTGGCCAGAAAGCCAAACAGCTCCACCTGACGTTGCCTGTGGGTCAGCGCCATGTGCTCCAATGCCGGCGAGAGGCTCCCCAGCAAAGCATCCGGCTCAGGCAGGGGATCCCCTTCTAGACGCAGCAACAGGCGGTGGCCGGAAAGCCGCGCTTGTACCTGAAGATGGCCCAACCCCAGGGATTCCAGAGCTTCTTGCAGATCGGCCAAAATGGCGGGCAGAGGAGCCTGGACATCCAAAGAATCGCTCACCGACAAAAGATCTCCAACAAGCCCTAACCCAACCTAGCCAATTTCCAAGGTTGCTTGGATCCCTGGGATCGCCGGCCAAGATGGCCAGATCCATTCACCTCAGTTGCTAGACCCCCAGGATCAGGCGAGCTGCAGCGAACTGAGTTAACCTCAGCAACGGCTACAGCCCATAGAAATCCGGCCCGGATCCCTCGTAGCTGGGGTTGACCCGCAAGTTTAAGTGGGGACAGATGATCTCGCAGGTGCGGCACTGGATGCAGTTTTCCAAAGACATGGCATGGGAGCGGATGCCATTTTGGTCGCGGATGTGGTGTACCTCTGCTGTGCAGTCGGCAACGCAGGGGGTGGGGCGATTCAGCTTGTCGTAGGTGGCGATGCACCGGCGGCAGGTTTCGGCGTCGAACTCCAGGATGTGACGGTTACCCTCGGGGTAGCGGGGATCCGCGAAAAAAACCGCATCGGGCCGCGAGAAATAGCCCGGTCGAGAGGCCAATTCCTGGGGAGCCAAGGTTGTGGGGGCCACAAAATCCGCTTGAATGGCAGCGTGGGGGGCCACATAGCCTCGCGGGGGTGGCTCGCTGGGGCTGACCCGCCCGGTGAGCAGGGTGTAGGCGCGCAGAGTTTCTCGTCCGCGGCGAACGGGATCCTGTAAACCCCAGCGCAGGGATCCCAGCCAGGGATGGCCGGCATCGACGCTGCGGCACACCTGAGGCAAGTATTCTTCCAGCAAGCGGGAGTTTTCCAAAAAAGCCTCGCGGAAGTAGCGGCTGCGGTAGAGGTTTTGCCCCACTGCACTTTCCATCACCGCCTTTTGGTAGTCGGTTTGGATGCGCAGATCCCCTTTCAAGAAGCCATCGTGAATGAGGCCCGCCGCCAGATAGCCGGTTTCCATCGCGTTATCCACCCCGGCCAAGCTACCCACATCCAACACCCCCAGCGCATCCCCCAACAGCAGGGCTCCCTCAACGCCAAACCGGGTGGGCAGGCTGTGGTAGCCCCCTTCGGGAATCACGGCAGCCCCGTACTTGAGCAACTTGCCGCCGGCAATCAGGGACTGGATCCAGGGGTGAGCCTTGAACTCCTGCAGACGCTGCTGGGGGTTAAGGTTGGGGTTCCTGCTGTCGAGGCCGATGATCAGACCTAAGGCCAGGCGATTGTCTTTGAGGCCATAGACAAAGCCCCCGCTGAAGCTGCCATCCAAAACCGGGTAGCCCAAGGTATGCCACACCTGCCCCTGCCGGGACTGGGGGATCTGCCACACCTCTTTGACCCCCACCGACCACAGTTGCGGGTTGGGGCGCAGTTGAAACTTCTCGATGAGATCTTTGGAAATGAAGCCTTTGTCGCCGAAACAGGTGAGTTCGGCAAAGATGCAATCTTCGTACACTTGGCCGGAATCGCTCGCCCGCACCCCGATCACCCGCTCCCCGTCGTAGAGGATTTCATGGGCGGCAAAGCCAGGGAACACATCCAGGGTAACGTTCGGGATCCCTTTGGCTTTTTCCTGCAGGGTTTCGGCCAGCCAACGGATGACGTGGCTGAGGGTGAGAATGAACTGCCCCTGCTTGCGAAATCCCGGCGGGATCACCGCTTCCGGCAGATCCCAGCGCTGTTGGGATCCCAGCACGCTCAAGTGATTGGCTTCCACCCGGCCTTCGTGGGGAAATCCTTGGCTTTCAAAATCGGGGAAGAGCTTGGCGATCACTTGGAGGTTGCAGATGGCGCCACTGACGATGTGACCGCCGAATTGGCGGGCTTTTTCCAAAATGGCGATGGAGATTCTTAGCCCGGATAGCTTGGCCAAATCCAAAAGGCGATGGGCCAAGATCAAGTTGGAGGAACTCCCCCCCACCAACAGAAGGTCGTAGCGGATGGCTTCACTCATCCTCTCCACGCGGTAGCTCCGGATACGCTGCCTGTATCTTAAAAAGGGGAGGGGAGAAAGAGGGCAAAACTTTAGACCTTCTCAAGCCTCTGGTGCGAGCCCCCAGCAAGATGATCGTCGTCGGCCTAATGTCGGGCACTTCGGTAGACGGGATCGATGTAGCCATCGTCCACCTGGAGGGTGACGATCCCCTACAGTGGGAGTTAATGCATTTCCAGACGATCCCCTATTCCCCAACGCTGCGGGCAGAGATTTTGCGGGCTGCGGATCCCAAAACCGGCACGGTAGATCACATCTGCACCTTGAACTTTCGCTTGGGTCGAGCTTTTGCGGCAGCGGCCTTGCAAGGGATCCAGGCGGCCCATCTTACCCCCCAACAGATCGATCTCATCGGCAGCCATGGCCAAACCCTTTGGCATAACCCCAGTGGGCCAGAAGCTTCGACTTTGCAAATCGGTGAAGCTGCGGTGATTGCCGAGCTGACCGGGATCCCGGTGGTGAGCAATTTTCGGGCGCGGGACATGGCAGCAGGAGGCCAAGGCGCACCTTTGGTAGCTTTTGTGGACTGGCTTCTGTTGAGGCATCCCCACCTTCATCGTGTGGCCCAGAACATCGGCGGTATTGCCAACCTTACCTATCTCCCCAGCCTCTACAGTGGGGGATCCCCCTTGGCTTTCGACACCGGCCCCGGCAATGTTTTGATTGATTTGGCGGTGATGCGGGCCAGCCAAGGACAACAAGCCTTTGATCGCGATGGAAAATGGGCTGCCCAAGGCCAAGTCCACTGGGAAAAAGTTGCAGAATGGATGCGGGATCCCTATTTTCAAAAGGCACCGCCCAAAACCACTGGTCGGGAGTATTTTGGATCCCTTTATTTGGAGCAAATTTGGACCCAATTTATATCTGCTCACGACTGTATTGCCACCCTCACAGGGTTCACAGCCTGCTCCATTGCCCAAGCCTATAGGGACTTTTTGCCCGCGACCCCAGATCAAGTTATTCTCAGCGGTGGCGGCACCCAAAACCCTGTTCTCATGCAACTGCTGCAGGAGCAACTGCCGACCACAACCCTGTTGACTTCCGACCAAGTGGGGATCCCTTCTAAGGCCAAAGAGGCCCTTGCCTTCGCGGTATTGGCCTATAAAACCTGGCAAGGTAAGACCAACAATTTACCGGAAGCAACTGGGGCAAGACATGCTGCCATCTTGGGCCAAATCACACCCTCTTGTCGTAACCAGTCCTAACTCATCCGTATCGTTATCTCCAACAAGCTTGAGCCATTCCTCATACTCCCGAGGAAAGAGAAATGTCCGGAATTGCGGCGGAGCCTCTGCCGAATCCAGATCTCGCTAGGATGTCACGCAAGGCTGAGAAAAGCGATAAAGTTACCTTGCCAAGATCTATAAATCAAAAGCCCTAGTTCTTATGAAGGATCGTCCTCTGCCTCCACTTCTGCTGGCAATCATGATTTTTAATTTCTTCATTCTCTTTGGCTGTAGTGTTGTCCGGCATCACCTGTTTCAGTCTGGAGGATATGATCTTGGCATCTTCGACCAATCCATCTATCTAATCAGTCGGGGAGAGGTTCCGTTTTCGACCATTCGAGGGATCCACATCTTGGGAGACCACGCAGCCTTTATTCTCTATCCCATCAGCTTTTTGTACCGCATTGTCCCCTCGGTCTATTGGCTGTTTGGGCTCCAATCCCTGGCGTTAACCTTGGGAGCATTGGCTATTTATTACCTTGCACTTCAGGCCAAGGTCGATCCCAGCCAAGTGATGGTGATTGCCACAGCCTATCTTCTCTATCCGGCCATTTTTAACGCCAACCTTTTTGATTTTCATCCAGAGGTTTTGGCCGTTCCCCTTTTCTTGGCGGCTGTGCTCTGCATTCGCTCTGGAAAATTGTGGGGGTTCCTTCTCTGTTTGAGCGGCATCCTCGGCTGTAAAGCAGTGTTGTCTCTCAATGTTGTCGCCCTGGGAGCCTGGCTGTTGCTTTGGGAAAGAGGACGAATTCAAGAACGCTGGCAATGGCGCTGCCAAGTGGGCGGCTGGACGGCAATTGCAGCAGGATCAGCTTGGTTTGGGATAGCCACTTTTGGGGTCATTCCTCACTTCAGCGGCAGCGAGCCGGCAGCAGTTTCCCACTATGGCTATCTGGGCGATTCTGTTGTGGAAATTATTCAAAGTTTAATCTTGAGGCCGATGTTGGTTTTGAGCAAAGTCTTCTCTCTGGACACCCTGTTTTATGGATTTTTATTGGTTGCGCCTTTGGCTTGGGGCCTCTCTTGGCGACACTGGGATCCTTGGATCCCTGCCCTGCCTACCCTGGGCTTGAATATACTCTCCAGCAATCCTGCCTATCGGGATCTGGTACATCAATACGCTTTGCCTATCGTTCCTTTCTTGTTCTTGGCCGTCATCGAGAATGTGAAAAACCATCCCTTGCAGAGCCATTTTATAAAAGATAGAAAATTGCCTCTGATCTGGTCTGCGCTGGCCTTTTTGGCCTTGGGGAAATACACCTTTTTTGGCTCGATTTATCTCAGCTCCCTGGACACTTGGCAGGCAACCCGACAGGCTCTTGCCCAGATCACCACCCAAGGGGGCGTCCTCACCACCCACGAGATCAGCCCTCACCTCACCCAGCGACCTGTAATCTACTTTACAGACGAGGGCCGCTTCAATGGATCCCCGCCCTCTCAGTGGGATCCCTTTGATTATGTGTTGCTCAACACCCGTCATCCGGGGTGGCGCAGCAGTCCAGAGTTTTCCCGTGTCCTGATTGAAGCTTTACAGAAGGAAACTCAATTCCAGCTTCTGTACCACCAAGATGGGGTGTATTTGTTCTCTAGGTTACGAAAAGACCTCTAAGAATCGCATAAGAATCGCAATTCTAAGGACTGCAGACTACTTTATTGGCACTTGATCTAATTGACTTAAACCAAGTCTTCTTCTCGTTGCAACAAATGATTAAGAAACTGCTGCTTCAATCTAAAGAAATTGTTTACACTTGCAAGGCTTAATCTGAGCTTAGTCTTCTCTTAACTTCAAGCCACTAACTCTGTAGTGCCTATCCTCATGCGCGAATAGAGTAGCGCAGGGGTTAGGTGCTGTTTTATAAGACTCGTCAAGTTTCTAAACAAAACTTGTCAGGACAAGAGGAGAAGTCAACATGAGTATCCATTCGCATGGCCCTAAGCTTCGTCCTGGGGACGAGCCTATGTGTAACCACTCTCCCAACCCCACTTTCAGCAGCATCCTGGAGAGCCGTTTGCAGCGGCGTCAAGTGTTGCAGGGGGGAATTGCTGCAGCGGTGGCCACCTTTTTTGGCTTGCCTGCGCTGAACGGTGCTTCCAAATCGGCAAAAGCCGCCAGTGGCAGTGCTTTGCTGGGCTTCAAGGCAATTCCTGTGAGCGCGGAAGACAAACTGGTGGTGCCCGAAGGCTACACTGCCCGACCGCTGCTGGCTTGGGGTACTCCCATCACCGGCACCTATCCACAGTTCAAGCTGGAAAACACCGGTGCCGAGCAGGGAATGCAGGTGGGCAGCCACCACGATGGCATGCACTTCTTCCCCATCGAAGGGAAGGATCCCTGGCAGGGCAGCTCCACCGAGGGTTTGCTGGTGTTTAACCACGAGTACGTTGAGCCTCGGTTTATGCATGCTGCGGCTGTGGGCCAAAAGCTGGCTTCCGACCTGTATCCCACCAATCCTGACGGCAGCCGCGATCCCGATCAGGTGCTGAAAGAGCTGAATGGCCACAGGGTGAGCATTGTCCACATCAAGCAGCAGGGAGACGGCAGTTGGGAAGTGGTGCGGGATCGCCTCAACCGCCGCATCACCGGTCTTACCCTCATGGAGATCCACGGCCCGGTGCGGGGATCCGACTTCGTGAAAACCAAGTTCAGCCCTGAAGGCACAATGACCCGGGGTACTTTGAACAACTGCGCCCACGGCGTCACTCCCTGGAATACCTACCTCACCTGTGAGGAGAACTGGGCTGGCTACTTCAGCAACACCAGCAAAGGCCCCGACCAAAAGCCCAACCTGCCCCGGGAGCACAAGCGCTACGGCGTGAGCACCGAGACTTCTCGCTACGGCTGGGAGCTGGCCAGCAACAAGGCAGACGAGTTCATCCGCTTCAATGCCACCCCCACCGCTGCGGATGCCACTCAAGACTACCGCAATGAGCCCAACACTTTTGGCTGGGTGGTGGAGATCGATCCCTTTGATCCCAGCAGCACTCCCAAGAAGCGCACCGCTCTGGGCCGCTTCGCCCACGAAGGCGTGGTGTTCCAGCCGCCGGTGGAAGGCCAGCCGATTGTGGCCTACATGGGGGACGATGCCCGCTTTGAGTACATCTATAAGTACGTCTCTGCCGAGCCCTACCGCAAGGAAACGGCGGGCGGACATCTGTTGGACAATGGCACCTTGTATGTGGCCAAGTTCAACGAAGATGGCACAGGGGAGTGGCTGCCGCTGGTGTTTGGGAAAAACGGTCTAACCCCGGAAAACGGCTTCACCAGCCAAGCAGATGTGTTGGTGAATACCCGCACGGCGGCGGATTTTGTCGGCGCCACCAAGATGGATCGGCCCGAGTGGGGAGCGGTGGATCCGCAAACCCGCATGGTCTACTTCACCCTGACCAACAACAGCCGTCGGGAACAAGACCAGGTGAACGCTGCCAACCCCCGTCCCAAAAACAAGTGGGGTCACATCATCCGTTGGAAGGAAGCCAACGACCGGCCTCAAGCCACCCGCTTTGAGTGGGATCTCTTTGTCTTGGCCGGGCCGCCGGAAGATAGCCGCAAGCTATCGGGCCAGCCCCTCAATGAAGACAACATCTTCAACTCTCCCGATGGTCTGTGGTTCGATGCCAGCCGTCGCCTCTGGATCCAGACCGACACCAGCGACAGCAATCTCAACCAAGGGGAGTTTGCGCCTTTTGGCAACAACCAAATGTTGGCTGCCGATCCGGATACAGGGGAAATTCGCCGCTTTTTAACCGGGCCGATTGGGCAGGAGATCACCGGTGTGGTCACCACTCCCGATCAGCGCACCATGTTCATCAACGTGCAACATCCGGGAGCCAGCACCAGCGAGGACGACTTTGCTGCCGGCAAGATCCTCTCCCGCTGGCCCGACTACGACCCCAATCTCTACCCCCGCTCGGCGGTGGTGGTGATCACCAAAAATGACGGCGGGATCATCGGTACCTAGTTGTCTCTGAGGCCGTCAGCCCATAAAACCCAGCGGCAGGGATCCTTCATCTCTGCCGCTTTCTTGCACTTAACCCAGCAAGGCTGATCCCTGCAGGGTCAGGAATCTGGAGCTATCTCTCAAGTACCAATTCTCCCTCTGGGAGACGAGCCGGGGGTGAGGGAAATTAATCCCACAGGTTTAAATCCGTCACTGCCCCCAGGCTGCTGCTGGAGACCAGCTTGGCGTACTTGGCTAGGGTGCCCCGTTTGTAGCGAGGCTCAGGAGGAGACCAGCGGGCGCGGCGGCGGGCCAGCTCTTCTTCGCTCACATGCAAGTGCAACTGGCGAGCCGGGGCATCAATGGTGATGAGATCCCCTTCCTCCACCAGGGCAATCGTGCCCCCCACATAGGCTTCGGGAGCCACATGGCCCACTACCATGCCGTAGGTGCCGCCGGAGAAGCGGCCATCGGTGATCAGGCCAACGCTATCCCCCAAGCCGGCGCCGATGATGGCCGAAGTGGGCGAGAGCATCTCCCGCATGCCGGGGCCACCTTTGGGGCCTTCGTAGCGGATCACCACCACATCCCCTGCTCGGATCTGGCCGGAGAGGATGGCCTGCAGGCAGGACTCCTCTGAATCGAAGACCCGCGCCGGCCCGGTAATTTTCGGGTTCTTGACGCCGGTAATCTTGGCTACTGCTCCTTCGGGAGCCAGATTCCCCTTGAGGATGGCCAGATGCCCTTGGGGATACAGGGGGCTGTGCCAAGGGCGGATCACCTCCTGATCCGGGCTAGGCTCGTCCGGCACATCCCGCAGGACTTCGACGATGGTCTGGCCGGAGATGGTGAGGCAGTCCCCGTGCAGCAGGCCGTGGTTGAGCAGCATTTTCATCACCTGGGGGATCCCGCCGGCCCGGTGCAGGTCGGTGGCCACAAACCGCCCTGAAGGCTTGAGATCGCAGAGGACAGGCACGCGAGCACGAATGGTCTCGAAATCATCTAGCGTCAGGGGCACTTCTGCCGCATGGGCAATGGCCAGAAAGTGGAGCACGGCGTTGGTGGATCCCCCTACGGCCATGATCACCGAGATGGCATTTTCAATGCTTTTACGGGTGATGATGTCGCGGGGGCGGATGTTGGCCTTGATGGCCTCTGCCAAAACCTTGGCCGATTGGGCGGCACTTTCGGCTTTCTCTTCGTCTTCTGCAGCCATGGTGGAGGAGTAGGGCAGACTCATCCCCATAGCCTCAAACGCGCTGGACATGGTGTTGGCCGTGTACATGCCGCCGCAGGATCCGGCACCGGGACAGGCATGGCGCTCCACCGCCAGCAGCTCTTCCTCGGAGATGCGCCCGGCACTGAACTCCCCCACCGCTTCAAAGGCGCTGACGATGGTGAGGTCGCGGCCATTGTAGTGACCCGGCTTGATGGTGCCGCCGTAGACGAAGATGGAGGGCACATTGAGGCGGGCCATGGCGATCATCGCCCCCGGCATGTTCTTGTCGCAGCCGCCGATGGCCAAGAGGCCATCCATGCTCTGGCCGTTGACCACCGTCTCGATGGAATCGGCAATCACTTCCCGCGACACCAGCGAGTATTTCATCCCCTCCGTGCCCATGGAAATGCCATCGCTGATGGTGATGGTGCCGAACACCTGGGGCATACAGCCCGCCGTTCTCAAAGCCGCCTCCGCCCGCTCCGCCAGAGTTTGGATCCCCATGTTGCAGGGGGTGAGGGTGCTGTGGGCGTTGGCAATGCCGACGATGGGCTTGCCGAAATCTTCGTCGCGAAAGCCCACGGCTCTGAGCATGGCGCGGTTGGGGGAGCGCTGTACCCCTTGGGTGACCACTTGGCTGCGCAGTGGGAGCGGAGAATTGGCCATCATTGCCAGAGGGAATCGAGAGGAAGTGGGCAAGGAAGAAAACGGCTAGAACTCATCCTACCGCCTCTCTTCGGGGGAACACTAGCTCTGCCGGCAAGAGGGATCCAAACCAAATCTGAAGCAACTCTGTAAGTTGTCTGCACCTGCGCCAGGAATCGGCCAGCCTACCTAGTAGAAGGGATCCCAGGTTCCAATCGCCCTGGCAAGACCGAGTCCTTGCACTCCGGGTCAAGACGCAGGGGTCGGGGATCCCTTGTATGGGTGTTTTTCTTTCGTGTTGGCGAAGCCTCGTATGGTTCTCAGCTCTCCTCTCCCCTCGCCTGCAGTGCCCAGCAGTGCCGACCGCGTTAGCGGGACGGAGTCCTCACGGGAGATGTTGCGGGATGTGCTCACCCTCTCCCGTCATGTTTTACAGCAGTTTGGCAGTTTTACGGCAGAGGCCCAAGACTTCAGCGCCCTGATGAACCGCATTGCCCTGGCCGGCAAGATGATCGCCCGGCGGCTGAGTCAGGCAGGACTGATCGAAGGGGCGCTGGGGGTTACCGGCAGCCTCAATGTCCAAGGGGAAGAACAGCAACAGATGGATGACTATGCCAACCGGGCCTTCATTCGCGCTTTGGAGCAAACGGGCCTGGTGTGTCGGCTGGTCTCGGAAGAGATGAAAACCCCGGCTCGCCTGCCGGAAAACTGCTCCCTCAGCCGCCTGGCCCTGATGATCGATCCCCTGGATGGATCCTCCAACATTGACGCCAACCTCAGCGTCGGCTCCATCTTCTCCGTCCTTCACCCTCTTGAGGATCGCCCGGAGGCGGACAACCAAGACCTGCTGCAACCGGGCCGTCGCCAACTGGCTGCGGGATATATTCTCTACGGCCCCAGCACCCAATTGGTCTATTCCGTCGGCAAGGGGGTACACGGTTTTACGTTGGATCCCAGCTTGGGGGAATTTATCCTCTCCCGCAGCGACATCCGCATTCCTGAACGCGGCTCCGTCTACAGCCTCAACGAGGGCTATTTTTGCCAGTGGAGCGAAGGGATCCAGAACTATGTCCGGTATGTTCACCGCCGCGATGGCTACATCTCCCGTTACAGCGGCGCTCTGGTGGCGGATTTTCACCGCATTCTCCTGCAGGGCGGAGTTTACCTCTATCCCGGCACCCAGAAAAAACCGGAGGGCAAGCTGCGCCTGATGTACGAGGCCAACCCCCTGGCTTTTCTGGCCGAGCAGGCGGGCGGGGCGGCCACCACCGGCACCGAGGCCATCCTGGATATCGTTCCCCAATCCCTCCACCAACGGGTGCCCCTCATCATCGGCAGCCGTGAGAACGTGGAAGAAGTGCTGCGCTGCCTAGAGGGTTCTCTGGTGCCCTAGGTTCTTCCCAATCCTTCTCTTTGAGCCAAGCTGGCCTATGGTAACCCTGGCAGAAAACCCCCTTCGCGTTGGTCTCAACCAAGAACGCACTCCGGATCCCTGCATTGTGGTGCAGTTTGGCGCTTCTGGGGATCTGGCCGCCCGCAAGCTGCTCCCGGCCTACTACCGGCTGTTTGGGCAGCGGCGGCTGCCGCCGGAGTTTACTTTGGTGGGGGTGGCCCGCCGCGATTGGACTCACGAGGTTTATCGGGAAAAGATGCGGGCTGCCGTGCAGGAGTTTGCCCCCCAGGACTTGGGGCCGGAGGCCCTCTGGCAGGACTTCGCCAGCCGCCTGTTCTATTGCCGCCTCGATATCGGAGATGCTGAGAGCTATCTGCGCCTAAAGCAGCTGCTCAGCCAGCTGGACGAAGAGCGGGGCACCCGCGGCAACCGAGTGTTCTATCTGGCGGTGGCGCCGGACTTCTATGCCCAGGCCATCCAACAGCTGGGGGCAGCTGGCATGGTGGCCGATCCGACCAAAACGCGGGTGGTGATCGAAAAGCCCTTTGGCCACGACCTCACCTCGGCCCAGGAACTCAACCGCCTTGTGCAGCGAATTTGCCAGGAAGAGCAGATCTACCGCATTGATCACTACTTGGGCAAAGAGACGGTGCAAAACCTGCTGGTCTTCCGCTTTGCCAACGCCATTTTCGAGCCTCTCTGGAACCGCAACTACATCGACCATGTGCAGATCACCGTGGCGGAGACGGTGGGGGTGGAGGATCGGGCCGGCTACTACGACACTGCCGGCGCCCTGCGAGACATGGTGCAAAACCACCTAATGCAGATCTATTGCCTGACGGCCATGGAGCCACCTGTCTCACTGCGCAGCGATGGGGTGCGCAACGAAAAGACCAAGGTGCTGCAGGCCACCCGCCTAGCGGATCCCCGCAATGTGGCAGCCGCAGCGGTGCGGGCGCAGTACGGCCCTGGCTGGATTGCCGGCAAGCCGGTGCTGGGCTATCGGCAGGAGCCCAATGTCAATCCCCAGTCCAAAACCCCCACCTACGTCGCTCTGAAACTGGAGTGTGATACTTGGCGGTGGAAGGGGGTGCCCTTCTACTTGCGCACTGGGAAACGCCTGCCCAAGAAGGTTTCGGAGGTGGCCATTCACTTTAAGCAGGTGCCCCTTTCCCTGTTCCAATCGGCAGCTCGGGAGGTGAGTCCCAACATCCTGGTGCTGCGCATCCAGCCCAACGAGGGCATCTCCTTGCGTTTTGAGGCCAAGATGCCCGGGCCGGAGATCCGCACCCGCTCGGTGGATATGGATTTCCGCTATGGGACTGCCTTTGGAGCGAGTACACCGGATGCTTATGATCGCCTGCTCCTGGATTGTCTGTTGGGAGATCCAACGCTGTTCACCCGTGCCGACGAGGTCGAAGCGGCTTGGCGGGTGGTGACGCCGGTGTTATCGGCCTGGGAATCGGAGCCCGGCAGCGGCAATGGCGGCAGTGCTGCACCGCCTCTGTTCACCTATGAGGCCGGCACCTGGGGGCCGAAGGCTGCCGAAGATTTGCTCACCCAATCGGGGCGGCGGTGGCGACGCCTCTGATTTGGCCGATGGCAGTTGCAGAGGAGAACACTGAGAAGTAGGGATCCCCGGCTGTTGCAGCTAACATGGGCATGGCCTGTTTATTGCGTGGGTATCATGCCGCCACTGTTGTTCCGGTTATCCGTCCGGCCCTGGCGAGCCTTGTCGGTGGGCCTGGCAGTTGTGTTGGGGATGGGAGGGTGGAGCTCTGCCCAGGCCCAGGTGTTGCTGCACGTCCCTCTGCCCAATGGGGGCTTGATGCAGGCCCAAGCGCTACAACTGGCCACCGACTCGCTGCGGCTGGCCCAGTTTGGTCAAACGGAAGAAGCGCTGCGCCGCCTGCAACTGGCCGTGGCCATGGTGCCCAACTCCTCAGAGCTGCTCTATGTTTTGGGCAACGTCCACCTAGAACTGGGGGACTTGGAGCAGGCGATTGCCTCGTTGCAGAAGGCCCGCGCCCTGTCTCCTCAAGATGGGGCTGTTCTCTACTCGCTGGGATCGGCTTATTTGCGGCAGGGCAGCTACTTTGCCGCTGCTGAAACCCTGGAACGAGCTGTGGCCCTGCAACCGGATAACCCCAACGCTCGCTTCCAACTGGGCAATGCCTACCTCATGCTGGATCGGTGGGATGCGGCCCGGCAGGAATATGAGAAGACCTTGGAGTTGGATCCCGCCTACTGGCCGGCCATGAACAACATGGGCTTGGTGGACTATGAGCAGGGGGATCTGGACGCCGCCATCGATCGCTGGGAACGCACGATAGAGATGAACAATGCCGTAGCAGAGCCCTATTTGGCCCTGGCGACTGCCCTCTACATTCGGGGAGAAACCGAACGGGCTGAGGAACTGGGGGCAAAGGCCATGCGCTTGGATCCCAACTACGCCCGCCTGCAGGTGTTGCGGGAGAACCTGTGGCGAGAAAACCTGCTGCGAGATGTGCAGATCCTCCTGCGTACCAGACCTGTTGCAGAAGCTCTGCAGCAAGCCGCTATCGAGCAGTTCAACCGGCGGATGGGCCTCTCAGAATAGATTCAGGATAGATTTAGGAATTGACAGTGGGAAGTTCTGCAGGGGATCCCTTGAGAACTCGTGCCTGAAACTTGGCCCGAATCCGCTCGGCAATCCCGGCGCTGTTCAAGCCCAGTTCTGCCAAGGATTCCTCGGGAGTGGCGTGCTCCACCCACACATCCGGCACTCCCAGGCGCAACAAAGGCACTGTCAGGTCGGCGTCGAGCAGGGCTTCGGCCACTGCCGAGCCAAACCCACCCATGAGGCAACCTTCTTCCACCGTCACCACCAAGCGGCTCTGTTCGGCCAAAGGCAGGATCAGCTCGGTATCCAGAGGCTTGGCGAAGCGGGCATTGACCACCGTGGCTGAGATGCCGTGTTCTTTCAAGATCTCCGCCGCCTGCAGGCTGGGATGCACCATCGACCCATAGGCCAGGATCAGCACCTCGCCGCCGCTGCGCAACACCTCGGCTTTGCCGATGGGCAGGGGTTCCCACCCCTCTTCTGCCAGAGGCACCCCCACGCCAGATCCGCGCGGGTAACGCATGGCGATGGGGCCCTGGGTGTACTGGATCCCGGTCACCACCATGCGCTGTAGCTCCGCTTCATCTTTGGGAGCCATTAGCACCATTTCCGGAATGCAGCGCAGATAGGCGATGTCGTACATGCCTTGGTGGGTGGGGCCATCGGCTCCCACAACTCCCGCCCGATCCAAGCAAAAGAAGACCGGCAACTTTTGGATACAGACATCGTGGATGATCTGGTCGTAGGCCCGCTGCAAGAAGGTGGAATAAATGGCCACCACTGGCCGCATTCCCTCACAGGCCATGCCAGCCGCCAACGTTACAGCGTGCTGCTCGGCGATCCCCACATCCACAAACTGATCCGGCAGCTTTTCCTTGAGCTTATCCAGGCCAGTGCCCGTATCCATAGCGGCGGTGATGCCGATGATGCGGGGATCCCGCTCGGCCAGCTTGCAGAGGGCATGGCCAAAGACCTTGCTGTAGCTGGGGGGCTTGGGCTTGGTGGGCGGGTAGGGCTTGCCGGTGGCCAGGTCGAAGCGGGATTGGGCATGATACCCCACCTGTTCCGCTTCGGCAGGCGGGTAGCCCTTGCCTTTGACGGTAGCTACATGCACCAGTACCGGGCCGGAGATGCCGTGGGCCAACTCAAAGGCATCCAACAACTCCGCCAGGTTGTGCCCGTCCACCGGCCCCACGTAGGTAAAGCCCAGCTCCTCAAAGATAATGCCGGCTTTGTTGTTTTGCACAGCGGTAACCAGCTTCACCGTTTCCTTGAGGCGGTCAATTTCCGGGCTGAGGCTGGATCCCAGTAGGGGCAGGTTCTTCAGTTGCTCTTCTAGGCTGTCGGCCAAAAACTGCACCGGCGGGCTGAGGCGCAGGCGGTTTAAATAGCGAGGGATCGCCCCCACATTGGGGGAAATAGACATGCCGTTGTCGTTGAGCACCACCATTAGGTTGGTCTTGGGCAGGTGCCCGGCGTGGTTGATGGCTTCATAGGCCATGCCTCCGGTCAGGGCACCATCCCCAATGATGGCCACCACCTTGAAGTTGTCTCCCCGCCGATCCCGAGCGATGGCCATGCCCAAAGCTGCCGAGATGCTGGTGGAAGCGTGCCCCGCCCCAAAGTGATCGAAGCGGCTCTCGCTGCGCTTCAGGTAGCCGGAAATCCCCCCCTTCTGGCGCAATGTGTGGAAATTGTGGTACCTGCCGGTGAGCATTTTGTGGGCATAAGCCTGGTGCCCCACATCCCAGATCACCTTGTCTCGATCCAGATCGAGGGTCTTGTAGAGGGCCAAGGTCAGCTCCACCACCCCCAGCCCTGGCCCCAGATGACAGCCGACCGGGGAATTGGCAGCCGTCTGCAGATGTTTGTCGCGAATCTGGCGGGCTAGGCTGCGCAACTGGCTCAGGTTCAGGTTTCGGAGCTCGTTGGGATGAGTGATGTCACTCAGGTGCATAATGGACTCGTCCTTCCGGTGTGATCTCACTCTAATTCATTTTCAGGAGGGGTTTTGTAGCCCTCCCTCTCAAAACTTCAAGGAATGCAGGGATCCCCCTTAATGCTGGGCCAAGGGCAGTGAGATCTTGAAAGGGGCACGCCAAGGAGCTTATTCAAGGGTTAGCCTCGCGTAAGGCCCTCGGTTGCTCCGGAGTTAAGGGCTAGGGCCCACTGCCGCGATGGTTTCTTCCTTTTTGTTAGCCATGAAAATCGCCGCCAACATCACCCAGCTCATCGGTCGCACCCCGCTGGTGCGGTTGAATCGGATCCCGCAATCGGAGGGGTGCCTGGCCGAGATCGTGGTGAAATTGGAGAGCTTTAACCCTGCCGCTTCGGTGAAAGACCGCATTGCCGTCAGCATGATCGAGGCTGCCGAACAGGCCGGTTTGATCACCCCCGGCAAGACCATCTTGGTGGAGCCCACCTCTGGCAATACCGGCATTGGCCTGGCCATGGCCGCTGCTGCCAAGGGTTACCGGCTCATCATCGTCATGCCTGAGAGCATGAGCCTGGAGCGGCGACTGCTGTTGAAAGCCTACGGAGCAGAGGTGCACCTGGCCAGTAGCGCCGGCGGCATGGGGGAAGCCATCTGGAAGGCTGAAGAGATCGTCCGCCGCACTCCCAACGCTTACATGTTGGGCCAGTTCACCAATCCCGCCAACCCCCGGATCCATGCCAGAACCACCGGCCCGGAAATTTGGGAAGATACCGATGGTCAAGTGGATATCCTGGTGGCAGGGGTAGGTACCGGCGGCACCATCACGGGGGCGGGCGAGTTTTTGAAGGGGAAAAACCCAGCCATTCGACTGGTGGCCGTTGAACCCAAGGCCAGTGCCGTCTTGAGTGGTGGACGGCCCGGCTTTCATCGCATTGAAGGGATCGGAGCGGGATTCGTGCCTGATGTGCTGCGGCGCGACCTGCTGGATGAGGTGATCCCAGTGGAAGATGAAGAGAGCATGGTCTACAGCCGGCGCCTGGCCAAAGAAGAAGGGATCCTCTCCGGCATTTCCACTGGGGCTGCCTTGGCGGGAGCCATCCAGGTGGGGCGGCGACCGGAAAACGCTGGCAAGCGGATTGTAATGATCCAGCCTAGTTTTGGGGAACGCTACCTGAGCACACCTCTTTTTCGCGACTTGGAGCGGGATTCCGATTCGAGATGACGATGATGCTGAGACTGCTGCCCTACAGGTCGCCCTGGCCCAGAGGGCGAGCTAGCATGGGTGAGAGTGACGTGGCGGAACGGCAGACGCGCTAGACTTAGGATCTAGTGCCGCAAGGCGTAAGGGTTCAAGTCCCTTCGTCCGCATGAGAATCCCCTACTTCCCCAGCCCCTTTCCCCCAAGAGGGCAGAAGTTCCCCCGGTCAACAGCAATGCTGACTGCCTTACGGTCGCTCGCCAGCAAGCCTAGGAGAGCCAAGGTGACAAA
>NZ_JBSSCH010000005.1:0-222883 GCF_054059615.1 Thermostichus sp. OS-CIW-33
TTGGCTCATAAGTTCATTGTACTTCATCAAAGCGCATTCCTCCCGGCACTGACCCTACGGGTACAGTGCGGGGCTCCTGCGATTTCTAGCTGAGCGCCAGAGGAAACCGATCAGCCAACTCCTCAACGACCAAAGAGGTTAGCTGCCAAAGTCCTTCCCACTGGCTCTGGTCGTGAAGATGAGGTAGCCGGGGGGTCATCAGCCCCAATAGGCTCAGGGGATAAGGGATCCTTATCATCGCCGCTGCAAGGGGCTATGGTGTTCAACCCAAGAAGATTGAAAAAAGGCTATCCCTGGGCAGAAGCTGGCCCGGAAATCGGTCTGCCAGGCCTGTAGCCACTAGCGAATGTACTGAGCCAAAGCCCGCGAAGAATATCCCACCCGCAACTTGCGCAGGGCATCCCGCTCGATCTGACGAATCCGTTCCCGCGTTAGGTTGAAGTGATCCCCCACCTCCCGCAGGGTTCTCGCCTGTTGCCCGTCTAACCCATAGCGCAACTCCAGCACTTGCCTCTCAATCGGCTTCAGGGTTTGCATGGCAGAACGCACATCCTGCTGCATCGATTGCACGAGGATCCCTTGAAAGGGCTGCTCTTGCCGCTCATCTTGCAGCAAATCTCCAAGGCGGCTTTCTCCTTCTTGGCCGACCGGCACATCCAGCGACAGGGGCAAAGCAGCAGCCTGTTGGATCATGCGCAGTTTCTTGACTTTAATGCCCAAGGCTTCTGCCAGCTCCGCTTCGGTGGGCCGCCTCCCCTGCAGCTTCATCAGCTCGCGGTTGGTGCGCTTGAGCAGGCGTACTTTGTCGACCATGTGTACCGGCAGGCGAATCGTCCGCGCTTGGTTGGCAATGCAGCGGGTAATGCCTTGGCGAATCCACCAATGGGCGTAGGTGCTGAAGCGAAACCCCCGTTCGGCATTGAATTTTTCGGTGGCCCGAATTAACCCGATATTGCCCTCTTGGATCAGATCCAAAAAGGGCACCCCCCGATTGAGGTATTTCTTGGCAACGCTGACCACCAGGCGCAGGTTGGCGTTGATCAGCTTGCGCTGAGCCTGCTCCCCTTGTCGGATGCGGGAGCGAAGGGTGGATACGGAAATCTGCAGGGCCTCGGCCAAAGCCTCGTCACTGGGATCCTCCCCCCGCTGTTGCCGCCATTCCTGCCGGGCTTGATCGATGAGGAGCTTTTGCTGAATTTTGCGCGACAGCTCGATTTCCTCAGCGTGATCGATGCGGGGCACGCGACCGATGGTATTCAGGTAGTGATCGACAGCGTCTTCATTCAACCGGGATCCGCCGGCAACCGGCTCTGGATCAACTTCTGCAAGAGCATCTTGGGGGGCAGACTCAGGGTCGAACCAGAGATCGTCGAACTCCTGAGGCGAAGAGGCAGAGTGTTCAGGATGAGGACGAGAAAAAACCACGGCCAGGTGAGGAGAGAACTTCATCTCCCAGTCTAAAAAGGTTTCTGCTGCTGCTGCGAGCGAAAATCGATCATGCCCCTCTTTTTTGTCCGGAGATTTTTCCGCTTGGATGCGGGAACAGCAGGGATCCCGTCCGTCAAGTCCTTGTAGGCAAGGGGTTGCCCGGCAAAAAGCGGTAAGCGATTTTCGATCTAGACCTTGAGATAAGATTGTTCCTGAGCCAGTCAGCTCAACGGCTGCCGGGTGGGATCCCAGGAAAAGGGAACCTTGCCAGCTCAGGCTACCATGTGAGGATCCCTCAACTTCCTCAGTCTGGAAAAGAATATTTACGGCTTTCTGCTCCTATGGAGTCTAACGACCGGCACCATCCATCGGCCAACTTGATTGGGGAACGGGTGCGCTGGGTACGGGAGAAGCTGCAACTCACCCAAGATCAACTGGCGGGTCGCTTGGCCAAGTACGGTGTGCAGTTGGACTACGTCAAAATTGGCCAGGTGGAAAAGGGAAAACGGCGCGTCATTGACAAAGAACTGGTGGCCTTTGCCAAGGCGTTGGGGGTATCGGTCACTTGGCTGCTGAGCGGAGATGAATCCCACCTGTAGCGGCCTGCGGGAAAGTACATCCGATACAGGGATCCCGAACAAAAGGACGTGAAGATACTTAAATACCTTGTACTCTCGGACGTGATCTCAGTCATTTTCCGTGTAAACACGGTAGGCTGGACTCATGAATAGATTGGCTTGAGGCCAAACCCCAGCTTTTCCTTGACCATCCGCGGGGGTGGGAAAAGCAGAGAGATACAGCGCCGCGCCGGAAGTACGGGTTTTTCCAAGAAGGATCGGGATCACAGGCTTCTTCACCTAAACTTGATATTGTTGACTTGGCGTTAAGCTGCCGCCGTCTATCTGGCCGTCTATCTGTTTGTGTGAGGTTTGCCGATGCTCTCTTTCTTCTTCAATTCCAACAAGGCCAACAGCCGACAAACCGGAGGCCACCGTCTGCCTGCTGCCAGCAAAACCACAGGCACGCAACGGATCCCCAACTACAGCCGCCTGTCCGCTCCCCATGAAGTGCTCAAGCAGGAAAGGCAGATCAAGCGGGAGCAAGAGTTTACAGAAATGGAGCAAAACATCAATCGCATTCGCTACTTCTACCAAAAAGCAGATATGCCCCTGGAGATGCGACAAATTCTGACCTACCGTAAGCTGATGGAGCTGGACTACTTTACCCCGCAGGCGGCAAAAGAGCTGCTCAAGCAATGGCAGCAGCAGGAAAAGCAGGAGCAAGAACGCCGTCGGGCTTGAGAAAAGGACTACCTCCAGCGGAGTTTGGGCAGCCGAACCCTGGCAAGTGGGCTTGTTGAGCCAAGAGTTCCCGGTCTCCAGGTGGGGGAGCGTCTACGGGTAAAGGCCGCGATCCTGTAGGGCTTGCGCCACTCGGCCTACCCCCAGGGTGTAGGCAGCCAGTCGCAGCGACACTTGCCGCCGTTCTGCCTCCTGCACCACCCGTTCAAAGGCACGTACCATCAGACCTTCCATCTCTTGATTGACCCGCTCCTCATCCCAGAAGACGTAAGAGAGTCCCTGCACCCACTCCAGATAGCTCACCACTACCCCACCGGCATTGGTCAGAATATCCGGCAATACCTGGATCCCTCGCGATTCCAAAATCCGGTCGGCGGCAAGGGTGGTTGGCCCGTTGGCAGCTTCTGCCACAATCCGGGCTTGAATTTGGTGGGCATTGGCTTCGGCAATTTGATTTTCCAGAGCGGCAGGGATCAACACGTCCGCTTTTTGCACCAGTAGGTCGGCGTTGCTGATGGGCTCAGCCTGTGGAAAGCCCGCCATGCGACCTCCCCGTTCCTTCATGTAAGCTTTGAGGGCGGGGATATCCAGTCCATTAGGATTGTAAAGGCCCCCAGAACTGCCGGAAACCGCCACAATCTTAGCTCCCGCCTCATGCAGCAAGCTGGCCGCTGCTCCACCCACATTGCCAAAACCTTGGATTAACACCGTTGCCCCTGCCAGGGATCCACCATGTCGGGCCAAGGCTTCCCGTACCGTGATCATCACCCCCCGTCCGGTGGCCAGTTCTCGCCCTCGGGATCCCCCAATCGAGAGAGGTTTGCCCGTCACCACTCCCGGCACCGCATGCCCAACATTCATGGAATAGGTATCCATCACCCAGGCCATCTCGCGGGCGGAAGTTCCCATGTCTGGAGCGGGAATGTCCTCTGCAGGGCCGATATCCTTGATCAGCTCGCTGGTGTAACGGCGGGTGATGCGCTCCAGCTCCGAGACCGAATAACGCTTGGGATCGAGGGGGATCCCCCCTTTGGCCCCACCGTAGGGAATGCCCATAAGGGCACATTTCCAGGTCATGAGCATCGCTAAGGCCGATACCTCTTCAAGGGTGACCGCGGGATGGTAGCGGATCCCCCCTTTGTAGGGGCCGAGAACGTTGCAATGCTGCACCCGATGGCCGGCCAGCACTTGGATTTGTCCGTTATCCAGCCGCACGGGGATCGCCACCGTCACCACTTTACGGGGGGTGCTGAGGATTGCCACCCAGCCGGGATCCAGTTTCAGCTCGCGAGCTGCCCAATCTAGGTAGCTGCAGGCCTGGGCAAGGGGACAGATATGGGCGGGAGAGGGAGGGGCAGAAGAGGCCAGCGCAGGACTTGCAGCCATGGTGGAGAAGAAGAAAGGGCTGTTTCCACGCTATACCGCCGGGGACGGGAGAGGAACGTTTTGTAGCAAGCGTTACAAATAATTGAGGATCTGGATCAAGACGAAACAGAGGCCGGCACTGGCCAGGGGCACGGTCAGGTTATCCAACCCCCACCAAGAGAACACCTCCAGTCCCATAGCTATCCCTCCCACCAAAAGGCTCACTCCGAGCAAAGGGAGAGAGAAGCCAAAGTACCCCAGCAGCAGAGCTGCAATCACCAAGCTGCTCACTACCCACATGGTCAGGGATCCCTCCCAGCTTTTTTGAATGGATCCCAGTTGGTAGGGGTGTTTGCCCCAAGTTTTGCCCACCAAGCCCGCCAGGGCGTCGGCCCACGTCATCACCAATATGCCGATCACCGCGAAAACCTGTCGCTGTGGCCGCCAAAACCAAAACAGCAACAGACCAATGCTGATGGCGTAGAAACAGGTGCCAAAGCTGCGGCGACCGACCCCATTTAAGCTGGGCAAGATGGCCACTCGGTAGGAGAGCAGCGCCAAGCCGGCGAACACCAGAGAGAATCCCACCCCCAGCCAGCGGGGCACTTGCAAGGCCCAAGCCAACAAAATGATATTGCCCACGCCGATGTGGATGACCTTACGCACCCATTCCCCGTCCACCTGGCGGGAGCGCAACCATTCCGCAAAAGCGAATACGGAGGCCAGCCAGAGAGCATAGCAAGCAAGCTGCTGAGGCAGGCCCATGAAACGGCCTCAGAGGGTTTTCAAGTAGCTGAGCAAATCCGCCATCTCCTGGGGATCCGGCTGGAACTGGGGCATGGGAGGCGTTTTGCCACCGGTCACTTGCTGAATGATAAACCGATCCGAGCGGCGGCTGCTCACCCCCCGCAGACTGGGCCCTACCCGGCCATCCGCTTCTTCCCCATGACAGGCGGCACAGTTGAGGGCAAACAAGGATGCACCATGGCTAACCTGCCCCTGTAAGCTGAGGACGGCTTCGGTATAGGGATCCAGACGAGCCCCGGCACCCAGCCAAGCCCAAGCGAATATCCCCAGCCCCAGGCTGAGGAGGGCAAGACCCAGCCGAGTTTTTTGAGACCAGACACTTGTAAAGAACTGCTGCAAGGATTTGAGGAAGGGTTGTAAACGTCGTTGGGATGGAGGTTGAAGTCGCTTTTGCTCAAACTCAACCCAACTGCCAGTTGACGACTGGCTGCTGCAGGATTGAGGAGTGTCTGAGAGGGAGGGAGGCACAGACAACGCTGAGAGAAACCGTTTCAATCTTTTACATTTTTTACATTTCAACCAACACGATAACCCAGGAGCCCTTTCCTGCCAATAATCTGTAATGGCATTTACTTTTTCTTAATGGTTGGCTGGGCCACGTGAGACTTTGATCCCTCTGAGGGGGGACGGTTGGGAAAGAGCCGCCCCATCACCTCCGCTTGGGCCCAGGGATCCCGGTTGAGGCTGTGGATGGCATTGGCCCATGGAAAGTGCGCCTGCAGGCGGCGGTAGAGAGATAAATTACCATAAATGACGACCGCTGCCACCCGCTCCCGATGCTGTTGCAGCCAATCCAGCACATAGTTGGGCAAGGGATCCCGAAGGAAACCTTGGAAGATGAATCCTGGGGCGTTGTTTAGGGCAGCTTCCAGCCAAGGTAGGGGGGTAAGAGCATCGCTGAGCACAGGAAGCATGCCTAAGGCAGCCGGAACATGCAGGGCGGGAGATTGCAACTGCACATCGGCAGCACCCAAGGGGGGATCCTGCCAGATCCAGTTCAACCATCCGGGCTCTGCGGGCGGGCTGAGGGGCCGGCCTCCTTCCACGCCACCGCGGGCCATAGCCGCTTGACAGGGGGCGATATCCTTCTCGGCCAAGAGGGATCCCAGCTGAGCGGCTCTGTGCAGAGCAGAGGTCAGGTGGGAGCGCCTGTTGAACAACTTTCCCAACGCCGTTCGCGTCCGCGGAACGGAGTCCTTGTCCTTGGAGATGGGATCCCCCAACAGCAAAGGCTTCAGTTGCTCGGCTGGAGAGCCACGGTTGAGGGCTGGATCTGTGGGATCCCTGGCCCCCATCCATCCGCCAAGGGCGCTGAAGTCGGTTTCTGCCAGGGCCGGCCACACCTGTTGGAGGAGAGCTGAGGCGGCGGGTAGGAGTCGCTGTTTGGCCCGCAGCACCCGCGTCACCGACTGGGCAAGCTGGGCTGCGCTGAGGGATCCCTGTTGCACCGCTTCCAAAACGGCTGCCAAGGATGCCGTTGGATCGGGGGGGGCCAAAATTAGGTCGGCACCGGCCTGGAAAGCCCGCACGGCCAATGAGTTGGGCCCGTTAGCATTGGCCAGCTCTGCCAGAAAGCCTTGATCGAGGCTATCCACGACGATAAGCCCACCAAACCCCCATTCCTGGCGCAGCAGTTGGGTCAGCCGCCCCGGCAGCAGGGTGATAGGCCAGCGCTCATCCCACTCCGGCAGCACCACGTGGGAAACCAAGATCGCCCCCACCTGCTCCACCAAACCTCGAAAAGGCAGCCAAGGTCCCTCTTGGAGCTGGGCTAGGGTCAGGGTTAATCGGGGGCACCAGGGGGTGTCTGTTGTCTTTGGGGATGGCTTCAGTCCGGCCTGAACCGGATCCCTCCAGCCTTTGCCCGGAAAAGAGCTGGCTGTGGTTAGGATCCCGCCTGTGCTGCCCGGGGTGGCTTGCTCACATCCGCGCACAAAAGCTCGCGCCAGTTGCAAAGCAGACAGGGGATCCTCCGCCAGCGCCCCTTCCCCCAGCGGCTCTGCCACCGGGCTGAGCAACCAATTGATGCCGATGGCTGCCGCCTCCCGCGCCGTAATCCGACCCCACTGTTCCGCCCAGCGTTCTGCCTCTGATCCCAGACGGCTCAACCCCAGGGGATGGGGAAAAGAGGTAGCCCCCTGTAGGGCCAGCCCACGACCGGCCTCTGCCGCCACCAAAAGGGGCAGAGCAGCCCATGCCTGCACCTCTTCCACCCGCAACAGGGCTTCTGCTACGTGTCCTTCGGTGATCCAGATGCCCCCGATCCCCACCTCCTGGATAAGCCGTTTGAGGATCTCTCGGGGAGGAGACTGGGATCCCAGACGGGCCGAGACCGGCACCACCAACAGTTGCGCCACCTGCCGAGCTAGGGATAAGGGTCGATCCAGTTCCTCAAGCGGAGATCCGGAAACACTCATAGGCACAGCCGAAAGTTCGTCAGCAAGGGGAACTGCTCCCTTTGCAGAAACGCAGATCATGATAGCCACTCCTGCCGGTTGCGGCTCGCAGCGGGCTGTTGAGGGCTAACGAGAAAGCCGACAACGGTCACAGGTGCCACAGGGCAGGCCGGGCTGCTCCCCAGGGTAGCCAAAATAGGGCAAGATCGCCTGCCACCGACAGCCGCGGGCGTGGATGAGGGCTTCCATCCCTTGCCAGGGATCCTCTCGTCTTAAAGGCTGCCAACGGCGGTGCAACACCTGAAAGTGAAAGGGATCCGGCCAGTGCAGGCAGCCCATCTCCTGCAATAGACCCAGGGCCACCCGTACCTCTCCAGGCGGCAGGTCGGCGTAGGATCCCTGCTGAGGCAAGGTTTGCAGCAGGTGGCGTGCTTGGGCCTGAAGGCGCTCCTGCTGGGAATAGAAATAGGCCTGGCGCTGGCGATCGCTGGGATCCAGCAGGCCCGTCGGCTCCGAGAGCAGCATCAGGGCCCGGCAAGGGCCACCATCCCGACCACCTCGCCCCACCTCTTGCAAATAATCCATCAAGCTGGGCGGGGGATGAAAATGCAGCACCCAACGCACATCCGGCTTGTTGATCCCCATGCTGAAGGCGTTGGTGCAGACCAGAAAGCGCAGTTCCCCCTGCAGCCAGGCCCGTTCCAGCCGACGGCGGGATCCCGCTTCCAGTCCCCCATGGTAGGTGGCGGTTTTTAGGTTCTGTCGGCCCAGCCACTCGGCCAGCTCTTCCCCATCCCGCCGGGTGCGCACATACACCAGACCCGAGCCGGGATTCTCGCCCAGGAATCGCAGCAGACGGCGACGACGATGCGCCGGGCTCCAGGCTATCGCCACATTGAGGGAGAGGTTGGCCCGCAGGGGATCGGCGCGAATGTGCTCCGGATCCCGCAGCCCCAGGATTTGGCTGAGGCGGCTGCAGGTTTGGGGGTCAGCCGTGGCGGTAAAAGCGGCAATGGGAAAGGAGGACTTCACCGGGGCCAGAGCCGGGCGCAGCAATCCCAGACGGCGGTAGTCGGGCCGGAAGGATCCCCCCCAATGCACCAACGTATGGGCCTCATCCACGATCAGGCCGTTGATGTGCACCTGAGGCTGTTGCAGCCGTTGCCAAACGGGGGGGCTGAATAGGGTCTCCGGCCCCAGATAGAGCAGGCGCAGTCGGTTTTCCTCAAGGGCCTTCAACACCCGCTTGCGCAGGGCTGGATCCAGTTCGCTGTGGAGACAGGCTGCCGGCAGCTTGCGTTTCCAGAGATCCTGAACTTGGTCTTCCATCAGGGCGATCAGGGGCGAGACCACCAGCGTCACCCCTGTTTGCAGCAGGGCTACTAGCTGAAAGCACAGGGATTTGCCAAACCCCGTCGGCAACACCACCAGCGCGTCGCGCTTGTCCAGCAGAGCGCGGATCACCTGATCCTGGGGTGGGCGCAGCCTCTCGTAACCCCAGTGTTGCTTGAGGGCGCGCTGAATCTGCTGCCAATCTTGCAAACGGCAACCCCCTTTTCAACACTCTCTTCCAGCACTCTACGGCAATTCCAAGGGAAAAAAGAGCAGGGCGGAGAAAGGAAAGAGCCTCTCTTCTCGCTCCTCACTGCTTAGGCCGTGTGGTGCCGATGCTCGCAGGCTTGTGCAATTCTAGAGCTGGAGCCTACCTGCTGCTCCACAGCGTTCTCGGCCACTTCCATGACTGCCATCGACTCCTCGCGCCTGCTCCACCCCAGAACTGCCCTTGTTCACCGTCGCACCGGGGAAACGGATGTTCAAATTCGTCTGAACCTGGATGGCAGCGGCCACTACGAGATCGACACCGGGATCCCCTTTTTGGATCACATGCTGGCCCAGCTCAGCACCCACGGGCTGATCGACCTGCAGATCAAGGCCATAGGGGATCTGCACATCGACGATCACCACACCAACGAAGATGTGGGCATCACGCTGGGACAAGCCCTGGCGCAGGCTCTGCAGGATCGGCGGGGCATTCATCGCTTCGGCCATTTTTGGGCACCTTTGGATGAAGCTTTGGTGCAGGTGGTGCTGGATTTCTCCGGGCGTCCTCACCTCAGCTATGGCCTGGAGCTGCCCACGGAGCGCATTGGCCGCTACGAAACCCAGTTGGTGCGGGAGTTTTATCAGGCGGTGGTCAACCACGCCCAGCTCACTTTGCACATTCGCCAGGCTGCCGGCCTCAATGCCCACCATATTGTCGAGGCCAGTTTTAAGGCGTTTGCCCGCGCCCTGCGCATGGCCGTAGAACGGGATCCCCGCCGACAAGAAGGGATCCCTAGCTCCAAGGGGGTTCTGTAGCCGTGCGGTGGCTGCAGGGGGTGTTTGCCTTGGGCCTAGGACTGGCGACAGTTTTGGCTGGGCCGGGCCGGGCGTGGAGCGCAGAGCGCTTGGGGGTGTTTCTGCCGCCTTTGTTTGATTGAGTTCTCCTTGCCCGTGGAGGATCTGGCCCAGTTTGCTCACAATGGCACGGTGAGCCGGCAGTTGGATTTTTATCTGCGGCGGCTTACGCCAGAGCAGCAGGCAGCTTTGGCGGATTTGCTGACACGCGATTTTGATCCCAGCACCTCTGCGCACTACTTTGATTCGAGACCTGAGGCCAGAACAGATCCAACTGGCCTTGTCCGCAGCAGAGGTGCGGAACACTTTCCCGTGAGAAGTGTCTTGAGCTGAGGAGCTGAGAAGAGGGCTGGCTGCTATCTTTGTCGGATGGCCCTCCTTGGTCTTGTTGAATCTCTGCCCATGCTGCTGTTGCTGACCAATCTGATTGCCGTTTTGCTGTTTTTGCTCTGCCCTTGGTGGATGCTGAGGCGGGAGTTCGGCGGAGCAGGGGTGCTGGCGGGAACCTTTGGCCTCATCGACCCGCAGCAGTTGGGGATCCCGGAGACTTTGGCGGTGGGTTGGATCCCAGGGTTGAGCTGGGCCTGGGTGCTGTTGGCGCTGTTGTCATGTCTGGCTCTGGGGATCAAGGAGCGGCAAGTGCGGGCCCGCTGGCTGTACAGCTTGGGAGTGGTCGGTCTGGTTCTATTTGGGCTGGGCTTGCTCTGGTTTTATGGGGCAGTGGGGGCGGTGAACAGGGCGGCCCTGGCGGAGGGGATCCCGCCGGCTCGGTTGCCGTTGCGGCGGTTCAGCCCTTCTTTGGCTGGCTATGCCAGCTTTGCCTATGCCCTGCTGCTGTTGCTGCTGGGGCGGCTGCAGTTGCCGGGAGGAAAAGCTTTTTTGGTGCGGCAGCGGCAGATCATCGTACCCCTGAGTGCCTTGGGGGCGGCGGTGGCAGCAGGGGCGGTGGTGGTGGGGTTGCTGCGGCCCGGCTTAGGCTCCTCGCCCGATTCGCCTTTTTTTGTAAAGCTGAGCACCAAAGTGGACTTGATCACCTACACCTTTTCATTGCTGCAGGCGGCCTGTTGCCCGGCTATTTCACGGATCCCTTGCAGGCAGCCCAGGTGGAAATGGACTGCGATGAACGCTCAACTTGAGTACCTCTGAGCGGAGATCTCGTTTGCGCTGGCGCTGCGGAGCACTATGGCAACTCTGTTTTGGGCTTTGATCCCGGCTACCCTGCGCTCCACTACCCCTCTGTTGCTCACGGCCTTGGGGGGCATGTACTCCGAACGCAGCGGCGTGGTCAATATTGCCCTGGAGGGGATCATCTTGTTTGGGGCTTTGGCGGCGGCGGTAACCACCCAACGCCTGGAAGCTTCCCTTCTGGCCCAGACTCCAGCAGCTCAGGTGGGTTGGATCCCTTGGGTGGGTTTGTTGGCCGGCGCCTTAGGGGGGGTGGCCATTGCCTTTGTGCATGCGCTGATGTGCATCCGCTACAGAGCCGATCAAATTGTCAGCGGCACTGCCATCAACCTGTTGGCCATGAGCGTGCCTTCGCTGGTGCTGCAATCGTTCTACGGCAACACCACCAACTCTCAAGAAATTGTCAATTGGCTGCCGCTGTGGCATGGGTTTAGCCCCTTGGTGTATCTGGCCTTTCTGTTGGTGCCAATCTCCTGGTGGTTGCTGTTCAAAACACCCTGGGGCTTGCGGCTGCGAGCGGTGGGAGAGCATCCTCAGGCTGCTGCCACCATGGGGGTGGATGTCCTGGGTATGCGCTACGCGGCGGTGCTGCTCTCCGGCCTGTTGGGGGGCCTGGCGGGGGCCTACCTTTCCATTGGCTTTTTGAACCAGTTTGTCCGCAACATGTCAGCAGGAAAGGGCCTTATCGCCTTGGCAGCGATGATCTTCGGCAAGTGGCACCCCTTCGGGATCCTGGGCGCGACGCTGTTGTTTGGGGCCACCGACGCCCTGGCCATTCAACTGCAAGGGGGAGATGTGATGCCGCCCGTGTTGATCCAGGCGTTGCCCTTTGTGTTGACGATGGGGGTTCTATCGGGAATGCAGGGCCGCGCCCGCCGCACTCGTCCGCCGGCTGCCTTGGGCAAAATCTACAGCAACTGAGAAAGAGCCCAGAATTAAGATCCAAGTTGCGGGCTTGGGCAGCAGTTAGTCAGGTGATCGGGGTCGATTGTACGCCCCTGCTGGGTACGCTAGTTCTGGACGCGATTCTCGGTGTGGGCCTGTTGGCTCCCGCCTCAGCAGTCCAGATGGGGCAAAGTCTAGCCGGTAGGGATCCCCATTTGGGTTTATTCTGGACTTAGCCATCTTTCCAGAGTTGCACCTCAGCTTATGCGGGATCCAGAGTCGAAAACGGTTTCACCCCATCGGGATTCTGGCGGTGGCCAACCCTGGAGGCTCTTGTTCCAAGCAGTCGGTAAATCAATCTATGTTAGGGGGGGATGAAAACCATGGACATTGATCTTCGTCCGCTGATCGTTCTGTCGCCCATTGTTTTGGTGGTTGCCTGGGCTGCCTACAACATCATCAAGGCTGCCATCAAGGGGGAGGCCAAGCTCTTCGGCGAAAAAGGCAACAACCCCTTTGGCAGAGGGGGGAGCTGAACGTGCGGATCCGCTCACAGCCGGCAGGCTCAGTATGCTAGGTGAGGAGACCCAGGCAGCGGTAACCCCTTCCGAGGGAGCCCGCTCAACATCCGCCGATGTGATTGTCATCGGGGCGGGAGTGGCCGGTTTGGTGTGTGCAAGGCAACTGCTGCGGGCAGGGTTGCGGGTTCTGGTGCTGGAAAAATCGGCGGGCTTGGGCGGGCGCATGGCCACCCGTCGAGTTGAACATGCTGGGCAAACGGTGCCGGTGGATCATGGGGCTCAATACCTGACTGCCGATTCGGATGGCTTTTATCGCTGGGTGAAGGAGCTGCTGGGCCTGGGGCTGCTGGCGGAATGGACGCGCTCGCTGCATGTGCTGGATCGAGAAGGGCTGCGCCCAGAGGATCCCAACGACGAGAAACCACGCTACGCTTGCCCCCAGGGCATGACAATGCTGGCCAAACACTTGGCTGCCCCGCTGTCGGTACACACCCAAACTCGTGTGGTCAGCCTCAAACCTTTGGCAACAAGCTGGCAATTGAGGGCGGAGAACGGCCAATGCTACGAGGCTGCTGCCCTGGTGGCGACAATTCCGGCCCCCCAGTTGCTGCCCCTGCTCCGGGAAGGGATCCCTTCGGCTGAAAACCTGTTGCCTCTGCTGGAATCCGCCCAGTATCAACCCTGCCTTGCGGTTTTGGCGGGCTACTCTGAGCATACGCCGCCTTGGAAGGGGATCAAGTGCTTGGAAGATCCAATGTTGGCCTGGCTGGGACTGGACAGCAGCAAGCGCCTGCAGCCGCTCCCGCCTGTGGTGGTCTTGCATGGGGGGGCGGAGTGGTCATCTCTGTACTTGGAGGCCGGCCCCTCTGAGCTGGAAAAGGCCGGTCGAGAATTGCTGGCCCACGCAGCCCAACGGCTGGATCCCTGGTTGGCTTCGCCACAATGGATGCAGGTGCACCGTTGGCGCTACGCTTTGCCTTTGGAAACCACGGGATTGGCCAGCTTAAGCACCCGTGTGCCGGTTTCCGCTGCTGAGGGATTGCCTTTGGTTTGTGCCGGCGATTGGTGCGCCGGAGGGCGCGTAGAGGGGGCTTGGCTCTCAGGACACAATGCCGCCAAAACCTTGCTCGAAATGCTTTCTGGGAAATGAGGGTATGCACAGGCCGACCCGGTCGGCAGGGCAAGTGCCTGACCTGGCGCAGGACAGAGATGACGGCAAGACCACTGGGAGGGTAGGCTGAGGGCCGCTGAGAATTTCCACCCTCTGGGCCGGGGAGTGTGTCAAGCTAAAGGGTGGATCCCCCGGCAGATGCTCTCCTCTCCACTCATGTCCAGAATCTGTACAATCTACCGCCGTGCGCAATTTGCCGCCAGCCATCGGTACTGGTTGCCCGAACTCTCAGAAGCCGAGAACTTAGCCCGCTTTGGCCCAAATGCCCGTTTTCCCGGCCATGGCCACAACTATGTGCTGGAGGTGGGCATGAGTGGTGAGGTGGATGACTATGGGATGGTGCTCAACCTCTCGGAGGTGAAGCAGGTGATCCGGCAGCGGGTGATTCAAGATCTCAACTTTGCTTATCTAAATCAAGCTTGGCCGGAGTTTGCCCAAACCTTGCCCACTACCGAGTTTATCGCTTACGTGATTTGGCAACGCCTGGCCGATGCCTTGCCCCTAACCAGCGTCCGTCTGTACGAAGATCCTGAGCTTTGGGCCGAATACCGAGGAGAAGCCATGCAAGCCTACTTGACTGTTGCCACCCATTTCAGCGCCGCCCACCGCTTGGCTCTGGATCACCTGAGTTTTGAAGAAAACAGCGCCATCTACGGCCTCTGTGCCCGTCCCCACGGCCACGGCCACAACTACGGCCTGGAGATCACCGTCAAGGGATCCATCGACCCGCGCACGGGGATGATCGTGGACTTGGCGGCCCTGCAGCGGCTGATCGAGGAGCAGGTGGTGAAGCCGCTGGATCACACCTTTTTGAACAAAGACATTCCCTACTTTGCCCAGGTGGTGCCTACTGCCGAAAACATCGCCCTCTACATCCAGCGGCTGCTGACTCTGCCCCTGCGGGAGCTGGGGGTGCAGTTGCATCGGGTTCGCCTGCAGGAGAGTCCCAACAACAGCAGCGAGGTCTACGGGGAGTTTCCGCTGGAAGAGCTGCTCAACTCCTCAGAAGGACAAGATGTGGCTTCTTCCGCTTCTGGCAGCCGTATTGCCATGCAGGGCTGATGCGTCCATCATGTTGGATCTGGTTAAGCTGAGCGGGCAAATTCCTGCGTTCACCCGGCACCTGCAACAGGAGTCGAAAGCCAGCCAAGAACGCCTCCGCCAAGCCTGGCAAGTTTTCGAGCGCTGGCAGCAGGAGCCGCAGGTTTGGCAGTCCCGCTGGGCCGAGTGGGGATCCCATCTGTCGTTTGTTTGCGCCAGCCCCGCCGAGCCGCCGGAAGCCTGGGGATCCCTGCCCAAGGTCGAGCCTCTGCAGGGGCGACACACGGTGGTGGCCACGGATGGATCCCAGATTTTGCCCAGTCACCACGAGATTGCCTACTGCTCGCTGATCAATGTTGGGCGCGTGGTTCTCCACTACGGCACCCAGGAGTGGCCGCTCCTGGACAGCCAGCCCCTGCTGCTGTATGGAGATGGGCCCCTTGCCCAGCAAAACCGCTCAGACTCCCCTCTCTCGGAACCGCGGGCAGAAGGGTTGCCGAGGGCCCCCCTTAACCGGCGAGACTCTCGCCCGCAGCGCGCTCCAGGTGAACGCAATCCTACCAGCGGCACGGAGTCCTCGTTGGGGCTGGAAGAGATACTGGCCTTACGACGCTCCCAAGCGGAACTGGAGGAGCTGGCTCGTTTGGCCCTGTCGGTGCCCCGTCGCCGCACCACGCTGGCGCTCCTGGATGGATCCCTAATCCCTTGGGGACTGGAGCCTCTGCCCCAGTCGGCCCGGCGCCCCTGGTTGGATCCCATTCTGGCGACCTTGGAGCAGTTGCGGGCGGCCCGCATTCCTCTCGTGGGCTACATCAGCGCCTCCCGCAGCAGCGAAACCCTCAACTACCTGCGCTTGGGGCTGTGCCCGTACCTGGGCTGTGACTGCTACCGCTACTGTCCCGGCGAGAAGTCTCCTCCCTGCCATCCCTTCGCCCCCCTGGCAGACCGCGTCTTTTGGGGATCCCTGCTGCAGCCGGGAGAGCGCAGCCCCCTTTGGCGCAGCGGCGCCAGCGTGTTGGACGCCTTCGGGGAACACCACGTCCACTGTTGTTACCTCAATGTTGGCGAGGGATCCCTGGGCCAAGCCGAAATTGCTCGCCTGGAGTTTCCCGCTTGGGTGGTCCAGGATGCGGAGTTGCTGCAGCGGGCTCTGGCAGGGGTGCTGAGCCAAGTGCACAAGGGCTTTGGCTACCCCATCGCCTTGGCGGAAGCCCATCATTTGGCGGTGGTGAGAAGCGGGGATCGGCAGCGGTTTTTTGCCTTGATCGAGCAGGAGCTGCTCCGGGCCGGCCTGCGCCACGTGGCCGTCTCCCGCAAGGAAGCCCAGAAGCGGAGTGGCATTGCCTGAGCCCGAGAAAGCCCGCACTGACCCTGGGGATCCCTGGCACCCAAGAGAAGGCTATAGCCTATTGAGGGGATCCCCATTCAACGGCTAGGGTTGCCAAGGTGTCCCAATCCTGTCTCTGTTGCCGACATGACCGACATGATGATCCGAGCCCCTCTGCGCAGCCTCATCTCCCCCCTCACCCACGACCCCCTTTGGTACAAAGATGCAATCATCTACGAGCTGCCGGTACGGGCCTTTTTCGACAGCGACGGCGATGGCGTGGGCGACTTCCAGGGCCTGACCGAAAAGCTGGACTACTTGCAAGAACTGGGGATTACAGCCGTCTGGCTGCTGCCGTTTTTCCCCTCGCCTTTAAAAGATGACGGCTACGACGTTTCTGACTTTACCAGTGTTCACCCTGACTTGGGCACCCTAGAAGACTTCAAGATCTTTCTGGAGGCTGCCCATAAGCGGGGGATCCGCGTCATCATTGAGCTCATCCTCAACCACACTTCGGATCAGCACCCCTGGTTTCAGCGGGCCAGACGAGCTGCCCCCGGCACCCCCGAGCGGGACTTTTACGTTTGGAGCGATACCCCCGAAAAGTACAAAGAGGCCCGCATTATCTTTCAAGACTTTGAAGCCTCCAACTGGACCTGGGATTCAGCGGCCAAGGCCTACTACTGGCACCGCTTTTACTCCCACCAGCCAGATCTCAACTACGACAACCCCGCCGTACAAAAAGCCATGTTCGAGGTGGTGGACTTTTGGCTGAGCTTGGGGGTAGACGGCATGCGGCTGGACGCGGTGCCTTATCTCTACGAGCGGGAGGGCACCACCTGCGAGAGCCTACCGGAGACCCATGCCTTTCTCAAGGCTCTGCGCCGACACATTGACCAAAGGTATCCTGGCCGCATGCTGCTGGCGGAGGCCAACCAGTGGCCAGAAGATGCTGTGGCCTACTTCGGCGATGGGGACGAGTGCCACATGGAGTTCCACTTTCCCCTCATGCCACGGCTGTTTATGGCCATCCAGATGGAGGATCGCTTCCCCATCATTGACATCCTGCAACAAACCCCTCCCATTCCTGAAACCTGCCAGTGGGCCCTCTTCCTGCGCAACCACGACGAGCTCACCCTGGAGATGGTCACTGACGAGGAGCGGGACTACATGTACCAGGTGTACGCCAAGGATCCCAACGCGCGGGTGAACCTGGGGATCCGCCGCCGCTTGGCCCCCCTGCTGGGCAACAGCCGCCGCCGCATCGAGCTGATGAACAGCCTGCTGTTTTCTCTGCCCGGCACGCCGGTCATCTACTACGGGGACGAGATCGGCATGGGGGACAACATCTACCTGGGGGATCGCAACAGCGTGCGCACCCCCATGCAGTGGAGCGCCGACCGCAACGCCGGCTTTTCGCGGGCCAACCCCCAGAAGCTCTACCTGCCCATCGTCATCGACGCCGAGTACCACTACGAAGCTGTCAATGTGGAGGCGCAGCGAAACAACCCCCATTCCCTGTGGTGGACCATGAAGCGGCTCATCGCCGTGCGCAAGCGATTCCAAGCTTTTGGCCGCGGCTCCTTTGAGCTGCTCCACCCGGAAAATCGCAAGGTGCTTGCCTTTATGCGAGCCTTTGGCGATGAGCGCATCTTGGTGGTGGCCAACCTCTCCCGCTACGCCCAGTGGGTGGGGCTGGATCTATCGCCGTGGGAAGGATTGATCCCGGTGGAGATCTTTGGCCACACCGAGTTTCCCCATATTGGGCGACTGCCCTATTTCCTAACGCTAGGCCCCCATTCCTTTTACTGGTTTTCCCTTGAGCCCAAAACGGAGACCATCCACCTCAGCCCCAGCAAAGCGGAGGAGCAGGAACGCCTGGTCCCTCTGGTTGTTCAAAGTGGTAGTCCTCTGGTTGTTCAAAGTGGTAGTTGGGACAGTCTCTTGCAAGGGGAAAGCCAAAAGCAGCTGGAGGCAGTCTTGGCGGACTACCTCTACCGCTGTCGTTGGTTTGGCTCCCAAAACCGCCAGCTCCAGGCGATCCATATCCTGCAGGCTATCCCCTGCCGCCGAGAAGAGGAGTCCTTGCTGGGCAGCCAGATCTTGCTTCTCCAGGCCGAGTTTATCGAGGGCGATACGCAGCTCTACTCTCTCCCTGTGGGCTATGCCACCCAAGAAGCAGCCGTACACCTGCGCCTAGAGATGCCCCAGGCGGTCATCCTCCCTGTGCAAGTGGCCGGAGGGCCGGCGGGAGTAATTTTCAACGCTCTGGCTGACAAAAGCTTCTTGCTGCGGCTGCTGCAGCTAATTGCCCAGCAGGGCCGCCTGCGTCACCGTCAGGGAGAGCTCTGGGCCACTAGCTTTGCTGCCCTTGAGCATGACCTGGAACCCCGCCTCCTCAAGGCGGAGCAGAGCTACACCTCCGTTGTCTATGGCAACCACTACCTCCTCAAGCTCTACCACCGGGTGGCCGAGGGGGTAAACCCAGAGCTGGAGATAGGCCGCTACCTGCTGGAGCACCATCCCCAGGTGCGCGTGCCACGGCTGCTGGGATCCCTGGAGTATCGCCGTCGTCGCGGGGCCCGTGGGTTTGATCCCGCCGATCAGCCCATTACCCTGGCCATTTTGCAGGAGTACATCCCCAACGAGGGAGATGCCTGGCACTACACCCTGGACAGCCTGGGGCAATTTTTTGAGGCGGTGCTGGTTCACTACCAAGAGGTGGATCCCGTGCCCGTGCCGCAGGGATCCTTCTTGGAGCTTTCCCAACAGCCCTTGCCGGAGCTGGCCTACGCCACCATCGGCAGCTACCTAGAATCGGTGCGGATCTTGGCCAAGCGCACCGCCGAGCTGCACATCGCCCTGGCTGCCGATACGGAGAACAAAGACTTTGCCCCAGAGCCTTTCTCCAGCCTGTACCAGCGCTCCGTTTACCAGTCCATGCGCAACTTGGTGGGGCAGGTGTTTCCGCTGCTGTTCGCGTCAGCGGGACGGAGTCCTTATAAGCAGCTCCCCAAGCTGCCGGAAGCAGAGGCCAACTTGGCTCGGGCTGTTTGCGACCAAGAAGGGGAAATCATGAGCCGCTTCCGCCTGATCCTGGAGCGGAAGATCACCGCCCTGCGTACCCGCTGCCACGGGGATTATCACCTGGGCCAGGTGCTGTTTACCGGCAAAGACTTTGTCATCATCGACTTTGAAGGGGAGCCGGCCCGCTCTTTGGGCGAACGGCGTCTCAAGCGTTGCCCCTTACGGGATGTGGCGGGGATGCTGCGATCCTTCCACTATGCTGTCCACACAGCTTTGCGCCAGCAACTGGAGAGCGGCTTGGTCTGCGCCGACCACTGCCCCGACATGATGCGGTGGGCCCAGTTTTGGCACCGCTGGGTCTGCGCGGGCTTTTTGGCCGAATATCTGCAGGTGGCTTCCCAAGCGGCTTTTTTGCCCCGCAGCCTGCAAGAGATAGAGGTGTTGTTGGACGCCTATCTGCTGGAAAAAGCCATTTACGAGCTGGGCTATGAGTTGAACCACCGCCCCGAGTGGGTGGAGATTCCCCTGCGCGGGATCTTGCAACTGCTGGGCATTTCCACCAAGGTTTAGGGGATCCTGTCGGCAGGCCATTTGGGGTGAGCGACTGGGAGACAAACATGTGTGGACGGTTTAGCCTGGGAGTGGCCCCAGAAGTGCTGAGGCAGCATTTCGGCTTGCCGGTGGCAGCCCAAGAAAGGGCAGTTGTCTCCCGGTACAACATCGCCCCTTCTCAGCCGGTGCTGGCGGTGGTGGCGGGATCCCTTCAGCGCAAGGCAACCCATTTTCGCTGGGGCCTGATCCCCGCTTGGAGCCAAGCCGCCAAGGCCGGGTTGATCAATGCTCGTTCTGAAACGGTGGCCGAGAAGCCTTCTTTCCGCGAAGCTTTCCGCCGTCGTCGCTGCCTGATCCCGGCCGATGGTTTCTACGAGTGGGCCGACTCAGGTACGGCCAAGAAGGGCAGACAACCCTACTGGTTTCACCTGCTGGATCGACCGGTATTTGCCTTTGCCGGCATTTGGGAACGCTGGCGCAGCCCAGAGGGGGTGGAGGTGGAAACCTGTGCCATCCTCAACACCGCTGCCAACCGCCTGATGCGGCTTTTTCACGAGCGGATGCCCGTGATTTTGACGGAAAACGACTACGACCTTTGGCTGGATCCCCAGGTGCAGGATCCCAAGCTGCTTTTGCCCTTGCTCCGCCCCTACCCAGCAGAAGCCATGGCGGCTTATCCGGTCAGCACCTATGTGAACAACCCCCGCCACGAGGATCCCGCTTGCCGTGCTCCTATCGGAGAAGCAGTGCAGGGATCCAGCCTCAGCGAGCCCGCTGGTAGCGCATCCCCGGCAGTTGTACCAGCCAGCCTTCCAATTCCATAAGCAGCAGGGTACTGGAAAGGGTGGCAATATCCATCTGGCTAGCCTGGGCCAGGGCATCGAGGCTGAGGATGCCCTCCCCTAGCAGCTGCCAGAGCAGTTGCTGTTGGGGATCGCTGGGGCCAGTGGACGAGGGCTGCTTTAGCACAGGGGATCCCTGGAGGAGGCCCAAGTCTTTCAACAGCTCCTCGATCCCCAGGATCATGCCGGCGCCGTCGCGGATGAGCTGCAGGCAGCCGCGGGCTGCTGCCGTGTCGATGTTCCCCGGCAGGGCATACACTTCCCGACCGTAGTGGTTGGCCAGGTGAGCAGTAATTAGCGCTCCCGAGGTTTCCGGAGCCTCCATCACCAAAGTGGCGCGACAGAGGCCGGCAATGATGCGGTTGCGCTGGGGAAAATGCTCCTTGGCCGGCGGTGTGCCGGGGGGATATTCGCTGAGGATGGCCCCTTGGGCCAGGATGCGCCGGTAGAGAGCTTGATGGTGAGCTGGGTAAACTTTGTCCACCCCCGTTCCCACCACGGCCACCGTCTTGCCGCCGGCATCCAGACAGGCCTGGTGGGCAATGCCGTCGATCCCCGTTGCCAGCCCCGAGACCACCACACAGCCAGCTTCCGCCAGGGCAGCGCTGACTTTCTGGGTCCACTGTCGACCGTAGGCCGTAGGGGCGCGGGTGCCGACGATGGCAATAGCCGGCTGTTGCCAATTGGGACATTCTCCTAGGGCATAGAGAATGGGCGGGGGATCTGGCACCTCCCACAGCAGCGGCGGATAGTCCGGATCTGCAGGCGTGAGAAAGGGGATCCCCGCTTTGAGGGTTTCCTCCAGGATCTGCTCGGGATCAAGGCCAGGACGGGCAGAGACAATAGCCTGGGCCAGGGTGGGGCCAATGCCTTCCACCTGCCGCAGGGCCGGGGCATCCGCTTGCCAAGCCCGCTCCAGGGATCCGAAAAACTCCGCCAGCCGTTTCAGGCGGTGGGGGCCAATCCCCTTGACTTGCGCCCAAGCCAGCCAATAAGGCCGCTCTGGTTCTCCGCGCTTTGGCCCACGGGAAGGCTCCCTCTTGCCAACAGGATCTGAAGGGGAAGTGGAGAAAGACAATTTCAGCTCTGCGCAACAGTGGCTGTATCTTAAATGATTGGCAAAAGGAACGCTTGGCAAAAAAGCAGGAGATGGGCAGATGTCAGGGTTGGATCCCGCCGGTAACCTTCAAGGATCAAGGCAGCTGCGGTTTGGGCGGATGCGCCAAGCTTGGGTGTGGGGGGCCTATCCCCTGCTGTGGCTGTTGACCTGGGCAGGGATCCGCTCTGCCCAGCCGCAGGTATTGGGGATCCCTGCTTGGTACTGGGGGGCAGGGCTGGCCGTGCTGCTGCTGGTGCCCTTGAATCTTTACATTGTGCGCGTTTGCTGGCCTGGAGATGACTGACAGCATTTTAAGTTTGGGTGTGGTGGGGGTGTACTTGCTGCTGCTGGCGGCCATTGGCTTCTGGAGCTATCGCCACAGCGGTCGGGATCCGGTTAGCTACTTTTTGGCGGGGCGGGGTCTGGGATCCCTGGCTCTAACCTTGACGACGCTGGCGACGCTGCTCAGTGCCTTTACCTTCATTGGGGTGCCGGCAGATGCCTATACCCACGGCCTGGGAATCTTCCTGGGGGTGGGGGTGACCACCGCCCTCATTTCGGGGCTGTTTTTGTGGGTGGGCTACCGGGTATGGCTAGCAGCCCAACACTTTGGCTTCATCACCCCTTCGGAGTTCTTCGGCCATCGTTTTCAAAGCCCCCTGTTGGCGTTGTTGTATTGCCTGAGCGCTTTGGTGTTTACAGCCCCCTACATCAGCATCCAGATCATTGGCGGGGCCCGAACCCTAGCGGCTGTCTTGGGGGAGGGGATCCCCTACTGGCCCTTGGCAGTGGTGGTGGCCTTGGTGATCCTGGGGTATGTGCTCTTTGGAGGATCCCAGGCGGTGGTCTGGACGGATGTGGTGCAGGGGATCATCTTGATTCTGGGGATGGGGGTGGCCTTTGTTGCAGTGGCTTTCTCCCTAGGGAGAGAAGCGGGTAGCGAACTGGATCCCTGGCTGAGCTTGCCCGGCCCCCAAGGACGCTGGAGCTGGCAAGGGTTACTCGGCAATCAACTGCTGTTTTTCATGGCCACTCCCCTTTTCCCACAATTTTTCCAGCGCTTTTACATGGCCAGGAGTGCTCATCCCTTCAAGACCCTGATGGTAGTCTGGCCGCTGCTGATTCTGCTGGTCTTTTTCCCGGCAGCTCTTCTTGGGGTTTGGGGCCGCCTGGCTTTTCCCGGCCTGGAGAAAGCGGACCAGATCATGCCCCTGATGTTGCAAACTCTGCCCGGCGGTGTGGCAGCGGTGGTGATTACAGCAGCTCTGGCCGCCCTCATGTCCACGGCAGACTCACAGCTCCTTACGGCCAGCTCGTTGGTAACGCGGGATCTGGTAGTGACCCTCTTTAGACGCCAGCTTTCCCCCCACCAAGAAGAGTTGCTAGGCCGCTGGGTGGTGCTGGGGATCGGCCTAGCTTCCTTTGTGATTGCTCTTAACCCGCCGGGGCTGATTGTGGAGATTGCCACCTGGAGCTTTCAGGGCAACGCCATGCTGTTCCCTGTCTTAATTGCCGGCCTGTACTGGAAGCGGGCTACCCGCGCTGGGGCTGTAGCCGGGGCCCTCGTCTCCAGTGGCCTGACTTTAGGTTGGCTGTCGGGTCTGTTGCCGCGGGCTTGGACAGGGGGCTGGTTACCTGTAATCCCGGCAGTGGTGATCGGCAGTGGGGTGTTAATTGGCGTAAGCTTGCTTACCCAGCCGCCCAAGGAGCAGGTGACCGCCTACTACGAGGAAGGGCCTTGGGGAGAGTAGGTTATTCTTTATCGATCAGCTCAATCAACGCTTTTCCAGGTCTGCCGGTAGCCAGCCAGCTTGAGCCAGGCCGTTGAGAAATGCGAAAGTCCCTCCTAGAAAAAGCAAGCCCATCAGGCCCGCCAAGGGGTTGCCACCAATCCCCGTTAGCCACGCTGGCGCCCTGCCGGTGTAGTCTATCCAGGCCAAGTTGTTGACCCAGGCCATGCCCCAGACCCAACCGGCGTGCAGCCCCAGGCTTAAGCCCAGCTTGTTTTGGTTCCAAGTCCTTGCCTGCACCAGCAGCAGTCCCATTAGCCACAGCCCCGGCAATTGCGGCCAAGTGGCCAGAATTTCCGGCCAAGGCTTGAGGAAATGGGCCACAGCAAAGAGGAAGCTGGATCCCCACACCGCAGTGCTGCAACCGTAGTCCAGCAGCATCTCCTGCAGCAGCCAGCCGCGAAAAAACAGCTCCTCCGCCAGCGCCACCCCCAAGCCCAAAAGCAACCCCAGCAACCCATAGACCAGCAGGGATCCCCCTCCTACCGCCCTCCAACTCAGCCAACCCAGGGATCCCTCCAGGCCAAACAGCAGGAAAAGCCCGCCCACACCTATCCCCAGGCCCCAGAGGATCCCGCCCCGACAGGCCCAACTGCTATCTAGCCCATAGGCAGCAAATCCAGATCCCCACAGCCCCAGCCAGACCAGCAGCAAGGCATACAGGGGCAGCCACAGGTAGGCTCGCGCTTCCGGAAAAAACCACCCCCCCAGCCCGAGCAACGGCAGCCAGGCCAAGAGCGGGATCGCCAAGAAAAGCAGCAGACGCAGCAGAAATGGACAAGCCCTCAGCTTGGAGATCGGCAGGCCCATCCAACCCGCCCCGCCTAGCGTTCCGGCTCAATGGAGCTGGTGAGGCCGTGCTGACGCAACTGCTCACAGTAAAACTCCGCGTGCTCCCGCGGCACCACGATCACCACAGCAACACCGTTGTTGTGGGCCTCTAGCATGATCTCGGTGGCTTGCGGCGGCATCATGGATGGGATCACCTTGACCAGCACCTGCACCACGTACTCCATGGTGTTGACATCGTCGTTGTGCAGCAACACCCGGTACATGGGCATGTGCTTTGGGGTTACAGAAGGCTTGACCAGAGTCTCCGTAGCCACGACGATCCCTCCTTCGGCAGGGTCAACAAGAAGTCTAAGGAACGCAAAACCGCAGAAATGGGGCAAAAGCAGGAAAAACTGTAATGAAATTTTAGCCTTCTCAGCAAGCTCTGTGAAAAGGCCGTGGGGAACCTGGGCGCAGGGGTCAGAGCCGTTAAACCAACCCTAACCCAGCCTTCACCTGCCCACAACCTCAGCTTGGGGGCAAAAGTGCTTGACTAAAAAGGCGATTGGCCTTTGTTGCGGATCCCTTTACATTTGCCTGCGTCCCTGAGGTGGGTCTCATGAGTTCCCTGCGTTCCCGTCGCTTTTTCCTGCAACTGCTTATGTTTGGAGGTGGGGCAGCCGCCCTGGCTGCCTGTGGAGGCACCTCCAGTTCCTCCATTCCCCCCCTGGGAGAGCCTGGATTTCCCCAAGGGGTATTTGCCGGGGATCCCACCTCGGAAGGGGCGGTGCTTTCCACGCGGGTGATCCCGGCCAGTGCAACAGACACGGTTGCGGTGACGTTGCAGGTGGCTGAGAATTCCGAGTTCAACCCCATTTCGCAACAAGTTTCGCTTACTGCTCGCCGTGTGGCGGGCCGCAACTACCGCACTGAGCCAGGCGACTACATTGCTCGTGCCGTCGTCACCGGCTTGAGGCCAGCGCAGCGCTACTTCTACCGGTTTGTCAGCGAGGGGTTTACCAGCCCTGTAGGCCAGTTTCGCACCCTGCCAGCTCCTGGGGATGGACGACCCATTCGCTTCTTACACATCAGTTGTGCCAACGAGCCTCCCTTTCCTATTGGGGCAGCCATGCTGGCAGAAGTCAGCCGCGGCGATATCGATTTCATTTCCTTTAACGGCGACACTGTCTACGCCGATCGCTTCTGGCTGGGGCTGGATCCCATCGGCAATCTGGAGTTCTACCGCAGCCTCTATCGGGATCAGCGGGATCCCAACTATGCCGGGCGGGAGTTCGCGCAACTGTTTGGCCGGACTTCCTTTGTTGTCAACTGGGACGATCACGAGGTGATTGACAACTACAGTGGCCAGAAGGCCCGCGGTGGCCGGGCCACTCAGCTCAACGACACCACCGGGCAAACCCGCGATGTGGAAGATCTCAAGGTGCTCGGCTACCAAGCCTTTTTTGAATACAACCCCATTACCCCCAACCTGACAGATGTGGCCGGTGTGGATAGCCGGGATCGGCTGTTTCGCAGCTTCCGCTACGGGGCCAATGCCGAAGTCTTCATCCTGGATCTGCGCCAGTACCGGGATTTGGCCGCCGTGACCCCCATTTTGCCCATTTTGCCTCCCGGCCTGACCCGGCAGCGCTTTTTGGAGCTGGCTGGCATTCGTCTTACGCCCGAACAGGAAACCCTTTTCTTCGGCCCACCCGGCTCCGAGCAAGCCCTGTTTAACCTGCTGCGCCGCACGCCGCGCACGCTGTTGGGCAATCCGCAGAAGCAGTGGCTGTTCAACGGCCTGCGCAACTCCACCGCCACCTACAAGTTCATCGTCAGCGAGTTTCCCATCACGGTGACCTATTTCCGCTCCAACGATGTTTGGGAAGGCTACTGGCTGGAGCGGCAGGAAGTCATTGACTTTATCGAGAGCAACAACATCCGCAACGTGGTGTTCCTGACGGGCAACAACCACGCCGGCTTCATCGGCCAGGTCAACCCCGGCAGCAGCAACCCCATCTGGGAAGTGTGGACTGGCCCCACCGGGCGGAGCGTTACGGCCCTGAGCATTGACGAGCTGGGCAATCAACTGGGGATCCCCAATGCCAGCCGCCTGTATTACCGGATTGTGAACGGCTTTTTGGCACCGGTGAACCCGACCAATCCGCAAGTGAGCGGGATCCCAGGGGTAACGACGGGCAACTTGCGCTTTTTGGAGCTGGCGGTGCCCAACTACAACGTTATTGAAGTGTCCGGCAGCCGCTGCACCATTCAAATCAAAGGCCCCGCCGGCAATGTCTTGACGGATCCCTTAGGGCGAAGGGGGGAACTGAATTTGCCGCAATGAGAAGTCCGCCAGACCGATGCGGGAGCTTCGCCGGATTTCTGGTCAGAATTAAGGGATCCCTGCTCTACTCGGGATCCCTTTTTTTGTAACTCTTTTTCGCGATTTTCAGCATGAGATTCTTAAGATCCTTAACGTGATCTGAATCATTCGGGAGAAACGGATCTGGGTGCTAGAGTGTGGGCGTTGAGGTGGATCCCTGTAGAAAATCTATCTCCGTTTTTCAGTAGGAGGGCAGTCTTATGGCTTCGGTGCGGGGCTGGTTGGTGGCAAGCTTAATAGGAGCGGCCACAGTTATCGGGGGCGCTGCCGCCTGGGCTCAGAGCCGTAGTTTGTGGCTTCTTAATGGACAATCGACCGTAGTTACAGGCTATTTCTACCGAGGTGAAAACATCTGGGCGCAGTGCGACCAGGATTGCTTCGATGTGGATCTGGTGCTTTACGATGCCAGCGGTCAGGTGGTGGCTGCAGACGAACTGTTGGACGATTTCCCCATCGTGCAGGCGCCCTACGAGGGCAACTTTTCTGTCAAGGTGATCATGGCTAGCTGTCTCCACCCCAGTGGTTGTGCTGTGATCGTAGACTCGGACTACAGCTTCTAGAAGGGTGCTGGCTGTCCTCACTTCGCTGCTACTGCTTAGGAACTCAGTCCGTAGCCTAGGCTGCTTTGTGAGCAGCTTCCTGGACTTTGGCGTGGGTAAACTTGCTCAGCCCGTGGATGGTCTTTTCCCAGTAGAAGGGCTTGGTAAAGAGCTGCCACAGGGCCATGTAAGCTGCCATAGAGTGCAGTTGCCAGTAGATGGGGTTGAGCAGAGCATAGAAAGCCAGATCGTAGTAACCGCGGCGGAAGACCGCGACCAGGTTCAGGTAAATCCCAATGGCGTTGCCCACGAGGAGGTTAAACAAGCCCAGATAAACCAGCCAACTGGGAAATAGGTTTTGCAGCCAATGGGCGCGGGTGAGCAGCCAGTAAATAAACAGCAGCCACATGATGGGGCTGGTGAGAAAGGTAAAGAAGCTGCCGCCAATAAAAAACTGGTAAGACAGCCAGTTCTTCAGGCCCAGCTTGCGCAAGGAGCGCAGGGGGTTGCGGTTGTGGACCAGCCAAGTTTGCATGTAGCCTTTGATCCAGCGGGAGCGCTGCCGGATCCAGTTTTTAACGGCACAGTTGGCCTCTTCGTAGGTGGTGGAGTTGATCACGCCCACGGTATAGCCGTGCTGGCTGGCGCGGATGCCCAAGTCGGCGTCTTCAGTGACGTTGAACGGATCCCATCCCTGCAGCTCCCGCAGGCGGTCAGTGCGAAAGTGGTTGCTGGTGCCGCCCAGGGGGATGGGCATTCTGAGAGTTTCCAAACCCGGCAGAAGGTAATCAAACCAATAGGAATACTCCAAGGTGAACATGCGGGTGAGGAAGTTCTCGTTGCGGTTGAAATAGTTGAGAGCAGCCTGGACGCAGACCAAGCTGGGATCCCCTTTCTGGAAGGCGATGACCGCTTTTTTGAGTTGATCTGGGTCAGGAATATCTTCAGCGTCGTAGATGGTGAGATATTCGCCACGGGCAAAGGCCAGGCCGTAGTTGCAGGCTTTGGGTTTGGTCTTGGGCTTGCTATCCGGTACCAGCAGCAGGCGCACGTAGCGGGGGGGCTTGGCAGCTCGAGCTGCCTCAATGGTGTCTCGGTCGTTTTCCTCCAACAGAATAAGCACATCTAAGCGCTCGTGGGGGTAATCCAGCTTAGAGAGAGACTTGATCAAAATCGGCATTACTTCCGGCTCTTTGTAGACCGGCACCAGGATGGTGTAGATGGGCAAGGTGCGGTCATCGAGGGCGGCCACTTCCTCATCGGTAATCTGGTGGAAGCGATCGGCGGATCCCACTAGGCTGAGCAGCAGTTTGAACAGGATCGAAGCGACGTAAAAAAGATTGATCAGCAGCACCAAAATGGTCAGAGTCGTCCAGGGAGCAGTGGCCAATCCCCAAAGCAACAGCAGCAGCAGGCCATAGCCCACCGCAATCTGGGAGGGGGTAAACACCCGCGAGGCCGATTCTTCTGGCAGGCGGGCCATGAGCTTGTACACCGCTTCTTGGCTAAACTGGGAGCCCTGATCCTGGCTGAGAAGCTGCGTGATATCCTGCTCGGTGCCCAGAACTTTTTCAATCCGCAAGCCTGGCCGCCAAGCGTAGAGGATCTCATCCACCACCCAGTCCAGGGGGTCGTTCACCATCACCGTGAGAGTGTTCTGATCCGTCCAGGCCAAGGGATAGAACAGGTGACGCATCATCACCTCAGGATCAAACTGTTTGCTCAAAGCTGGATCTCGATGAAGCAGCCCTGTCCCTATCAATTCAGACACTGTCGGATACCCTAACAACTGAGTGAGAATGCTCAGGTACTCCGGCGTGGAAAGGTAGCTGAGCCGGGTCAAAAGCTGACCTAGGCTGGATCCGGTGCGGCGACGAATGGCCAGAAGATCCTGCCATTGTTCCAGAGTAAGCCGACTGCCTACCAGCTCTGCCGTCAGCTTGCGTTCAATGAGGACGGTCAGAATCTGTTTTTCGGTGGCCGGGATCTCCCAAATCCGATCGGCTTCGGGGCAGAGGCGCTTGACATTTTGCCAGACAATGGGATGGCCCGGCTCCTCGGTAGCAACCACTACGGTTCGCGGGTCGAGCCAGCCACAGGGCAGAAAGCGCACCGGCACCAGATCGATAGGCTCGATCAGCCAAGGCAGCTCTAGGTCGAGGGGATGCTCGAGCAACCAGCTCCTCAGCTTGGGCCGATCCAAGATCTGACAGCAGAGGCGAGCAAACTGACGGGGGTGCATTGCCCTCAAGCTCCAGAGGGCCCGCGGCAGGGAACAATCAGCTTGTTTTTGATAGCGATAAGCCTTTGCCAACTGCTCCTGGGTTAGACAGCCTGTGCGCACCAACCAGTATTCGATAAGCGTTAACATAAGCTCAAAATCAGATTAATTCTAGGCGAATCTTAGGTTCTCGCTTGGCTTAAGAGGGGGTTGGCGGCTCAGGTTGCCGGGCCAAACGTCGATAGGTGTCCCATGCCCCCACAGCCAGCAGGATGGCCAGCAAAAGCACCAGCCAAAAGCGGTATTGCCACAACAAAAGCTGCCAACTGAAGCGACCGGGGTAGCGCACTCGATAGCCTGCCGGCGTGAGATCCCAGCTCTGTACTTGGGTGAGATCGGGGGCAGCGGCATAGGCGGTGAGCACGTTTCCCTGTAGCTGGTTGGCCAGGCGGGTGCGCGGATCGGCAAGGCCGCGGCTGAGGCGCTCTGCCAAAGCCGGGTCAGATCCCCACCAGGAAAGCCAAAGGTTCGGCTTACCTTTCAGGAGAAAGTACTGCAAAAGGCCGAGGTTTTCTTGAGGCTGAGCGGCCAAGGCCACCTGCTGGTTCAGGGGATTGATGATTTCAAACTGGGATCCCAGCCGGATGGGGCTGTTGAGCTCCACCTGCTCCGGCCCGGCCACGATTATCTGCCAGGCAAAGTTCTCTGCTTGGAGTTGGGATTTCCCCTCCGGCAAAAACTGGAGGGTGGGCAACAAGGGCTGTGCCGACAGACGACCAAGGGCACCCAAGAGATAAGCAGTAGCTGGCAGCAACTGGGGATCCCCTACCCACACTTGGCCGGATCCTCGAAGCACCGCCGGGATCTCCTGCAGCTCGCCAGTGGGGGCTTGGTAGCCGCTCCAGATAAAGCCAGAGCTATCCGAGCGCACTTGTAGGGTCAGCGGAGTCAGGGATCCCTGGCAATTACCGGGGCTGGCGCCATAGTCAAAGCGGAGCTCCAGTTGATTAAAGCGGCGCAGCAGGCGGGTGGGCAGGGTCACAGTTTCGTTGAGCTGGGTGCGGCCTGTCAGGTTGTAGGTGCGCAACAGAACGCCATTCAAGAACACGTAGCCGGTGAGGCGATCCCCCACTCGGCCATCCACCGGGTTCATAATGACGTCTAGTTGCGCCGCCAGATCCCGCGGCCGCCCCCCCAATTGGGACAGGTTGAAGTTGAAGACCAAAGACTGGCTGCCAAACCCCCGCAGCAGCGGATCCACAATACCCAACTCCCGCAAGCTAAGGCGGTTGGCCCTGAGCGCTCTCTCCAGATCCGCCACCCTTGTCACCTGGATGCCGCGGCTGACCAGCCCCGCCCGCTTCCATTCTTCATAGAGAGCAAGAATAGCTTCCCGGCGGGCGGCCACTCGCAGGCGGGATCCCTCTGGGGTAATTTGATGCTGCAAGTGGGGGGTGAAATTGGCCGGCTCTAAGATCACCTGTGCCCCCTGCTTCGGACGGTTGCTCCACAGGATGGGCGTTTGCGGAAACAGGTGAGAAAGGAGGCTGTACAGCCACAGAGCTGCTTCCGCCGTCTCAGAGGAAGGATTGGCCGGCACTACCAAAGTAACCTGAGGATACAGCCGGCCCAGAAAACCGGCCACCGTGGCATCAGGAGCGCGGGGCACCAGCTCAAAGAAACTATCCCGCCCTACCGTCAGCAGCAAATTGCCGGTATTCAAGTCGGCGCAAATATCGTCGCTGATGCTCAGGAAAGGCTGCACCGACAAGGTGATAAAGCGCTCGCCAGCGGCCAAGCTGGGGATGGGCACTCGCACCACCGGCTCCTGCCGCAGATCTTGCACCAGGAAGATACCCGCCAGCTCGTCATTGATCAGCACCCGCACCGTGGACGTAGGTTTCAACACCGGCGAGGGATCCAGGCGCAACTGCACAAAGCTGGCCTCAGGGTCAACACCGTTCAGGGGGGCAGGGATCCCGATATCTAGACGCGGGTTAGCTCCTTGCAGCAGCACCGAGCGGTCGTAGCCCAGCCTTTGCAGAGAAATGACTTCCGCTGCGTGGACAGCCGTCGGCCCGCAACACCAAAGCAAACCGGCAACCCACAAAGCCCACTGCCTTGCCTTCTGCGTCACCTTGACCCCCTCTTGCTTATCCCTCACTTGTCTAGTGCAGGCAAGCCCCTTGGCCTACCTGACCCAGGTTTGCCCGACATGCAGAAATCTGTAAGCTTTCGGGGTCTGTACGCACAAATCGTGGATTCGGATGCCCAGGGGATCCCTTTACTGGCGGGCGTAGTCATCCTCAAAGCGCACAATGTCGTCCTCCCCGAGATATTCCCCGTTTTGCACCTCGATCAACACCAAGGGAAGGGTGCCGGGGTTTTCCAGGCGGTGCTTGGTGCAGGGGGGAATGTAGGTGGACTCGTTGGAGCTCAGCAGCATCACCTCTTCTCCACGGGTAACCTTCGCTGTGCCCCTGACCACGATCCAGTGCTCGCTGCGGTGGTAGTGCATCTGCAGGCTGAGCCGATGGCCGGGCTTCACCTCGATGCGCTTGATCTTGTACATCGGGCCTTCATCCAAAACCCAGAAGGATCCCCAGGGACGGGTCTCTGCTTGAGAGGGCACTAGCTCAAGCGCTGGAACTGCTGCTTCATTCACGTCCCGCACAGCCTGCAACATAAGATCATGTCCTTGCAAAGTCGTCCCCATCCTCTCTCAGAATCCGAGACCTCCTCATCGACAATATGGCTGAATTGGCCTACGCCAAAACTCGTAGAAAAAGACTCTCAAGACAGGGAATGCTAGTCTATCCCTGTGTCCAGTGCCTAGACACGTCAGCCCATCCCCACGCCCTACTTGAGACATGTTCTCATTAACACTAAATAGCTCTTGAGGCTCGATTGGCGATTTAACCAGTTACCCTCCAATTAATCTCCAATTAATTCTAAATTCTTGAAGCTACTGAAGTAACCCATGTTTCTCAACAGGCTCAGGGCTTTCTTGCGGCTCTTCGGGTCTACCGGGATCCTGTTTCTGCTGCTGGCTAGCCTTCTGTGGGGTTTGAAGGAAGGCTGGAGCTGGGTGAGCTTGGAGATGCAGTTTCTTGGCTATAAGGGATCCGTAGCGGCCTTGGGGCCGGATCCCCGCCTGCCCGTCGTGGGCACCACTTTTCCCCCTTCGCTGGTGCTGGCTACGGCCATTCTGGGACGATCCCCGCTGTTGCTGCAGACCATCTTGGGCTCTTTGCTGCTGGGCTGGACGTGGCGGCAGTTGCGCGGCTTGCCGGTGGAAGTGGGATGGCGCTGGCTGTGGGGTTTGTTGATGGTGGTGCAGCCGACTTTGATCTTGATGCTGCTGCGCAGCCCTGTTTGGACAGCCACAGCAGGGTTGGTGGGGGTGAACATGGCCCTGCTGTTTCCCTTGAGTAAAGAGGAGCAGGCCAGGGCAGAGACTGCGGCGGATTCTGGCGAGCTGCCCGTTGCGCTACGGCTACTGCTCATTGGGCTGGCGCTGGGGCCCCTGATGGTGCTGCGCTGGGAAAGTGGGTGGCTGCTGCCCTGGGTGGCAGGGGTGCTGCTGTTGGCTTTTCGCAAACAGTCCTGGGGTTTTCGGCTGGCTTCGCTGCTGGTGGCAGGGTTTATCAGCCTGGCCCTGATGTTGAGCTGGCTGTACGTGAACTGGCTGTCGGCAGGGGATCCCTGGGCTTTCACCTACCAGGTGGGCAGCGGTCTGCGGCTGCCGCAATTGCGGGAAGACTTGCAGCAGGCGGGTGGCTGGCGGGGGGTGCTGGAGGCTGGGAAATGGCTGGCGGTGCTGGCCCCTGCCTATCTGCTGTTGGGGCTGGGATCCCTGCTGGGCCGAGGCCCGGGTCGCTGGGTATGGGCTCTGGTCTGGGGGATGCCGCTGGTCATCCTGCTGGCTTCTCTAGGGCAGGGGCTGTTTTTGCGGGAGCTGAGCCGCTTTGGCCTTTTCTGGGTGCCGCTGCCTTTGCTGATGGGCGCCTACTTGTGTCGCGGAGCCGGCCCCGGCTGGGCTAAGCGCCTGTTGATCACTGCCCTCTTGGGGTTGAACTGCCTCACTGCCGGTTATGGGGTGAGCCAAGAGCCGGGTTTCCTCATGCCCCTGGTGGCCGAGGAGCGGGATCTCTGGGAGCGGCTGGTGGCAGGGGTAGTGCCCCTTAGTGGCGAGTTGGAAGCTGCCCAAAACCTGTATGAAGTAACCTCTGCTGGGCAAGCCCTAGAAGACTGGCGGAGGCTGCGGCAGGAAAAGCGCCAGGTTGGGCAGTATCTCTATCGCCACCTGTTGCCCGGGCGAAAAGTGCTGGTGGACGACGACATCCACTTTGAGGCTATCTTTTGGGCAAGGGATCCCCGCTCTTTCCTTACTCCTCACCAGTACGAGTTTGCCCTGGCCCTTCAGCATCCCCAGGAAAGGGTGGACTACCTCTTGGTAGCGGGGCTGGCGGATCCCTTGCGGAGCGCCGATCGCATCCTGCAATTTTGGCCTGAGCTCAATTTTGAGGGGCTGCCGGGCTTCAGGGAGGTTTATAGCTCCCCCCAAGTGCGGCTGTGGGCTCGCCAACACCAAGAGGAACCGCAGGAGGAGAGGAGATGAAAAGGAGACGATCCTGGCAGCGGCGACAGGTGCTGCAAGCGGGCGGAGCGCTGCTGGCTGCCTATGGGGTTGCCGGCTGTGGCCAGGAGTTTTTGAGTCAGCAGGGGAGTCGCAGCCCGGAAAATGCCGAGACGGGAAGCATGAACTTGTCAGAGCTGCTGGCCCGCTGGCAGGTGGGCATTGGCGAGGATCCCGGTCGCTTCCTCTGGGAAATCGAGTCGGATCCGCAGGTGGCGGCAGTGGCGCAGGGGTGGGATCCCCATTTCCTGAGCGGTTGGCTCAACAGCTTTGATCACCGCCAGGGGGATCTCTCCTTTTGGCGCAACTGGCACCAGGCCGGGCTCTTGCGGCAGTGGTTTGAGCGGGGCTATACCCTCCACATCATCACCTGGGAAGACGACACCCACCGCCCCTGCGGCGATTACCACATCTCCAAGCAGTTTGTCCAGGATGTAGCCGAATTGGCCGGCTATATCGCTCAAGCCAACCCCCAAGGCCGCCCTACCTATTGGAGCCTGGCCACGGAGTTTTCCTATTGGCGGATCCCAGCAGATACCTACAACGCCGACACTGCTTTCTACTACCAAGCCCTAATGCGCAATGTCCTCACAGCCCGCCAAGCCATCAAGGAGCGGCTGCCGGCAGCCGAAGTAGCCCTGTGCTGGGGGGGCTGGATTGCCACCTTTGACGACCCTTCCCGGGGGGCAGGCCGCAGCATGGTGGAGCCCTTTGCCGAGACCCTGAGCCGGATGGACGGGATCGCCTTCCAGTCGATGCGCCAGCGGCGGCCAGGGGAGTTTAACCCAGAGCTGAACGGCCCGGATCCCGGCAACCCAGAGCAAATCCGCCTCTGTTGCCGCCTGTTTTCCCCCATCCACTCCAACCTGATGTTGGCCCACTACGAGCCCTCCATCAAAGACAAGCACCCCAGCGGCGGACGGGCCGACACCGTCCATACAGACTTTCAGCTCATGAGCCAGCCGGAGTGGCTGCGGGAAGTGTCTCAACTGGGGCTGCGGCACCTGTCCTTGATGCACTACGGCCTGTATAAGGGGGATCCCTTCGGAGCGCTGACCGCCGCTCGCCAATTCCGGGCACAGGTGGGCCTACCGGCTGCCACCTCATAGTTAGCAGTCGTTCCAAAGCCGGTTTTGTCCCGGATCTTGGCCCAGAGCTTGATCCTGGGGATACAATCCCCCTGAAGCTGCCGGGATCCCTGCCATGGAGAAGCTGAGATTTCTAAGGGCAAGCCTGCTGGCGAGTCTGGTGGTTAGTGCAATGCCGCCGGAGCTGCCGGCCTGGGCAGGATGCGGTTTTCCCCGCGGTGCCGGCAAGACTTTTTTTTCGCTGCAGCCGGAGGTCTATCGGCCTCGCACCCGCTTTGATCAGGGGGGACGCCTGCAGCCGGCCCTTTCGGAGTACGGAGAAACCCGCCTCAACCTTTTCGCCGAGACTGGCCTTAGCGATCAGCTCACTCTCAACCTCAACACCAGCTACGTTTTCATCGAAAATCGCTTTGCCAGCGGGGCTGACACCGTTACCCAGCGCAACCAGGGCCTGCGGGATCTGGAACTGGGCCTGCGCCATACTTGGGGAAACGGGGATCCCTTCTTCTCGGCTCAGCTAACGGCCTTGATCCCGCCGGGATACGCCACCCGAGACATCCCCCTGCCCTTGGGGTACGGTGTTTTCGGCTACGATCTCAAAGTTGGGGTGGCGGCCAATACCCAGTTGGGATCCCTGCCCGCCTTTTTCGACTCCTGCCTCACGTTCCGAGATTACTTGGGCTATCCCGGGGATCGGGTCAAGGCCAACCTGACCTTCGGGGCAGACCTGACTCCTGAGCTGCAGGCCATCCTGGCCCTGGATGGGGATTTTACGTTGGGCAACGGCGCGCCTTTGTTGTTCGGGGATTTGGCCGTTCAGGATCCCGACTACGACAACCTCAAGCTTTCGGGCCAGCTCAACTGGCGGTTGGAGGGAGGGTTAACGCTGGGCTTGGGAGGGTTTCAATTCTTGACCGGCCGCAACACCAACGCCGGCGGCGGCTTCACCGGCTATGTGTGGCTAAGTTACTAAAACCCAACAAAATGTTGCAGGACATCCCCTACGGTAACAGGGATCCGCAGGGGCAGATCTAGGATGAGTCTTGGCAAACTACGGCCCGGAGAACGGATCCCATGTCTCGATTTGAGAACCTCATTGCCGCCATCGATGGCAGCGGCCCCACTGAGCAAATGGTGCATACCCTTCTGTCTCTGCCGGCCTTTGCCCAATGCCACGTGACATTGCTGCATGCGGTGCCTTCCCAGACCTCTGCCGAGGAGATGCGGGCTGCCTGGCAAAAGGGGCAGGAACTGCTGGCCCAAACCCTGCAGACTTTCCCCCCCCGCCCAGGGCTAAAGATCAGCACGCAACTGGTGGAAGGGGATCCCAAGGTGGTGGTGCTGCAGGTGGCCGAGTCCCTGCCCAATCCGCTGATTGTGATGGGATCCCGGGGGCGCAACCGCATCATGGCCATTTTGCAGAACTCGGTGAGCCAATATGTGTTTCAGCTCGCCTCCTGCCCAATGCTGCTGGTCAAAGACGACGCCTACGTCAAATACCCCAGCCATGTCATGGTGGCCCTCAACAACTCCCCCGCTGCCCAGGCCGCCTTTGCCACGGCCCTTGACTTGATCTCCGGCATTCAAGGGGCCCAGATCTTCCTGGCCTCTGTGCAGTTGGATGCCGACAACCCAGGTAGAGATGAGGCCCTAGATCGGGCAATCGACATCCTCAAAAACCGGCAAATCGGCCACCAGGTGTTGACGGCTGTCGGGGATCCGGCTACGGAGATTGTCCGCCTGGCTGAAGAAAGCAAGGCCGATCTGCTGGTGATGGGATCCCCTGACCGCCGACCTACCATTGCCCGCAGCATTCCCGATTTGGATCGGCTGTTGGGGCGTTCCATCTCTGACTATGTGCGGGTGCACATCGGCTGCCCCGTGCTGATGGTGCGTTCCGTCCAAGACTAAACAGGACTCAAGAGCGAGGGATCCCTAAGGCAAGATAGAGCGGTGCTCTGTAACTCGGTCGCTCTGCTGCTGGCGATCCGGGCTGACGGCCCAAGCTTCAAAGATCAGCTCGGGGACGCCTGGGGGAATGGTCATGCGGGTTAAAGCTTGCCACTGCCCCTGATCGTCGCGGGAGAAGTCCAGCAACCAGCGGGGGCCATCCACCAACGAGCGGGTGCGGCCATGCTTGACCCAAAACTTGATCCAATAAGGTGGCTGGGAGGCGGCGCCGGCGGCGGAGGCAGGGGCCAAGGCCGGCAAACGCAGCACCACATCGAAATTGTCGCCCGCTCGCAATTGCTCAGGCACCAGCAGTTGTGGCGCCGGGCACACTTCTGGCGGCGGGGGCGAGTTTTTGGTGTCCTTGCTGGTGGCAGGCAGGGCGAATGCAGGCGGAGGTGGGGTGGCCGGGCTCCCTGCTGGGGCTGGCAGGGCGGCATCCTCGCCCATTGGCTCAGCTTGGGGGGGTGAGGGAAGAGGGGAAATCGGCGCCGCAGGCTGGGGGTTAGGTTCGGGTGCGGCCTTAGCAGAGGGCTCTGCCGGCTGAGTCGAGCCGGGATCCCCTCCAGCAGGAGCACTGTGCTGCCAGATGCGCAGCAGCTTTTGCAAGGTTCGTTCGGGAGAGAGCAGGGTTGCGGTCGAGGCAGGACTGGCAGCATCGGCCAGCCTCTCTTCCTCTTGCTGCTGCGGGAGGGGGATCCCTGCGCCAAGAAGTCCTGCCTCTTGGCTGCGACAGCGAATGGAAAAGGGGATGGTCAGGGTCTGAGGCGACGGCTCTGGATCCCACCAGGAGGAGGGAGTAAGGGCCAGTTCTCCCCGTAAAGGACGGGCCCACACTTGGCTGGGCAGGGTGATGGGGATGCTGAACACCGCCGTCCGCGCCCCCGCCGGGAGTTGAATTTGCCGTTGTCCCTGGAAAAGCGGCCTCTCCTCCCCTTCTGGCCAAACCTGTACCCGCAGCTCGCCGCTGCAGCCGATCCGCCCCGTCAACACCAGCACCTCCTCCGGGGATCCCTCCAATTCACTGTGCATTAGGGAAAACAGCTCTGGCGGGATGGCGACCTCTTTTTTCTGGGGGGGCTCAAACCCGGCCTCTTCAGCCACCGGGGCAGGGATCCCCCGTTCCGGCTCCAGAGGCGCGGGGGCAGGCACAACCTGAAAACGGAGACAATTGTTTAACTCGGTTTCGCCGAACAGTTCTGCGATCAAGTCGGCATCTCGACAGTGCAATTCCCAAAACCCAGGGGTGAGGTGGCTGGCGGGCAAAATAATGCCGATCCCTTCATCGTTGGTGCGCACAGAACGGGTTTGGACCTGTGGGGGAGTCGTGCCGGTGTCAGGGCCCTGATTCTGTGGCCCTAGAGGACGCTGCCGGACTTCCACCGTGATGGTGAAGTGGGGCTGAGGCGAACGGGCAACAATGGTGTAGGTATCTTCTTCCAGAACTGCTCCCTCGGCTGGTACTGGCTGCCAGTCTTCCTGGCCGTCCCGCCGAACCCAGAAATTTAACATAGCTCCATCACCTTGGTGCTCCGCACTGCTGACCCGAATGGGATGCCAGATACTGAATCAGATCGGCTTGCAAAAGGGTTTGCTGTTGCCCTGTAGGCAGGTGCTTAAGCTGTACCTCTCCGGCTGCAGCTTCCGCATTCCCTAGCACAACAGCCCAAGTTGCGCCGCTGCGGCTGGCCCGTTTGAACTGCTTGCCAAAGGCGCTGCCGCTCAGATCCAGCTCGGTGCAGAAACCAGCTTGGCGCAGCGCTTGAGCGATCCGGAGGGATTGGGCCTCAGCCTTCGCCCCACGGGAGATCACGTAAACCTCGACCGATGTTGGCGGGATCTCCCCTTGCTTCTTTTGCAACAGCAGCACCAGCCGCTCCATGCCGACGGCCCAGCCCACCGCTGGGGTAGAAGGTCCGCCCAGCTCTTCCACCAAGCCGTCGTAGCGACCACCCCCACAGACGGTACTCTGGGATCCCAAGTCAGGTGAGACGATCTCAAAGGCGGTGTCGGTGTAGTAGTCCAGGCCCCGCACCAAGTAGGGATCCAACTGGTAGGGAATGTCCAACATCTGCAGGTGATCTTGCACCTGCTCGAAGAAAGCCCGCGATTCTGGGCTGAGGTAATCCGGCAGCTTGGGGGCCCCCTCGGCAATCTCGCGGGTGCGGGGATCCTTGCTGTCTAGAATGCGCAGCGGGTTGCGGGTGAGACGCTCTTGTGAGTCAGGATCCAGCTTCTCCCGCAAGGGAGTGAGGTAGTCCACCAGGGCCTGGCGATAGGCCCGCCGATCCTGCAGATCCCCCAGGGAATTGAGCCGCAAGCTCAGGTTCTCCGCCCCCACCGCTTGCAACAGCTCCCAGGCCAAGGCGATGACTTCCGCATCGGCGCGGGGATCCCGGCTGCCCAGCAGCTCTACCCCCAACTGGTGGAACTGGCGTTGCCGCCCCGCCTGGGGACGCTCATAGCGAAACATCGGCCCACAATACCAGAGGCGTTGCACATCTCCAGCCGTTTGCAGCCCGTGCTGGATGTAGGCCCGCACCACACCTGCTGTGTTCTCTGGGCGCAGGCTCACCTCTTGCTCGCCACGGGTGCTGAAGGAGTACATCTCCTTGCCCACCACGTCGGTGGCACTGCCAATGCTGCGGGCAAAGAGCTCCGTCAACTCCAGGATGGGGGTGCGAATTTCTTGGTAGTTGGCCCGTCCCAGGATCTCTCGGGCGCTGGCTTCCACTTGCTGCCAGAGCCGCACCTCCTGCGGCAGAATATCTCGGGTGCCCCGCACCGCCTGGATCATCTCCATTCTCGTTCTCCCTCCCTGGGGTGGGCCTGGCCGCCTGCTATGCCAATGGCTGTTCTCGTCAAAGGACTCCGTCCCGCTGACGCAAACGGCCTAGTTATTGATTATCGACGACAACACTCCCCGTCGCTAGCGGAGCCAAATGACCCCGATCCAAGCTCGAGTCCAACCAGGAGTAGGTGGCGGCAATTTGGCTGGTGGCAACAACAGCGGCGGTGGTAGCTCGCAAGATGGTAGGGCCAAGGGAGACGCACACCCCCCCATATTCCTCAGCCTGCCGACGTTCGGCAACGGTCCAGCCCCCTTCTGGGCCAATGGCTATGGCCAAGGCCGGGATCTGCAGCTTTGGCAGGGCTTGCACCAGCGGGGGGGCGTTCTCGCGCGCCACGGCTATACCCCACCAGAAGGACTCCGTCCGAGTAGCGCGAACGGCTTGTAGCTCCGCCAGCCAACTTGTCCAAGGGGTGGGGGGATCAACCTGAGGCCAGCGCAACCGCTCACATTGTTCTGCGGCCTCCCGCACAATTTTTTGCCAGCGTTCCTGCCGCCCAGATCCCGGTTCCAACACGGTGCGCTCTGTCAGCAGGGGAGTAATGCGCGCCGCCCCCAGCTCGGTAACCTGGCGGAGCACCTCGTCAAACCCCTGCCCTTTGACCACCGCCAAGCCCAGATGCAAAGAAACAGGCAATTCCCGCGGCAGCACCTCCACCTCGCCCACAACTCGGGATCCCTGGGCTTGCCAACGGGCCGCCCACAGCTTGCCTGAGCCGTCCAAAACCAAAAAGAGATCCCCTGGCCTGAGGCGGCGTACCCGCTGCAAGTAGTGCTGTTGCGGGCCGGTTAAATGGAGAACACCGCTGGGATCCCGCTGCGCTGGGTCAATCGCCAATCGGGGCAAAGCGCTCAGGTCATGCGTGCGTTCAGACAACACCATTCCCCCCGTCGCCAGAGGGCTGCCACCACCCATTCGTTGGCCTCCAGCATCTCCGCCACCAACTTGGCCTGCTCGATGAGGATGCCGCTGAGGATCAGCCATCCCCCCTCCTTCACCACCAGCCGAAACTCCGGGATCATATCCAGGATCACATCTGCCAGGATGTTGCACACCAGCCCATCCACCATTTCGGGAATCTGCTCCAGGCTGCCCTGAGCGACCACAATGCGATCCGTCAGGCCGTTGAGATCGCGGTTGTGCATCGTGGCTTGCACCGCCAGGGGGTCGATGTCCACCGCAAACACCCGCTTCACCCCCAACAGGGCCGCCGCCAACGACAAAATGCCGGATCCACAGCCTACATCCGCCAGCGTCGCCGCCGGGGGATCCCCTCCCCAGCTCTCCAGACGCATTTCCAGCGACTCCAGACAGAGCTGCGTGGTGGGGTGAGTGCCCGTGCCGAAGGCCATACCGGGATCCAGCCGCAACAGGTGCCGACCGGGGTGAGGGGGCGGATCCAGCCAGGCCGGACAAATGAGCAACTTATCCCCGATGGGTTGGGGCTGCCAGTGCTGCTTCCAACTGCTGCTCCAATCTTCCGCCTCTATGCGTTCCCAGCGCAGCTTCGGAACCCGCTGACCGGCAATGAGGGCATCTTGCTGCAGGCGCAGGGAGAGGGCTGCCAAATCCAAGAGGCTGACGTGAGGCCAAGGCAGATAGGCGTGAATGCAAATCTGATCTTCGCCATAGGCTTGGCTGGTCATGCCCCGACAGCCAAAATTCTCCAGCCGCCAAAAGATCAGGTCTTCTTGGGCAGGGGAGGCGATGAGACTGAGATCCCACCAGGCTCCACCGGGATCCGGCGCTTGTGCGGGCGAAAATGGGGTGGGATCGGCAACAGTCCTGCTCACAGGGATCCCTTCACAAACCTAAAGGAAAACCAAAGTGATGGCTAACAAGATGGCGCTCCAAGTCGCCAAGCCAGCTACACACAATGCGGTACTTTATATCAAAAATTGCAGCACTCTACTCAATCCATAGTTTAGGCTTTAAGAGCCTACTCCAGCTATCCCGGCTATCCTAGGATTTGAAGGCTTACGCCGTCGGTTCAGCAGCGAAAAAAGGGGGGGAGCCCCCCCAATTGGGGGATGACCCTCAGCGGCTCTTTGGATGACCAGCTCAGCCCTGTGAGATAGATTAAGTCCAAAAGCATTGAACAAGAATTGGATGCAGCGTCGACATTCGTTTCGAGCCTCAGTGATTTTGCGGATAAATGAGGTTTGGCTGGGGCGTACTGAGCAACGATGTAAGGATGAAGAAAGAGCAACGCAGGTGGCGAGGTCGATGTCAACTGATGAGCAATCAGCACAGCAGGGCACTCCCCAGCCCAAGGTGGCTTCTCTAGGAGTTGCCGGGGATCGGGAAGCGCGGAAGAGGGCTGCCCATGAAGATCTTCAGCCGCTCAAAGTCAGCACCCGCAAGGACTCCGTCCCGCTGACGCGATCCGCTCTGATGCGGCGTTTTAACCAGAGCTTTCCGCCTTTTTACAGCCAGTTTGTCAGCAGCGAGGTACAGGCCCAAAATCTGCGCTTGGCCTACGCCCTCTACCAGACCCGCAAGGCGGTGGTACAGGTGCAGGACGAAGGTCGCAAGACGGTGGTCTGTCTGGCCTACCGCAACCGACCTTCTCTGCTCAGCGATCTGTTTGGGGTGTTCACTGCTTTTAATCTCTCGGTGCATGGCATCCATCTCTATGGGCAGATCTACTCACCGCACCTGGTGTTTATCCGCACCATCGTCTCCCGCGATGGCCACAGCCTATCTTCCCAAACCAAGCTCAGTCTAGAACGGGCCATTCACGAATGCCTGGCGGGTGTGTTTCGCGTTCATGAAACCTTGGCGCTGGAGTTTGATCTCAAGGCCGGACTAAAAGACGTGCAGGTTTCTTTTTATTTTGACCCGGTGTTTCATTTGCCCACACTTTTGGTGGATGTGGACAACCAGCCGGGCGCGTTTTACCGGGTGATGACGGCCCTCGCGCAGGAGGATTTGACCGTTGTTAACCTCAACTTGATGCTCCGCCGCAAGCAGACGCGCTTTATTTTCTACTTGCTGGGGCCGGATTCAACTCCAGCCATGCCGGAGTTCCTGGGGCAAAAATTGGCCTTGAGCATCCAGCAGCGGCTGCAAGGGGATCCCGCCTAGATCTGCACGGGACTGGGAGGCAAATCGAAAAGGACGGTGTTCATGTAGCGCTCTGCCCAGGCGGGGCCAAAAGCTTTTTCCAAAACGCGGCGGGTGCGGTCGTTCTGCTGTTGCTGGCTGCAATAGCGCTGCTGCCCCTGGTAGTGGGCCAAAATTTGGTCGGGATCCGTCTGCGGGGGAATCTGTTGCGCCAACCGACAGTGAATTTCCAAGTAACGGCGGGCAAAGTGCAAAAAGCGGTCGGCCTCTGCTTCGTCGGCAGGACGGACGAACAGACAGTAGGGAGAAAAAATCGTGCCCCACTCCGGCAACCGGCGCCGATGCTGGAAAGGGGCCAGATGGGATCCCAACGCTTCCAGCTCCTGGATATAGAGATCGGGCAAGCTGGGGGTCACCGGCGAGAGATCGACAATGGCGGCGCTCACCTGTCCGCGACCGACCACAATGTCGCAACCGAACAGCGGCAGCGGGTACTGCGGCTGCGGAAACATAACGCAATGGAGAATATCCAGGCTCTGCCCGGCCTGGGCCAGCTCCAGGTGCAGTTTGCGAAAGGGATCCCCTTGGTAGCAGCGGTTTTCAATTTGCAATTTCTCACCCTCTAGGCGGCCTTCCACGTAGCCCAGATCTTCAGGCAGAGGATAGGGGGCTAGGGTGAGGGTAGATCCCCAAACGTTCAGGATTGCCTCAGATAAGCCCTGAATGAGCGGATGCAGTTGGGCAGAGAGAGCAGGAGCGGTGAACATAAGACTCTAGAAGAAAGGCCAAGAACCCCATCCAACCTTGACCTTGGCTCCATGCCAAAGTGTTATGGGGGAACCGCACCGCTGATGCGAAGGGCTTGGGTGGGATCCCCAAAAATCCCAGAGGCCCTAGCTGGGCAAGGCGTTCTAAAACTGTATGCCTGAAGACGGAAGGGGTGGGATTCGAACCCACGGTGACCTTGCAGTCACAACGCTTTTCGAGAGCGTCACAATCAACCACTCTGTCACCCTTCCAGTCAGCTGTGGGGCTTTACCATCTTAACGGCAAACCGAGTCTCCTGCTTCTTCCCAGCCTCAAAGCCAAGCTTGCTTCCCCCACGGGATGCGGTTGATGGGAAAGTGCTCCGCACCGCTGGCGGGAACGCCCAGATGAGATCATAGGGATATGGCTGCTCTATCCATTCACCACTTTCGCCAGGCCAAACAGGCGGGTCAACCTTTGGTGGCCCTCACGGCTGCCGACTACGCCACCGCTCAGATTTTGGATCAGGCTGGGATCGACTTGATCCTGGTGGGCGACAGCTTGGCCATGACCCACTTGGGGTATACCAGCACCCTGCCCCTGACGCTGGAACAGATGCTCCATCACGCCCAGGCGGTGCGCCGCGGGGTAGAACGGGCCTTTTTGGTGGCCGACTTGCCCTTCTTGACTTATCAAGTCCACAAAGAACAAGCTCTCCTCTCAGCAGGGCGGTTGATGAAGGAGGCAGGAGTCAACGGGGTCAAGCTGGAGGGGGGCTACCCCGACATGGTGGAAACGGTGGCCTTTCTGGTGCAGCGGGGGATCCCGGTTTTGGGTCATATCGGCCTCACTCCGCAGGCCAAACATCAACTGGGAGGCTATCGCCAGCAGGGAAAAACCACTCCGGAGGCGGAGCGTCTGCGGCAAGAAGCCCTCAGCCTGGAGCAAGCAGGAGCATTTGCCCTGGTTTTGGAGCACATGCCGGCGGAATTGGCTGCCCAAATCTCGGCCCAAGTGGGGATCCCAACCCTGGGCATTGGAGCCGGGCCGGCCTGCGATGGGCAGATTTTGGTCACCCACGACCTGCTGGGGCTGAGCGAGCGGCTCCCCCCTTTTGCCAAGCCCTATACCAACTTGAGACAGGCGATCCGAGAAGCAGTGGAAGCTTTCGCCGACGATGTTCGCCAAAAAGTATTTCCCCCCCGCTGAAGGGATCCCTTACCCATTCAAAGCTTGGGCAGAGGTGCTATGCCTACGGCACCTCATACTGCTACCTACTGCTACGCAATGCTTATGGGAACGGGAACCGCACCGCTTTCTCAAGGCTGGGCAAGGATAGGGCGACCTCAGGGATCCCTGAGCAGCACCGTCCCGGTCACCACAGCGCTTTGGCCCAACCGGTCGAAGACCCGCAAGCTGAGCAGGTAGGAGCCGGGCACCAAGCTTAGGGGAGGACGAATGCGGAAGCGGGTTGTACAGAACACCTCTCCAGACACACAATTCACCTGCGCTGCCGATAGCGTCTGCACCTCGATCCCTGACCACGACACCTGAAACGCCAGCTCCGCCGGGATCCGCCCCGGCACCGATACCGAGACCCCCAGCTCCAAAAAGCCGTTCCGATTCACCACAGAAGGGATATCGCTGCTGGTGATCAAAGGCGGCGGCGGAGTACTGGCCGTCAGCGCATCGGCACCACAACCGACCAAGGCCACGCCCAGCAGGCCCAGCGCCCATCCCCAGGATTTGGATCCCAGCTTCATCACAGGGTTCATCTGAAAACTCACCTTCTCAGTATAGAGGGCGGGGGCAACAGAGTTAGTGTTGGTTCTGGGAAAAGCTAAAAATTTACACTACAGATAGTGGCGAGCTGGATTTTCATCCAGACCATCTGCTACAGTAAGGCCCATAACCTGTCGAGCAGCCTGGATATGGAAGGGGAAGAGGAGCTAAAAGCCTTGCGGGCGCGGGTGCGCAACCTAGAGCGATCCCTCGCCGAATCGGAAGCGCTGTCATTGCAGCAGATTGAGTGCATCCATCGCCTGGAACATCAACTGCTGGAAGCACAGGCCCAGATTCAAGAGCGGGATCAAGCTTTGCAAGCGTGTCAAGAGGAGAAAGCGCGGCTGGCCCAGCGCCCTACCCCAGAGGCTTTTCAGCTTCAGCAACAGCACATCGAAGAACTGCAGAATCTCCTGTGGGAAATGGAGCGCCGTCCAACGCTGGAGCACTACCACATTCTGCAGCAGCAGTTGCAAACCAGTCAGACGGAAATTGAAACCCTCAAGGCGGAATTGCAGCGGCGCGTCGATCCGGCCCGATTTTACCAACTGCAGCAGGAGCTCCTGGAGCTGAAACAGCAGGCCAACCAATTGGGAGAATACGCCGTCAAGTTGCCGCAGGTGCAGCTTTTGCAAGCCCAACTGCAGCTCCGTGTACAGCAGCTAGAGGAGGAAAAAGCACAATTGCAAGCGCAAATCCAAGAGTTGGCTGCTCGACCTTCTGCACAAGAACTGGAAACCCTACGGGCGGAGCTAGAGGCTGCCCACCGCCAAGCGGAAGCCGAATGGCAGCGTTTGAAGACCCATCTGGAAACCGAAAAGGCACACATGGAAGCTGACCTGAACACCGCCCGGCAACGTATTCGCGAACTGGAAGAGCGTCCTACCCCAGAGCAATGGGCACGCTTGCAGGCGGAGCTGGATCATCTGCGCCAACAGGCCTCTTTTGCCAAGGCCGAGCGAGCCACCTTGCTGGAAGAGCTGCAGCAGAGTCAGCGGCAGCAGGCCGAGCAAGCCCAACAGATTGCCAAGCTGGAAGCGGAAGCAGCCCAGGCCGCCCACCTCAGGGAAACAGAGTCCTCACAGGCGCAGCGAATCCTTGCCCTGGAGGAGCAGGTGCAGGCTTTGACCCGCGAGCTTGGTGCTTTGCGAGCCGAGCGGGATCAGCTCATGCAAGAGTTGGCCCAGCGTCCCACCCTTGCCCAGTGGCAGGAAGTTCAGCAGCAGGTGCAGGACACCCGAGAAAGCCTGGAAGCAGCCCGGCGGGGGCGAGAACTGGCCGAGGCCCATCATCTGGTCAGCCAAAAGCAAATCGAGAAGTTGCAGCAGCAGGTGATGGCTTTGAAAACCGAGTGCGTGCAGGCCCACGCCTACGCGCAAACCCAAGAAAAGGAAGTAGCTCTGCTGCAGCAGCGCAATCAAGAACTGGAAGAGCAGCTGGCCACACTGCGTCAGTCAGCCTCGCTTTCCCCCCAAGCAGCGGCTGTCGAGCCCAGGTCGAATCATCGGGCTAGTGCTCCGCACCGCTGGCGCGACCAGGAACGGATTCCTGCCGCGGCTGACGAGTCTGCTCCTTCCCCGGCCACCACCTGGAGAACACCCACCCCAGGGATCCCGCCGCTCACCCTGGACGAGCGGGAAGAAAGTGCCCCGCTCGGCTGGCGCCAACGGACAGAAAGGCTCCTGAAACGCTCCGCTTTGGCCGCTTCACGGGCAGGAGGGGAAACGGGCAGTCGCAACCGGATTGAGTTGCCGACTTTTGTGCAGCGGCGGCCCTACTGAGCGCTCCATTCTCGGGGATCCAACCGTTCTCCAGCTTGAAAACGAGGCCAAGCCCAGCGCAACAGGGCTCCCAGCTGGGCATGAAACCGCTCTGGGGCAAATTGCAGAGCATGGGCCCGAATCCGCTGCGGATCCCATTCCTGTCGATCCGCCTGCCGCAGCCCTTCCACCAGCGCTTCCACACTGGCCTCGGGAATGAGGATGCCGGTTTGGCCGTGGATGACCGTCTCTTGGGCACCTCCCCGGTTGAGGGCAACCACGGGGCGGCCGCAGGCCTGGGCCTCCACTGCCACTAGGCCAAAATCCTCCTCCCAGGGGAACAGCAGCAGCCGGCAATTGGCTAGCAGTTCCCGGAAACGATCGGGGGGCTGATGGGGCAAAAACTCCACCTGCGGCCCCGCCAGTCGCTTGAGCCGAGCCAGCTCCGGCCCTTCGCCCACAACCAGTAGCCGACGACCCAGCCGTTCACAGGCGGCAATCGCCAGATCCACCCGTTTGTAGGGCACCAGTCGGCCTGCCACCAGGTCATAATCGGCGCTGGGATCCGCCACCGGCTCCAACCCCTGCAGCGGAACGGGCGGATAAATGACCACAGCCTCGCGGCGATAGAGCTTGGCAATGCGGCGGCGAATGTGCTGGGAGTTGGCGATCAACAGATCTGGACGTTGAGCTGCCAGAAAATCCCATTGGCGCAAGCGGTGCAGCAGCCATTGGCCAATTGCGCCAACAGGCCCGCTTCTCCCCAGCCCTTCTCGCTGCAGATACAGCTCCCGGTTCTCCCAGAGGTAACGGGTGGGGCTGTGGATGTAGCTCAGGTGCAGGGTAGAGGCTCCCGTCAGGATCCCTTTGGCAAAGGCGTGGCTGCTGGAGATCACACAGTCATAGCCGGAGAGGTCGAAGCTCTCATAGGCCAACGGCATCCAGGGCAGCAGATACTTGAGGCGGGCGTGGTAGTCAGGGCGCAGCACCCCCAGCCACTTGGCCCAGCCTTGCAAAAAGGAGGTGTGAATTGTCAGCTCCTGCCAGCTCGGCGGCAGGGTGTGAGCGGAGAAGAGACTAACGTAAAGGGGGGCCTGTGGGGCAAAAGCCACCAGCTCCTGCAGAACCTTTTCCGATCCCCCCGGCCAGATCAGGTACTCGTGCACCAGGGCCAGGCGCTCAGGCCAAGCGGGATCCCGGCTGGGAAGAGTGGGGACAGCCACAGGAAGGGATCCCCAAGGCTCAGGCACGGTCAGGACTTGGCAGAGCGGCGCTTTTTGCCAATTGGGCCGCTCACCTGCTTGGCTTTCTCGTCGATCCGCTCATTGATGTAGTTGTAGATCTCGCGGAAGCGAGGCAGGGCCCGCATCTCCAGGCGACTGCCGTCCTTGAGGGTGAGCACCATGTCTCCCCACACGCCCAAGCCACGGGGCACCATAACCACCTTGGCAATCTCGCCGTAGATTACATCTGAGCGCTCCTTGCCGCCCCATCCCCCAATCACGGTGATGCGACGATTGGTAATCCGATAGTGTACCCACAGCTTACGCACCAGTGCCCCCACAAACAGAGGCAAGCCGACAAGTGTAGCCCCAATGAAGGAGTTCAACACCAAATCGCCACTGTGGGGGCCGCCCTCAAAAAAAACCTCCTCTTGCACCGCCATGCAGAGCACCGTCCGGTTGTTTAGAGTGTTGCCGTTAACGATCTTAAACGATTTCTCAGCTTTCCCCAACTGGGGCTAACGGCAGGTTCGGGATTGGGTCAGCCTTCGGACGGCTTGTAGGGAACGGCAGGTGGCCAAGACCAGGTAAACAAACAACACCATCACCACCACCGCCACCGCTGCGGCTCCGGCATTACCCAGCCAGCCCCACCCTTCCAGCCCCGTCAGGGCCACCAAAGCCCAAGAAGCCGGGTGCAGCATTCCCCCCAACAGGAGAATTTGCGAGAGCATTTGCCCAGCCGTAAAGCGGGATCCCAGCACCACCAGGGCCAGTCCGCCGCCGATGTTGATCAACCCCATGTTGCCCAAAAAGGCGTAGCAAATGTGCCAGGCGTACTTTTGTTTGGGCACCTCCTGCCAGAGGAGGGGCTCGGCAGGGATCCCCGAAGCCTCCTGGGGGGCGAGCGGCAACGGCTGAACTTGGCTGAGGATCCAGCCGAGGACAATGGCGGCAACCAGCATCGCCACGCCCGCCTTCACGTTCAGCTTGCCGGGGATGGTTAGCTCGGGGTGGGCCAACATCGCAGATCCTCCTGCAACCCGTCCTAGCCTATCCTGTCTTTGCCCCAAATTGGCCAACAGCCTCAATCCCTTGGATAGAGCAGTGTGCCGCAGCGCTTGCAGAATTGGGCATCCCCATCGTGCTGGGAGAGGCCACAGCCTGGGCAGGCCCATTGCACCGAGTTGCCGCTTTTCACCAATTGTTTGATCAGCTCCCCCACTTGCCAGGGAATTAGAGCGATCCCCGTCAGGATCATCAGCACCGTCAGCAGCCGGCCCAGCTCAGAAGTGGGGGTGAGATCCCCAAACCCCACCGTGGTCATGGTAACGACGGAAAAGTAGAAAGCATCCAAAAAGGTGGCAAAAGCGCCAGGATTCACTGGATGTTCTACCTGGTAGATCAGCCCAGAGTAGACGAAAACAATGGCAAAGAGGGTGAAGAAAATGCGCAGCAAAATGCGGCTATCGGCGGAGATCACTTGCCCAAACAGGGTTTTGCCCTCCACCAAGCGCAGCAGCCGCAGGATGCGAAACCAGCGCAAGAGGCGGATGAAGCGAATATCGGTTAGCCCGGCAAAAAAGGGCAAAATGGCCAGCAAATCGATGAGTGAATAGAGGCTGAAGACGTAGCGCAGCTTTTGCGGGGCCGCCGCCAGTCGGAGCAGATATTCCACCACAAACAAGCCGAGAATGAGGCGATCCACCCACTCCAGCCAAAGACGTACCTCAGGGGGAATGGGATAGGTTTCCACCACAAAGAAGGTGGATGAACAGAAAACCAACACCGCCACCAACAAATTCACCCAGCGGCTTTCCGGAGTGTCTTGATCCCCCCAATAGCGCTGGAGGATCCCAGAATGGGCAAGATCGAGATCAGCTTGGGTGGGGAGAGTGGTCACAAACGGGATCCAGCTGGGAAGATATCGAGAGAGTTTCCTTTCAACGCCCATCAGGCGCATACTAACTAAGCTAATGGAAACTAGCTCACAGAGCGAACTTCCCCTAAGCAAACGTCCAGGCTTTGGGTGTTAATTAGGTGTTGAGTCGATGTTGCCTCCTATCGTACTGGCCTCGCAATCCCCTGCCCGCCGCCAATTGTTAAAGGCTGCCGGGATCCCCCATCGCGTTCAACCCAGCTACTTCGACGAAAGCCAAATCCAGAGCTCTAATCCGGTGGAGCTGGTGCAGAAGCTGGCCTCGGCGAAAGCCGAAGTGGTGGCGGCCCAGCAACGGGAGCCCGTCTTGGTCGTGGGGGCCGACTCCGTGCTCTACCTAGATGGCGAGATCCTGGGCAAGCCGGCCAATGCTCTGGAGGCGGAACGGCGCCTGCGGCAAATGCGGGGCGAAGTGGGAGAGCTCTACACAGGCCATGCCTTGATTGACACGAAGCAGAACCGCCGCCTCACCCACTATGCGGTGACGCGGGTGTTTTTTGCCAAGCCCAGCGACGAGGAAATCCGCGCCTATGTGGCCACCGGTGAGCCGCTCAATTGTGCTGGCTGTTTTGCCATCGATGGCCGCGGCAGCCTGTTTGTGGAGCGGATCGAGGGGTGCCCCGGCAATGTTATCGGGCTGAGCTTGCCCCTGCTGCGGCGCATGATGCAGGAGTTGGGCTATTCCCTCACCGATGCTTGGAGCTAGCCGTCGAGGTGTTGCTTGAGCAGGTCGTTGGCCAGCTTTGGATCTGCCCGTCCCTGAGTTTTTTTCATCAATTGCCCGACAAAGTAGCCGAAGAGCTTGGTTTTGCCCCCCCGATACTGCTGCAGTTGCTCGGGGTTTTCTGCCAGCACCTCGGCGATCATCTGCCCCAGCAGAGCGCTATCCGAGATTTGGGTCATGCCTTTGGCTTCCACCAGGGCGCGGGCCGACCCGCCTTTTTCCAGCAGTTCCGGCAGGATCTCCTTGGCGATTTTGCTGGAGATGGTGCCCTGCTCGATGAGGCCAATCAGCTCGGCCAGGGTTTCCGGCTTCAGGGCAATGTCGGGATAGTCCAGCTTGTGGGTGTTGAGGTAGCTGGCGATGTCGCTCATCATCCAGTTGGCGGCTGCTTTCGGGTCGGCACCGGCGGCGATCACGGCTTCAAAGTATTCGGCGGTGTTGCGCTCATCGCTGAGGTAGCGGGCATCGTACACCGAGAGGCCGTACACCTCCTGATAACGTCGCCGCTTCACACCGGGCAATTCCGGCAGCTCTGCCTGCCAGCGGGTTTTCTGCGCTTCGGTAACGCGAATGGGCGGCAGATCCGGCTCCGGGAAATAGCGATAGTCGCTGGATCCCTCTTTCTTGCGCATGCTGATGGTGCGCTGGCTGTTTTCTTCCCAGAGGCGGGTCTCTTGCACGATCCGCTCGCCTGCCTCCACAGCCTTGACTTGGCGGTTGAACTCGTACTCGATGGCCCGTTGGATGGCGTTGAAGGAGTTCATGTTTTTAATTTCCACCTTCGTGCCAAAGGTCTGGGATCCCAGCGGACGCACCGAGATGTTCACATCACAGCGCAGGGATCCCTCCTGCAGGTTGCCATCGCACAGCCCGGCATAGCGCAGGATGCGGCGCAGCTCTTGCACATACTCGGCTGCCTCTTCCCCGCTGCGGATGTCCGGCTCGCTGACGATCTCGATGAGGGGAACCCCCGCCCGGTTGAAATCCACCAAAGAGTAGCTGGATCCCGATAGGCGATCGCTGCCAGCATGTACCAGTTTGCCCGCGTCTTCTTCCATGTGCAGACGGGTGATGCCGATGCGCTTGGTGCGACCGTCGCTGAGCTGGATCTCGATCCAGCCGTGGGTGGCAATCGGCAGGTCGTATTGGGAGATTTGGTAGTTTTTGGGCAAGTCGGGGTAAAAGTACTGCTTGCGGTCGAACTTGCTGTAGGGGGCAATGGTGCAATTCAAGGCCAAACCCGCTTTGACCGCGTACTCCAGCACCTTTTCGTTCAACACCGGCAGGGTGCCGGGCAGGCCCATGCAGATGGGGTCAATCTGGGTGTTGGGGGGAGCGCCAAAGGCTGTCGCGCTGCTGGAGAAGATCTTGGAGCGGGTGCTGAGCTGGCAGTGAACTTCCAGCCCAATCACAGCTTCGTATTGCACTTTGGCGGGGGCAGCAACAGTCATGGGATAGGAAAAACTTGCGGCGTAACCATTCTAGTGCGACCTTGGGGGATCCCAGCTCACAGACAGTTTCTGGGGACGGCAGCCCAGAACCCAGGACGAGGCCGGAGCAGCCCAGCTTGAAGCAGATCCTCAGAACAGCGAAACTTCCTCAAACGGTAGGGCGAATCTCAAAAGTGGGTAGACCTTCCGGCGGCTCGGAACGTTGCTCAATGGCCTCCACAACCGAACCGGGGCTGCCCTGTTGGCACCAGCGCAGCATGGCCTCCACCGCAGCAGGGGATCCTTCAAAAACGGCCTCGACGCGACCATCCCGCAAGTTGCGCACCCAGCCGCCAACACCGGCATTGCGGGCCATGGCTTCGGTGTGGGCGCGAAACCCCACCCCCTGAACCCGCCCCCGTACCCAGACGTGAACGCGAACCCTGTCACTCATGCCGACGGGGATCCCTCCGTTGTGCTGCAGGGTTCTGGCGACTCGGTCGGCTCCTCCGGAGTCTCTGAGGTCTGCCGATCCAGCCACCCCACAAGAACGTTGACCAGGGCAACCAAGCCTAGGAGCCCCAGCGAGATCCCACAGGCATACCCAATCGCTTGCCACAGCACGGAAGACATGAACCCAACCTCACGAACGCTTGTGCAGAGGATCCCACCCTTCATGCACCGTGACATCCTCCCGGCGCTCGTCCTACGGACAGAGCGCGGGCCACCCTTCCCGTCAGCAGGACGGAGTCCTTACCTCGCGGCTGGGCATTCCTGCCCCACGCCACTTGTCTGGGTCTACAACCCCCGACAAAACGACTGGACAGGTGGTTCCCCTTCCCCAGCCTCCCTGGCTACTGCCAGCTTGCAAAACAAGTCTAATCCACAGGGAACGGTGCATCGGCAGGCAGGATGGACTCCTGCATCCAGGAACCCCTGTCCACCGGACAAGAGCAAGAGGCATCTGGATCAATCCGGTACTTGTAGGTTACCGCCAGCATAAGTAGGTTTTACTACAGATTTCGCTCAACAGATTTCGCTCAGAGGTATGGCGGGGATCCCTGTATCCCGGTGCTTACCCTGCGGGTAGAGTGCAGGACTGATTGCCCCTGCACCCCCGTTAGTTACCGCTAGCTACACCGCCGGGAAGCCCCGCCCTCTATTAGTTAGTGGCTAGTGAATAGTGAATAGTCACTATCCACTAACCACTATCCACTATTCACTATCCAGGGTGAGGGTCGGGATGAAAGGCGGGGACATGATGTTTTGTCCTTACTGGTGCCATAAAAAGTAGCGGGGTTTTATACACTGCCGCTATAGACATCAAGTACAGGGGCGGGGCATCCCGTCCTTTTCGCGTTAGCGGGACGTAGTCCTTAAGCCCAGGAAATGTCCTTTTCGCGCTAGCGGCGCGGAGCGCTAACCGGAGTCACTGTTCGCGTCAGCGGGACGGAGTCCTTGAAGCCCGCACTCTCTCGCTTTAGCGGCGCGGAGCGCTTTGCATCAACATGAGTGCGGGAGTATGTCACTTAAAATGACTACACCAGTCTTGTTCAGCACCAATCTATTGGGTTAGCGCAACACCAGGGCTAGAGCAGTCCCTTGGGATCCCGTCTCGACCAACCGCAAGTCCCCCCCGTGGGCCTGCAGGATGCGCCTGGCGATATATAGCCCCAGACCTCCTGAGCCGGTTGGGTAGTGGTGGCCGGCAATGTGAATGGGCTGGGTCACGTAGGGTTGGGCCAACTCTTCTAGAGGAGCCGGCAAGCCGGGGCCATCATCCTGCACCTGGATCTGGTGGGGGCTGACGATTAACACCACCGCATGGCGTGCGTAGCGCAAGGCGTTGTCCACCAGATTCACCAGCGCCCGCTCCAGCTCTGCCTCATCGGCGTTGCCCCACCCTTCTCCTTCGACTCGCAGATCGATCCCCCGCTCCTGGGCCAGGGATCCCATGCGCTCGGCCACCTTTCTGGCCAGGGATCCCAGATCACAAGGCCGAGGATGCAACTCGATCTCTCCCCGCTCCAGGCGGTGAGCCTCCACCATTTTCTGCACCAGAGAGAGATTGTGTTGATTTTCCTGCAGGATGCGATCCAGCAGAGCGCGACGTTGCTCCGGCTCGAGCTGTTGATCCTGTTTAAAGGCGCTCAGCAGGTGCCCAAAGGCGATGAGGGGAGTTTTCAGGTCGTGAACCAGGGTGGCGGTAAAGGCTTCTCGCCGCATTTGGTCGATCTGGATCTGGCGCAGCAACTGGGCAAAGGCCTGCCGCAAGATCAGGGCTTCCTGGGGATCCCCGGGGCGGAGCAGCAGATTCCAACGGGCAGGCTGGTTGATCAAGGTTTCCAAATGGGCCAACTCGCGGGCCAGCAGGGTGAGGGGGCGCAAAATCATGGAGGACAGAGCATAGCCCACCACCGCCGATAGCACCGCCAGCAACGGGATCCACAGCAGCAGCAGAAGGATCCCTTCAGCGCTGAACTGCGTGTCGGGCCAGATCCACTGCACCGACAGGATGAAAACCAAGTTGGGGACGAACGAAAGGCTGGCAATGACCAATGCCACCTGGGTGCGCAGGCTGTGGGGAAAGCGGCGGCGCCAAAACTCAAGTAGGCGGAGTAGTTGCTGTTTCAAACTCGGTGTGCTCGCTTTGACAAGACCTGCTTGAATAGTGAACCAACCGTAGGCAAAGAATAAACATCCCCTCACGGTCAAGGCTGAAGAGTTCTTTCCTAGGTCTTAGAATGACCGTTATGTCTTGAGCCACTTCATCCCCATGAATAAAGAAGGATGCCGTAACCCCAGCTTTTAGGATACCCAGCTACCCCATTCTTTAGAGAAGCCGCGCCGTATTCCGGTTGGCAAAGCTGCGGACATCACAGCAAAGAAAGACAGCTTGATCCCCAGGCGTAACCAACGTTGAGCAATCATAGTCGTTTCAGGTTAGGGTGAGGCGCCTGGGCCATTGAGAAAAGCCTTTGGCCGCATGCATTATTGCTCGGCAACGCTGACGCGACGACGCGACCAACGTTTTGGGTGTAGTGTCCCAGTTTGGGTCAAAGGACTACAAGTTCAACAGATCAAGATCGAGGGGCAGAGCGGAGCTCTCAAGCTCCTGAGGCATGAAAAAACCTCTGGGAGTCTGTCCGTGTTTCGACCCCAGAGGCTTCTTCTCTTCACTCCTCACCACTATTGAGCGTAGCCGCCCTTCCAAAGGCTGTCAAGCACTTTCCCATTGGGGTTGGCGTGTGGGAAATTGGGCCAGGGTGGCGCTGCCGTATAGGATCATCTGCTGGGGCTGTAAGTTCACCCGATCGACCCGCAGCTCAGTGCCGCGCAAGGCGAGCCGATCCAAATCCAGAAGCCCATTCAGGCAATCTACCAAGGCCCGGCTCAAGGCCAGCTCCTCTTCTGTGCCGCCTGCAAACACCGGATCTGTAAAGCGGATGCGACGCCGCTCCAGCACCTCAACTTGGGCGGAAAAACCGACGCGGAAAGCCCTGGCTTCTCCCTGCTGTACGTTTGCCTGGAATTGCAGTCGCCGCGCCGGGGTGATGCTGATATGGACGTGATGGAAGGATAGGGGGCTATCATCCTGCTTTCCTAAGGCCAGCCTATTCAGCACAAAAGGTGTGTTAAACGATTGCGCCAGATCGTCTTCGCTCAGCACCACGCGCATTGTGGCCTGTACTGGCTGGCGCAGCTTGATCTTCCCCTGCCAAATTTGGCTGAAATCGATGGCCACCGCATTGCAGAATAGCTCCAGAGCCGAAAGCCTCAGGCCGTTGTACATCTGCAGATGCTGGCCCAACAGTTCAAAGCTGTCGATACGACCCTGCAACAATTTGGCAACAGGCTCCACTCGCACGCGCGCCTCCAGCCGCTCTGCATGCTTAAAGAGGGCACGAATGGCTGCGCCTACCCCTCGGCTAACCCAATCGACAGCCATGGGATTCTGCAGGGAAAGTTGGGGCAGGAGTCCTGTAGCCATGGGAAAAGGTAAAGAGCGCCTACAGGGATCATAACCAACCATTAAGAAAAGTTACAACCTTTGCCGACGGAGAGGCTGTTCTCTCAGGAGTAGGTGCGTCCTTCCTGCATGGCCGAGCGGGCCACGGCTGCGATCCCCTGGTCGGTGGCGCGGGGCAGATGAAAGCACCGTCCGCCCGCCAATTCCGCCAGTTCGGCGCTGAAGCCGGTGGTTACAAAGCGGCTTTGGGAGTCGATCAAGAGCAGCTTCAACCCCAGGGCGCGGATGCGCAGGGCAATCTCCCGCAGCTCCTGCTTCAGGTCGATGGGATCCGTTCCCGACTGGGGTTTGCCATCGCTCCGTCCCAAAGAGCGGCTGAGGGGGATGTTGGCCCGGCCATCGGTGAGGGCCACCAGCATCACCTGGCCCACGTCGCCGGCAGCACGGGCATTGACTCCCATCCGCACGGCTTGGGTGAGGGCATGGGCAAGAGGGGATCCCCCGCCGCAGGGCAGAGATTCCAAACGGCGGCGGGCCAGCTCAATGGAGCGGGTGGGGGGCAGCAGCACTTCGGCAGTTTCTCCACGAAAGGCGATGAGGGCCACCTTGTCGCGGTTCTGGTAGGCTTCTGTGAGCAGGCGCAGGGCCGCTCCTTTGGCCGCTTGCATGCGGTTGAGGGCCATGGAGCCGGAGGCATCCACCACAAAGATCACCAGGGCTCCGGCCTTGCGAACCAGCTTTTTGGCGCGGATATCGCTCGGTTCCACGACGACGGCGCGTCCCGGTTGTCGCTGGCGGCGGCTCTTCTGGTAGGGAGCAGCGGCTCGCAAGGTGGCATCGACGGCAATGCGGGGGTTGGATCCCTGGGGCAGGATGGGCTTGATGTAACGGCCCCGGTCGGCGCTGAACACCAGGCTGCGGGATCCCGTTTTTCCCTGCTGGTTGAGGGACTGGGCAAAGGCCAGCAGGCGCGGGTCGAGGGCCACCTGCTCAGGATCGAAAAAAAACTCCTGCGGCAGGCTGAGGCTTTCCGGCTGGGGATCCGTCTCCTCCTGGTCCTCGCCAGTGTCGTCGGAATTGCTTGGGGAAGGATCGGGCTGTTGGGATTGGGGTGGGGGGGGAGGCGGGGGCTGGTCGGGGTCGTAACGGGCGCGGGGCAGCAGCACCAGCTGCACGGCCTGCTGCAGATCCTCGGCCAGGAGGCGATCCCGCCCCTCCAGCGCCGCCAGGGCACAGGCGGCTCGCAGGGCAAATTGTTCTCCCCGGTGCCCTTGGACGTTGCCGCGGATGGCCTCCTGCACCAGGTAGAGGAGCTGTTCCCGCTGCGGCTTGACCTGGGGCAGCCACTCCCGCGCCAGGAGGATGCGGGTGCGGATTTCCTCCAGTTCCGCCTGGTGCTCGGCCAGGAAGGGCTCGGGAGCATCGACAAATTGCGTTGCCCGTTGGACAATTTCCCCTCGCTCTTCTAGGCTCAGCTCCTGCCCCACCGGCACCACCAGTGCCAGGCGATCCAGCAGGTGGGGGCGCAGGGATCCCTCTTCGGGGTTGTAGGTGGCCACCAAGAGAGGCCGGCAGGGGTGTTGCAGACTCAGCCCCTCCCGTTCCAGGCGGTTGACCCCATCCCCCACCACCGTCAGCAACAAGTTGACGATGGCGTCGTCCAAGAGGTTGATGTCATCCACATAGAGCACGCCCCGGTGGGCGGCAGCCAAGAGCCCTGGCTGGAAGACCGTTTCCCCCTGCCTGATGGAGGCCTCCACATCGACGGATCCCAGCAGCCGATCTTCGGTGACGCCCAGGGGAACCTGGACAAAGGGGGGCGATATCACTTGGGTGGGCGGCACCTCTCCGGCTGGGTAGCGAGCCTTGGCCCAGTCGGACCAGGTATCCGGCTGCGCTGGATCGTCGTTGCAATAGGATCCCGCAATCACCTCGATGGGCGGTAGCAAGGCGTGGATCCCTCTGGCCAAAACCGACTTGGCGGTGCCGCGAGGCCCCACCAGCACCACACCCCTTAGGCTGGGATCCACTGCTGCCAGCAGCAGAGCCAGCTTGGCCGCCTGTTGCCCCACTACAGCGGTGAGGGGAAAGGTACAAGGAGCGGATAGAGTTGCGGATCCCATGGTTGGCGGGTAGGCTTGGCGAGCAACGGTTCAATCGAGCAGATTCGCAGCGGAGCGGGAGCTGTACACCCCAGTCTATCGCTTGAGTGCTCCGCGCCGCCTTTGCAACTGAGATTTTCTGGGGAGCATGCCTCTAACCCCCAAAACCCTGAACTTTGCTGAATTTACTGAGCTTTAGGCGGTTTGGCAAAAGTCATTGAGAGGGATATAGTAGACCAAGTTTCCCCCTGATCCTTGAGTCCACCGCAACGGTTGCCGGGAAGTGAAGGGGGAAAGCGCTCGGGGGGTATTCCTCAGGGCTTTGCGGGATACCGCCTTCCTGCTCAGAGATAGGCAGGATGCGATCGCTTCTTTCCTGAACCATGTTCAGGAGAGTTCAGCGTGAATGTATCAGGTTCCAAACCGGCTCCAGACAGTTCCCCAAGCCCTCTCCCAAGGGGAAGGGGTAGGTCGGAATCAAGGCCACCAATGGCCTACGGCGACTGGGAATACCCCTGGTGAGCCGCCGCTGTTTGGTGGTCATCTTCTGTTCAAAATGGGCATCACTTCAGCGGGTTGCAATCATCACGTGTTTGGTGATTTGGTAGTCGCGCACCGCTTCTGCCGAGAGATCTTTGCCAAATCCCGATTGCTTAAAGCCGCCATGGGGGGCCTCAGAGGCAATGGGAATATGGTCGTTGATCCAGACGGTGCCGAACTCCAGATCGGCGGCCAACCTCATCGCTCGTCCGATGTCTTGAGTCCACACAGAAGCCGCCAGCCCGTATAGGACGTCATTGCCCAAGCGTAGCGCTTCCGCTTCTTCGCGAAACGAGCCGAGCGTGAGAACCGGCCCAAAAACCTCACTCTGTACGATCTCCGCTTTTTGATCGACATTGGCAATCACCGTGGGTTCATAGTAGTAGCCCTGGGCAAGCTGGGAAGGGATCCGACCGCCGGTCAGCACCTTGGCTCCCTCTGCTTTGGCCCGCTCCACAAATCCCATCACCCGCTCCCGCTGGGCTGCTGAGACCAAAGGCCCCATCTCCACTCCCGCCTCGAAAGGGGATCCCACCGTTACTTTGCGCATGGCTTCTACAATGGCCTCTTGCGCCTGCGCCAGCTTGCTCTCGTGCACATAGACGCGGGTGGCTGCCGTACAGTCTTGGCCGGTATTGACGGTGGCAGCAAATGTGGCCTTGGCAGCAACGGTCTCTACGTCCGCATCCTCGAAGACGATAAACGGCGCTTTGCCCCCCAGTTCCAAATGCACCCGCTTCAGGGTATCTGCCGCTGTCCGCATCACCTGCTTGCCGGTGGCGGTAGAGCCGGTAAGGCTGACCATGCGCACCTGGGGGTGCTCCACCAGGGCTTGGCCGGTGGCATTGCCTCCGGTAACGATATTGACTACCCCGGGCGGGATCCCAGCCTCGGCGATCAGTTCTCCCAGCATCAGGGTGGTCAGGGGGGTGGCAGGAGCGGGCTTGAGCACCACCGTACAGCCGGCGGCCAGGGCGGGGCCGATCTTCCAGACGGCCATCATCAGCGGATAGTTCCAGGGGGTAATTTGAGCGCACACCCCCACCGGCTCTTTGCGAAAGAGGGAGGTGTAGCCCTTGGCATATTCCCCGGCGCTAAAGCCATGGATGTCGCGGGCGGCAGCGGCGAAGAAACGCAGATTATCCACCGCAAACGGCAAATCTCCCCCTAAGCTGAGGAACTCGTAGGGCTTGCCGGTGTTTTCCGATTCCACACGAGCCAGTTCTGGGGCACGAGCCTCGATCAGATCTGCCAATTTCCAGAGGGCCAGGGATCGCTCGCCGGGGGTGAGTTTCGACCAACGGCCATCGTAGAAGGCTGTTTGGGCGGCCTGCACCGCCCGATCCACATCGGCAGGGCTGGCATCCACCGCCTCTGCCAGTTTCTCGCCGGTGGCCGGGTTCTCGATGGTCATCAGGCCCCCCCCTTGGCTATCGACCCATTGGCCGTCGATCCAGAGTTTGTAGGCCATAGCGATGTCCTCAACAGCTTGGTGAAATGGCTCTCCCCATTGTGCCGAATCTTTTTGGCTCGGCTTGAATCATAAGCTTCATTCAACTTTGGCAACTTTGGGGTGCAGAGATGGGATCCTTTGGGATTGGGATGGCCCAAACGGCTATTCGCAAAGCGGGCCGTAGACTGTGGCCAACGGCGCACTGGTGAGGATCCCGCATCTGCTAACCAACGGAGGTGCAGGGGCAATCAGTCCTGCACTCTACCCGCAGGGTGAGCACCGGGATACAGGGATCCCCGCCATACCTCTGAGCGAAATCTGTAGTAAAACCTACTTATGCTGGCGGTAACCTACAAGTACCGGATTGATCCAGATGCCTCCCAACAAGCCGCTCGCGGTAGCGGGACGGAGGCCTTGCTGTTGGCGTGGCTGGAGATTGGCCGGCGCGTATACAACTACACTTTGCGGGAAACCTAAGGAGTGGATAGCATCTTGCTCTTGGCCGGTGGACAGGGGTTCCTGGGTGCAGGAGTCCATCCTGTCTGCCGATGCACCGTTCCCTGTGGATTAGACTTGTTTTGCAAGCTGGCAGTAGCCAGGGAGGCTGGGGAAGGGAAGCCACTTGTCCAGTCGTTTTGTCGGGGGTTGTAGACCCAGACAAGTGGCGTGGGGCAGGAATGCCCGACCGCGAGGTAAGGACTCCGTCCTGCTGACGGGAAGGGTGGCCCGCGCTCTATCCACAGGACGAGCGCCGGGAGGATGTCACGCATCCACCCTAGCTATGGATTGGGAAGGATGGCCAGCGCTTTTGCACAGGCGCAGCAGGGCACAGTCTCAGTACCCTGGTTGATTGAGTCAATGCAGAGGTGGGATCCCTCTGTTGGGATAGCCGTTAGGGAGGCAGGTTCACGATGCAACTGCGAACAGCTCTGCCGCTGTTGTGCCTTTCTCTCTTGGTAGCTGCTTGCCGGCCCGGCGGGCCACCTCGCAGCATGGGGGGTGAAGGGGGCGGAGAAGGCCAACCCACACCAGTGGCCGTCGGCAGGGTAGAGGAACAGCAAATCGAAGAGACTTCAGAGTTCATGGCCAGCCTCGGATCCCAGCAGGTGGCCAGTATCCGCCCTCAGGTCAGTGGACAGGTGACCCAGGTGTTCGTGCAGCTGGGATCCCAGGTGGCTGCCGGAGCCCCTCTCTTTGAGATCGACAGCCGGCAGCAACAGGCGGCGGTGGCCGGCCAAACGGCGGGGATAGCCGCAGCCCAAGCCAACCTGGAGAGCGGCCGGGCCGTGCTCAGCCAGTTGCGGGCGGATCGGCTGCGGCTGGAGGCAGCGGCGGAGTTTGCCCGGGAGCAGCACGAGCGCAACCTGCGCCTCTTGGCCGAGGGGGCCATCAGCCAGGCGCAAGCGGATCAATCCAGCCGCGACCTGCGCCAGGCGGAGGCGGCTTTGGCGGCGCAACAGGAGCAGATCCGCGCCCAGGAGGCCGCGATCTTGCGGGCAGAGCGGGAGGTGCAGCGAGCCCAGGCCGAGGCGGAGCGGCAGCAGGTGCAACTGCAGTTTTTCCAGGTCACGGCTCCCTTTGCCGGCATTGTGGGGGATGTTTTGGTGCGGCAAGGGGACTACGTGACGCCTCAGACGGTTTTGACCACCTTGACCCAAACCCAGGCGCTGGAGCTCAACCTCAACATCCCGTTGCAGCGGGCCCCCCAGCTGCGCATTGGCACGCCGGTGCAGATCCTGGATAGCCGCGGCGAGGTGATCGGCAGCAGCCAAATCTCTTTCATTGCTCCCGAAGCCAACGCCGCCACGCAATCGGTGCTGGCCAAGGCTCTTCTGGAGAACCCTGCCGGCCAGTTGCGCTCGGCCCAGTTTGTGCGGACTCGGGTCATCTGGGAGGAGCGGCCGGCCTTGCTGGTGCCGGTGACGGCGGTGGCCCGCTTGGGGGCGCAAACCTTTGTCTACACGGTGCAGACAACGGAGCCGCCAGCAGAGGGCATGCCCCCGGGGGCGGTGGCGGTGCAAAGGCCGGTGCAGCTGGGATCCATCTACGGAAACAGCTATGAGGTGCTGGAGGGTTTGGAGGCCAATGAGCCAATTGTGCTGAGCGGCCTGCAGAAAATCCGCGATGGCGCCCCGATTGTCGATGAGGTGCTTTTTCAGCAGAGGATGCAGCCACAAGGGGGAGGGAGACCTCCTGGATCCCCGCCCTAGGTCCTCTCTCTCCGGCGGTTTCCCAACTCAGCTATCCCCTTTCACTCCTCACTGCGCTGGACTATGTTTGTTGACTTTTTCATTCGCCGCCCTGTTTTTGCCAGCGTCTGCTCCATCCTGATCGTGCTGGTGGGGGCGGTGAGCATTCCCCTACTGCCGGTGGACTACTACCCACAGGTGGCGCCGCCAGCGGTGAGGGTGACTGCTGTTTATCCTGGGGCCAACGCCGAGACGGTGGAGACGGCGGTAACCAATGTGCTGGAGCAGGAGATCAACGGCGTCGAGGGTATACGGTCTATCGCCTCGGTGAGCAGCAGCAACGGCACCAGCCAGATCACCGTTACCTTCAGCCCGGATCGGGATCTGGACACGGCGGCTGTGGATGTGCAGAACCGGGTGGCGCGGGCCCAGGGCCGGCTGCCGGCGGAGGTGATCCAAAACGGCATCAGCGTGGAAAAGGCCGGCGACAGCGCCTTTGTGCTGGTGTTGGCGCTGCGCTCAGAGGCGGGGGAATACGACGAGCTGTTTTTGAGCAACTACGCGGAGCTGTTTGTGCGGGATGCTTTGCGGCGCATCCGCGGCGTCAGCGATGTCATCATTTTCGGGGAGCGCACCTATGCCATGCGCATCTGGCTGGATCCGACGCGGCTGGCCAGCTATGGTCTGACAGCTCTGGATGTGGTAAACGCAGTGCGCCAGCAGAATATCCAGGTGCCCGCCGGCCAAATTGGCGGCCAGCCCAGCCCCCCGGATCAGGAGTTTCAGATCAGCGTCCAGGCCACGGGGCGGCTGTCGCAGCCGGAGGAGTTCGCCCAGATCGTTCTCAAGGCCAACGCCGATGGCAGCTTGGTGCGCATTGCCGATGTGGGCCGGGTAGAGCTGGGGGCCCAAAGCTACGATACGTTCTTCCGCATCGGGGGGCAGGAGGCGGTGGGGATCGCCATCACCCAACAACCGGATGCCAACGCCCTAGAGGTGTCGCGGCAGGTGCGGCAGACGTTGGCGCAGCTGGCGGAGAGTTTTCCGCCCGGCTTGATCTACGAGATCCCTTTCGACGCCACCCTGTTCATTACCGAGTCGGTGCAGGAGGTGATTTTTACCCTGCTGCAGGCTATTGCCCTGGTGGTGCTGGTACTGTTCATCTTTTTGCAAGATTGGCGCGTCACCCTCATTCCCACCGTTACAATTCCGGTGGCGCTGCTGGGGACCTTCGCCTTTGTGCGCCTGTTTGGCTTTTCCATCAACACTTTGACTCTGTTCGGCCTCACCCTGGCCACTGGCTTGGTGGTGGACGACACCATTGTGGTGGTGGAGAATATCTCCCGCTACATCCGCGACCGCGGCATGCGGCCTCTGCAGGGGGCCTCGGCGGGGATGAACGAGGTGTTGGGGGCGGTGATCGCCACGACGCTGGTGCTGCTGGGGCTATTTGTGCCTGTTGCTTTCTTTCCTGGCACCAGCGGTCGCATCTACCAGCAGTTTGCCGTCACCATTGCCGTGTCGGTTTCGCTGTCCACGTTTAATGCCATTACCTTGGCTCCGGCTTTGTCGGCGCTGCTGATTCGTCCGCGCTCAGAGCAGATGTTTTGGCTGCTGCGCTGGTTTGACCGCGCCGTGGAAGGGATCCGAGCGGCCTACTGCCGCCTGCTGGAGCTGGTGGTGAAGCTGCGGCTGTTGGTGGTGACGGGGTTTATTGCCTGTTTGGGCCTCACCTACTGGCTGTTCCAAATTGTGCCGACGGGGTTTGTGCCGGATGAGGATCAGGGCTTTTTCATCACCATTGTCCAGGGGCCGCCGGGGGTTTCCCTCAACTATACCGACAGGGTGATCCGGCAGGCCGCCGCTATTTTGGAGGGGATCCCTGAGATCGAAAATCGGGTGATCGTGGGGGGGTTCAGCTTTACCGGGCCCTCGCCGGGGAATGGGCTGATCTTTGCCACCCTCAAGCCCTGGGAAGAGCGGCGGCAACCGGAGCAATCGGCGCAAGCGATTGTCAACCGGCTATTTGGGCCTTTTTTGGGCGGGATCAGCCGCGCATTGGTGATCCCGATCCTGCCGCCGGCCATTCCCAATTTGGGGGTTGCGGGCGGGTTTACTTTCCAGCTTCAGGATCGGGGGGTGAACGATTTCAACCTCTTGGAGCAGACGGCCAACACCCTGTTTTTTGTAGGCAACTCGCCGCCCCCGCCGGGCCAACCCCCCTTGGGCTTGGGGATTAACCCGCCCACCTTCAACGCCAATTCGCCGCAGCTAGAAGTACAGGTGGATCGGGAGATGGCCCAGTTGTTGGGGATCCCTCTGTTGGATGTCTTCGGCACGCTGCAGACGCTGCTGGGGGGCACCTACGTCAATGATTTCGACCTGTTCAACCGCAACTACCGGGTCTATGTGCAGGCGGATCAAGCATTCCGAGGTAACCCGGAAAGCATCGGCCAGTTCTACGTGCGGGGTGGGCAGGGGCAGCTCTTGCCGTTGAGCACCCTGGTTCAGGTGGAGGAGACCACCAGCCCGGCCATCATCAACCACTTCAACCTCTTCCGCTCGGTGGAAATTCAGGGCAGCGCCCTGCCGGGCTTTAGCTCAGGGCAAGCGATTCGGGCTATGGAAACTCTAGCCGCCCAGTTGTTGCCGCAGGGGTTTGGCTTCGAGTGGTCGGGCCTGTCGCTGGAAGAAATCGAGTCGGGAGGACAGGCGCCGCTGATCTTTGCTTTGGGCTCGGTGTTCGTCTTCCTGGTGCTGGCGGCGCAATTTGAGAGCTATGTGGATCCCTTGATCATTTTGTTGGCGGTGCCGCTGGCGGTTCTTGGGGCTCTTTTGGCGCAACTGCTGCGGGGCTTGACCAACGACGTCTTCTGCCAAGTCGGGTTGGTGATGTTGATCGGGCTGGCCAGCAAAAACTCCATCTTGATTGTGGAGTTTGCCAACCAGTTGGTTGCCCAAGGGATCCCCCTGGTTAAGGCTGCAGTGCAGGCGGCAGAGACCCGCTTCCGCGCGATTCTCATGACGGCCTTGAGCACCATACTTGGCATTTTCCCGCTGGCAGTGGCCAGCGGGGCCGGGGCCGCCAGCCGTCAGTCTCTGGGCACGGCGGTGATCGGCGGCATGTTCGTCTCGACAATGCTCAGTTTGCTGGTGGTGCCGGTGCTCTATGTCGTGATCAAGGGGATCCAGGTGCGAATTTTGGGGGGATCCCCTTCGCCTGTGGATCTGGCGCATCTGCCCCCACCGGAGGATCCCAAGGATCTGCTGCCTGGTGGCGACAGCGTTGGGTAGCAAGAGGGATCTGCTTGCTTCTTCTCTTCTGGCGGAAAAGCGAGTGGGGGAAGGGGGCACCTTTCATCCACCGCAGGCCCTGTCCTCGAGCAGTTCGGACTCGGCTTCGCTGGGCATTTTTTCCCAGAACTGAGCCAGGTGTTGCAGGCCCACAAAGCCCAACTGCCAGAGGATCAAGGCTAGAGGGCCGTGCTGCTGCCGCTGGATCTTCAGGGCCAAAGCCAGTTGTTTGGGCTTGAGGAGCTGCTGCTGGGCAGCAAACTGGCAGAACTGTCGATCCCATTGGCTGAGGGCCTGTAAATCCGGCAGGGTCGGTTCCATAGGTTTGGCTGGGCAGGAAAGGATTGAATGTCGAGGATCGGGATCCCCAGTGGAGATCCTGCGGATCCCTTGCAACAGGTTTCTTCCAGGGTACGTGAGCGCCCAGGCATCCCCAAGGCCAGTTCGGGCAGAGAGCACTGAGCTTTGTTGCAAAGCTTGCTTATAGGTCCTGGCAGGAGAGTCTATCCCCAGGGGTCGTCGTCGAAGGGACTATCTGACCAATAGCCACTCTGCTGGGGTGGAGGGGGCTGTTGGGGAAGGGGCGGCGTGTAAGCAGGAGGCGGTGTTGGGATGGGGGTGGGTTTTTCCAGATCCTCAAGTCGAGGCAGGTCGGCGGGCTTGGGCTCAACACCAAGGCTTCTCAGCTTGGCTTGCGTTTCTTGCACTTGAGCATTGAGCTCTTCCAGGTAGGCGCGGTAGTGGTTGGCAGCTTCCAGGTACTGCTTGGCTTTCTTTTCGTTTTCCCGGACGACCGCCTCCAGTTCTTTGGTGCGAACGGTGTAATCGGCCTCTTGATTGGTGAGGTTTTCGATGGCTTGGTTGAGTACAGCCCGCCGTCGCTCCAGTTGGGCTACAATTTCCGACAACTGTCGTTCTCGCTCGCTAAGGCTGCGTTCCCGGTTTTGAGTTTGTTCCAGTTGAAAGCTGGCCTGGCTGAGCTGCTCTCGCAAATACATCACCTGGGGCTCCGTCTCGTTGCGTTCCTGTTGCAACTCAAAGACCCGCGCTTCCAAGTGATCTTTTTCCTGCTGCAACACTTCCCGCTCGTTCAAAAGACGGGTGTAGAGCTGGTTGAGAAAGTCCACCTCCATCACCACTTGGCTAAGCTGAGTGGCGTATTCCCCAACCAAAGCCAACTCCCGAGCGAGGTTTTGGGTTTCACTGGTGGCTTGATCGGTGAAAAACTGGGGAAGTTGGGTGGTTTCTCTGAGGCGTTGGGTAAATTGCTTGAAGCGGAAAGAAAAGTTGCTCGCCATTGCCGGTGCGGTAGCCTCGAAGCTCAGGGGAATGCCGATGGTTCGATTTCACGATGTCTGGATTGCTTCCAATCTAACATTGAGCTACAGCTTTTGCGGAAGCTTGCCTTAGGTGGGATCGGGGGGAGTTTCAGGGGCCGGCATGGCAACTTCCCCAGAGGGATCCCGCTTCTCGGATTCCGGCTGGGGGTTTTCTGCCGCTCTGTTTTTAACCTTGTCTTTTTGGTCTTTCGAGGTGCCTTCTGAATCCTGGCCGGAGATGCGGCGCAACAGCCGTTGCAGGAGTGGGCTGCGGCGATCGCCGATGACGGAGAAGCGGCTTTCAATCTCCTCGACGGGGACGGGATCCATTTGGGCCAGCTCCGGCTCGCTGAGGAGGAGTACCCGTATCGTTGCAATGGGGATCTGCAAGAACAGGTTGGATCCCCAAAATCCAAAGGCAGCTATGGCTAGGCCTGCCAGACGGGTGCCGTTGCCAGGGGTGAGCGGGGCAAAGAGGGGGGCAAAGTCGTAGAGGCGCTCACCGACTTCCAGCATCAGGATTGCCGCCAACAGCGTCAAAATCTTATGTTCGGGGCTGAGGAAGGCGGCCAAGATGCGGCGCTGCTCGAGGGTGAGTTCTTCTGGGGGGACAGAAGCCACCCACACGCTAAAGATGTCAAACGGTTTGCGCCACTGCATAGCAAAGACCGGCCCAATGCCCACCACGGCCACCCAAGCCTGCTCCGCCCCCACCGGCAGGAGGGGATCCCCTGTGGCCAGCCCGATCAGGGTCAGCCCCACCCACAAGGGGAAGAGGAGGATGCCGGCGGCATGGATCCAGAGGAAAGGTTCCTGCCAATGGCTGCGCATGGGGAGATGCCAAAAGGGACAGGGGAGAGCAGGGCTAGGGGCGGGATTTGTCCACCACTTCCAATTCTGTGAGGCGGAAGGTGACTAATTTGTCCCAGTTGCCGCCTTCAAAGAGGACAGCGGCATGGTTGTCGGTAACCCGCTGTACCTGGCCCTCAAAGCAGTAGTAGGTGTCGTTGGGGTTGATGACCCGCACGGCAACGCCGGGGTAGATCGGGGGAAGGGCTTCGAGGAGGGTTGGGGTTGGAGTCGTGTTCACGTTTCAGCTATCCTCTTTTTTTGCAGAAGCTCCGCCTTACTATTATGGGGGAAAGCCCCTCTCTTGCCGAGTCTCCCCCTCGTTGAGCTTCTTCCCACAGCGGTTCGCCGAGGGTTGGGCAATGGCTGAGGTGTGGCTGCCAGCCCGCTAACGGGAAAGGAGCCTGTACTGCAACTTCGACGGTCAACCCAGCTCCCCCTCAAGGCCCCAGACCATGGCTACCGGCGCACAGTCTTCCCCCTCCCAAATCTGGCATGTGTTGGTGATCGATGATGAACAAGGACGGCGGGCTGTGGCCCTCAGTGCTGCCACCTATTCCATCGGCAGGGATCCCAGCAATGCGATTGTCATCGATTCGGCGGCGGTTTCCCGGCAACACGCGCTGCTGCTGCGGCTACCCCAAAAAGATGGCCAGTATACCTACCGGCTGCTGGACGGCAATATCGAGGGCAAGCGCAGCACCAACGGCGTCTCGGTGAATGGGCAGAGATGTTTGAGCTGGGATCTCAAGGATGGGGATCAGATCCTGTTGGGGAATCAGGTGCGGATGCAGTACTGCATTCGCCAGTTGTCAGACGAAGATTTTCAGCGGTATCTCCAGTCTGTAAGCTTTCGCAGCGTGAAGGCGGAGGTGGTGGATCGACGCTCCACAACCATGCAGCGGTTTGATCCGCCCTCGATGCAGGCAATTTTGCCCCAAGAGGAGACGACGGAGAGAATTGACGTGAAGCCTCAACGCCGCAATCCGCTGCGGCTGCTGTTCCAGACCCTCTGGGGGCGTTTGAGGGGGAAGCTGAGATAACTTAACCCTCGGGGATGCCCACCCGTTCTGAGTCTGGGAGCGATGACGCGGTCTCGTCGGCGCCGCCTTTGCGCTCTTGCTCTGACGCTTCTGCCTGCAAGTCCAGGAGGGAGGGGGGGGAGTTGGCTTCCCCAATCAACACTCCCCGCAGCCAGAGGGGAGCGACAAAGGTGGTGGCAATCACCATGACGATAATGCTGACATCGAGGGCATCGGAGAGAACCCCACTGGCGGCTCCCACGCCGGCAAACACCAGGCCCACCTCACCCCGGGGAATCATGCCCACCCCGATGGCGTAGCGGTTGATGCCCGGCTTGCCAAAGGCCCCCAAGCCCGCTGCTAGCTTGCCCACAATGGCAACTCCGATCAAGAAGACGGCAATGATCAGCCCCTCTCGGTTGACGGGGAGGGTGGGGTTGAGTACGGCAAGGTTGGTTTTGGCCCCAACGCAGACGAAGAAGATGGGCACCAGTAGGTCGGAAATGGGCTTGATCTGTTCTTCCAGCTCTTGCCGTTTCTCGGTTTCGGCCAAGATTAAGCCAGCGGCAAAGGCGCCCAAAATCGCTTCTAGATGAATGATTTGCCCTACATAAGCCAGCAGAAAGGCCAGCACGAGGGCGGGCAGAAGGGGGTTACCTCGGGTCTTCAGGCTGTTGAGAAGGGCCACAAAGTAGGAGCTGAGAAGGCGCCCCAGAACAATAGAGCCGACCAAGAAGAGGATGGCACTGAGGATGATGATGCCAATATCGGAAAGGTTGACTTCTCCGTTTTTGGCCAAGCCCGCCACTACGGCCAAGATGATGATGCCCAACACGTCATCCAAGACGGCGGCACCAATGATCACTTGCCCCTCTGGGGAGGTGAGTTTTTGCAGCTCGGCCAAGACGCGGGCGGTGATGCCGATGCTGGTTGCTGTGAGGGCAGCGCCGGCAAATATGGCGGGGATAACGGGCACATGAAACAGGTAGAGTAGGCCCAGTGTTCCGGCCAGGAAGGGCACAGCAACGCCGATGATGGCTACGGCTGCGGCTTGAGGGCCAACCCGCAACAGCTCGGCCAGATCCGACTCGAGGCCGATTTCAAACAAGAGGATGATCACCCCGATCTCGGAGAGGATGTCGATGATCTGGCTTTGGGAAGAGAACACCTGTACCAGGGATCCCTCGTCGAGTCCGGCAGTGGCTTGCAGAAATTGCATCAGTGCTGAGGATTGAGCCAAGGTGTGCAGCTCTTGGCCGGAAACTTGTCCTTCCGGGAAGACCAACAACCCCAGCGCGGAGGCCCCTACCGCGACGCCCCCCAGCAATTCTCCCAGCACCGGCGGAAAGCCGAGGCGAACGGCGATTTCTCCGGCAATACGGCTGGCCAGATAGATGACCACCAGAGCCATCAGCACCGCCGCCAAGATCAGGGGTAAAAGATTGGCAGCCCCTTCCGGTTCAAGGGGGGCAGCGGCTTCAACAGCAAGCAACACTGAATCTAGGTTGTTCAACAGCAAGATCTCACCCTCAAATGATGAACAGCTTTTTGTCTCGGGCCGGCCCTGGTGGGAACGCTGCCGTTCCCATTCCTTTCGCCCTTCTGCTGGAAGACTGTTACAGAAGCTAACCTCCCTTGGGAACTGTTGGCAACGCCCAGGTAGGCACTCTTATACTCCAGATAATTGATACTTATCTGGAGTATTGCCCTTCATCCCTTTGCATCAGGGAGACGAAGCCCTTATCACCCCGCTCCTGGAAAATCCCTCAGAGCCAACAACCCAGGTGGACGACGAGCTGCTCCTCAGGAGGAAGCCTCGCCATGGCCCGGTGCAGGGTTGGATCCATCCAAATCGGACGATGGCCCAGACAGATCCAGAGGATTAAAGCGGTTCATGGCTGTCCTCAGTCCCTCTTGCAAGCAGCACTCCACGGCCTCTACCGCCGTATTCAACACCCGCTCCAGCACCTCTTGTTCTGCAGGCGCAAATCCCCCCAACACATGCCCGACCACATCTTGGCTGCCCTTGGGTTTGCCCACCCCCAAACGCAGCCGCGGAAACGCTTCGCTCCCCAAGTGCTGAATGATGGACTTCATGCCGTTGTGCCCACCGGCAGAACCGGATCCCCGCAGGCGCAGACGACCCAGCGGCAAGTCCATGTCGTCGTACACCACCAGCACAGAGGCGAGATCTAACTTGTACCAATCCAGCACCGCCCGCACCGATTGGCCGGAACAGTTCATATAAGTTTCCGGCTTGAGCAAGCGCCGCTTTCCTCCCAGGGCAAACCCTTCTCCGTAGCTACCTTGGAATCGCTTCTCCAAAACCAATGGGATCCCCCAGCGCTGCGCCAGCCGATCCACCACCATAAAGCCGCAATTGTGGCGAGTATTGGCGTATTGAGGGCCGGGATTGCCCAGGCCCACAACGAGCTGCAGGGAAATCTCATCGGTTCCCTTGGGCTTGACCTGGGTCACAACGTTTCTCGCCTCCTCGAGCTAAAGTAAGGCATCGCTGCTTTGAGTGGTGTTGGCGTGTTTTTGGGCTGCTGGTCGCCCCGAAGGTGTCAGATACCCAGCCGGACTGAGTCGGGACAGCGGTGAGGATCCCTGGGGGCAAATGGCTCGCCGCCCATGACTCTGCCATTGTTTATTGTCAACGCTCATTGTGAACGCTTCTGACCAACCCTGCTATGAGCCTGCCCACCCCCTTCGGTCTTCACCCCAGCACAACCGAATTCGATGCCTCGGATGCCCTGCGCCTCAGCCAGCGTCTGATTCAGGTGGGGATTGCCCTCTCCTCAGAAACGGATCTGCAGCGGCTGCTGGAGTTGATTGTTGCTCAAGCCCGAGAACTGACCCACTGTGATGGGGCCAGCCTTTTTGTCCGAGAGGGGGAGGAACTGCGCTTTTTCGTGGTCAACCGCCATGAGGAGCTGCGGGATCTGCGCCTGCCCCTCAGCCCTTCCAGCATTGTGGGCTATGTGGTGCTCACCGGGGAGAGCCTGAATCTGCCAGATGTCTACCACCTGCCCGCCGACCGGCCCTATGCCTTTAACCCACAGGTGGATCGGCAGACCGGCTATCGCACCCGCTCCTTGCTCACTGTGCCCATGCGGGATCCCTCAGGAAAGATCCTCGGCGCCCTACAACTGTTGAACCGCCTAAAGCCGGATCACCCCACCCCCCTAGCTCCTGACCAAGTGGCCGAGTGGAGCCAACCTTTTTCTGAGCTGGAAGTTAGCGTGGCAGAAGCCTTGGCCTCCCAGGCGGCGGTTGCCTATCAAAACGTCCAATTGCGGGAAGAGCTCAAATCTGCCCACTTCGAGACCATCTTCTGTCTGTCTGTGGCCGCAGAATACCGGGATCAAGATACCTCCTTTCACCTGAAGCGGATGAGCAACTACTCTCGCATCATCGCCAAGCACTTGGGCCTATCCAGCCATGAGCAAGAGCTGATCTTCTACGCCAGTCCCATGCACGATGTGGGCAAAATCGGGATCCCGGATGCCATCTTGCAAAAGCCGGGGCGTCTGACCCCAGAAGAACGGCAGATCATGAACCGTCACCCTGAGATCGGCTACGAAATTCTCAGCAAGTCCGACTCCGAGCTGATGCAAAAGAGCGCCATCATCGCCCTTACCCACCACGAGAAGTTCGACGGCAGTGGGTATCCGCGCGGCCTCAAAGGAGAAGGGATCCCTCTAGAAGGGCGAATTGTGGCCTTAGCCGATGTATTCGATGCCTTGGCCAGCCGTCGCCCCTACAAAGAAGCCTGGGATCTGGAGGAGGTGTTTCAGTTTGTAGAGGACAACAGAGGCAGCCATTTCGATCCGCAAGTGGTGGCCGCCTTTAACCGAGGACGCAGCGAAATTCTGGAAATCTACCACCGCTATCAAGAAACCCGCTAAATCCAGCATCAAAGGGATCCGTCCCAGCAAACCGCAAAGAAGGGATCCCAGGCCATCCTTCCCGCACAATTCTGCAAAATTCTATGGGCAGGAGATGGGATCCCAGGGCAAACTGAAGGTGGTCGATTTTCTGCAGGAATCACCCCATCAAAGGCCGATTTAGGGCCGACTTTTTGTGTTACTCTACACATTAGCATCCAACCCATCTGTACCCAACGTGTGCCGACGATCCCTGTGATGGCTACCCTGACGAACCCGCCCACTCCCACCCTATCGATCAACACCAAGCTGCGCGATTTGGCCTTGGTGGAGTTTCAGGTGAGCGAGTCCACCCCTTGTGAGAACGTGGTGCGCCGCCTAGAAGATGACAGCAGCCTTTCAGGAGTCATCGTGCTGGACGAGCGGTCACAGGTGCGGGGAATGTTGACCCGCCGCGCCATTCTGGAGTGGATGCTTAGCAAGCCCTACGGCCTGGATGTGTTTTTGAAGCGGCCCATCAGCTCCATGGTAGAGTTCCATAGCCGGGATTTTCTCTTGCTCCCCGGCGACTGCGATGTCATCCAAGCAGCCGACCGAGCTTTCCAACGGCCCGAAGAGACCATCTATGACCCCGTGGTGGTTCAACTGGGATCCCAGGACTACCGCCTTCTCGATGTGCCGGTGTTGTTGGTGGCCCAGGCCCAGGTGCATCTGGCCACCCAGCGCAAGCTACAGGAGCAGCAGGAAGAGATGAAAAGGATCTTGGCAGAGCTGGAGCAGGAAAAAAACCGCAGCCTCCAGTATGCCCGGGATCTGGAGCGACAAAAAGCCGAGATCCTCAACCAAAACCTGGCCTTAGACATGGAACGTCGCCGGGCCCAACAGCGCTCCGAGGAGTTGGCTCGCCTCAACGCCCGCATCATTGAAATCAGTTCTGTGCTCTCTGAGAGAGGCAAATCCACCTTTGCCGCCACCTTTGCTGGGGTAGAAGCGGTGCGCACCCTCTTCCAGGAAATTGCCGACAACAACCAGGAGCTATCCCGCGAACTCAAGGAGATCAACACCATCGTGGATTTGATCGTGGAGGTGGCAGGATACATTCGCCTGCTCTCCTTTAACGCGGCTGTAGAGGCCAACCGCAGCGGTGGTGCCGGTGGCTTTGGAGCCATTGCCCAGGAGATCCGCAAATTGGCCGGGCGAACCACTGAAGCCAGCAACCGCATTCGCGGCCTAGCAGATCGCATCCAGCGCCAGAGCCAATCCACACTGCAATCGGCCCAGAGCAGCGCTGAGGTGGTGCAATCCCTTTACCAGCAGGCCCAGTCGGCCCAGTTGGCCCTGGAAGAGCTGCAAACCCTGTTGGAACAGGCCCAGATCTAGCCTCCCTTTTGGGTTTGAGATTCTTTTGGATCTGTCTGATCCCTAAGGTTGCCATGGTGGCTAGGGGTCAACTTTCCCCTCTCGAGTCTCATAAGTATAAAATTGCCCAGCCACGGCAAGGGTTTCAAAGTGGTAGGTGGGCAAGGAGATCCCCAGTGGGCCAAAGTTGAGCAACGACAAATCGGTGGCGTAGAGGCTGAAAAGGATAAAATTCTGCCGGCGGGTTTGGCGCATGAACAGAGCTTCTAGTTCGGGCTGGAGCTCTCGGACAAGGGCATGACATTCCTCGATCAAAGTGACCAAGAAAGACGGGATCTGAGCGCAGTATTCTCGCGTAGCGTAGGCGGCCAGTTGTTGCCCTGCATGGGTTCTGTACTGATACATTCACGCTGAACTCTCCTGAACATGGTTCAGGAAAGAAGCGATCGCATCCTGCCTATCTCTGAGCAGGAAGGCGGTATCCCGCAAAGCCCTGAGGAATACCCCCCGAGCGCTTTCCCCCTTCACTTCCCGGCAACCGTTGCGGTGGACTCAAGGATCAGGGGGAAACTTGGTCTACTATATCCCTCTCAATGACTTTTGCCAAACCGCCTAAAGCTCAGTAAATTCAGCAAAGTTCAGGGTTTTGGGGGTTAGAGGCATGCTCTTCTAAGGTGGGATTGGTGATGGCCAAAGCAGCCACTCCTCCCGCCAAAACCAGCCCGGAAAGCAAGGAAAAGACCTTCAGCATCGCAGCCTCCGAAACCGAATTCTTTATTCTGCTATAGGCTTGAGCCACCTCAACAGGGATCTTTCGGCAGAAGCCAAAGGACTCCGTCCTGCCTCTGGCGGGGTTGTTGCTATGGACAAGGGATCGCAATGCTGTTGCAATGGGAACGGCCAGGAACTGCCCCACAGAAGGGCTCCATCCCTTGATTGAGTTGCCGGCCCACAGGTTAGGATGGGATCCGACGCGCAAACAGCTTGCTGCTCTCTATGGAACTTGCCGATCTAAGACGCACCCTAGAATCGCTCACCTTGCGCCTGAGCAACGCTCAGGACTATCTTTGACCTGCCCCACTTGGAGCAACAGATTGCCATCCTAGAGCAAGAAGCCTCGCAGCCGCAGTTTTGGAATGATGTAGAGGCAGCCCGCCGCCACCTGCAAAAGCTCAACAGCCTCAAGGCCTCCTGGGATCAGGTGCATCGCTGGAAGGATCGCCTAGAAGATGCCGTCAGCGCCCTTGAGCTGCTCCAAGAAGAGCCCGATCCGGAACTCTTAGCCGAGACAGCGGGATCCCTGGCAGTGGTGGAGCGGGAGTTGGGCCAGTGGGAGCTACAGCAACTGCTCTCCGGCCCCTACGACAAAAACGGTGCCATCCTCACCATCACCGCCGGCGCAGGGGGAACCGACGCCCAGGACTGGGCGGAAATGCTCTTGAAAATGTACACCCGCTGGGCACAAAACCAGGGCTACAAGGTCAGCCTCTCGGAATACTCCGAAGGCGCCGAAGCCGGTATCAAGTCCGCCACCCTGCTGATCGAAGGCCCCTACGCCTATGGGTATCTTTCTGCCGAGAAGGGCAACCACCGCATGGAGCGCATCAGCCCCTTCAACGCCAACGGCAAACGGCAAACCAGCTTCGCCGGCGTAGAGGTGATGCCGATCCTGGAAGAGGAAAGCGAGTATGAGCTGAAGATGGAAGATCTGGAGTTCGAGACCTCCCGCTCGGGTGGAGCAGGTGGCCAAAACGTGAACAAAGTGGAAACAGCAGTGCGGGTGATCCACAAGCCCACCGGCATTGCTGTGCGCTGCACCGAGGAGCGCTCCCAACTGCAAAACAAAGAGCGGGCCATCCAGATCTTGAAGGCCAAGCTGATCGAGATGGAAGAAGAAAAACGCAGACAAAAGCTGGCCGAGATTCGCGGCGAGATGGTGACTCAGGGCTTTGGGGGGCGTATTCGCACCTACACCTTCGATCCCTACAAGCTGATCAAAGATCACCGCACCAACGCCGAAACCTACAATGTCGAGGCCTTTATGAACGGCGAGCCGGAGGAGCTGATGCATTTTATCCAGGCCTATCTGCGGCAGGAATACGCCAAACAACAGGCCGCCGCAGTCTAGGGCCGGCTGTAGCGCTCCCACACCGCCTGCATGAGGGCAGCCCGCTCCTGGGCTGAGAGCTGGGTCAAGGTCAGGGGATCCCCTTCCTGGAAAAACTCCCCTACCCCCCATCCCACGGCCCGGGGAGAGGCGGTTTTGGCTTGCAGGGATCCCGCCCAAGCCAACCCGTGCCAGGCGCCGATGGGAGTCTCCAGCGCCGAAGAAAAGACCAGATCCAGGCCGGGATGGCGGCTGAGATACTCTCGCAGCGCAATGCAGGAGCCCACCAAAGATGGCTTCACCACCAGGATCCCTGTCCATCCTGAGCGATGGATCGCTTGCAACTGCTCCAGGCAGGCCACCGATTCATCCAAAGCAACGGGGGTTTGGTACTGGCGGCTGAGCTCCACCAAATGGGCGTGCTGATCCGGCGGCAGAGGCTGCTCCAAAAACTCAATCTTGACCGGCGAGGCCTGGTTAAGCCGATCACAAACCATCAGCCACCGGTGGGCCTCCGCAAGCGTTAACCCCCCATTGGCATCCAAACGCAGACGGGATCCTGGTGGCAACCGCTCCAGCCATTGCTCCAGCTTCTCCAACTCCTGCTGCATGGGATCCCTCCCTACCTTGAGCTTGTACACCGACCGCGTGAGTGGGACGGAGTCCTTGTAGGAGTCCTTGTAAGATTCCGGCGGCAGGGTCTCCCCCAAAAGTTCACAGAAAGAGAGTAGAGAGAGATCCTTGTTCAACCAATCGGGATCCCGACAGGCTAGCCAAGCGCCTTCCAACCCAAACCGGCAGGCCGGCAGTGCTTCTGGGATCCCCAAAATATACGCCTCCGACAAAAGAGGGGGCAGCTGCCGACAAAACTCCAGAGCCTGCTCTAAGGTCTCGCTGCCAAACCAAGGGATGGGAGCAATTTCCCCATATCCCTGACAGCCTGTCTCCCGATCCGTAAGCCGGATCAGGATCCCTTCGCGCACGGACCACAGTCCGTGGTGGGTACGCAGGGGCCGCCGAAAGGGACGCCAGTAGGGGCAAAACGCAAAGGAAAACCGCTTTTCCAGCCGCCCAAGCGGCACGGATCCCTCTTTTTGGGTATCCCCTGCAGATGATCTGCTGTGCCTACCAGCCACAAAAAGCTCAAGCAAGATAAAGAAAGGAAAAACGCCAGTTTTCTCAGAGGGCTGCTATTCAGAAACGATCCCCATCGTTTTCTTGGACATCTCGAGATTGACCCACAATCGTGACCTCAATCCAGAGTTATGGTTACTTCAGGCCAGGGTGAGACACATGGGCTCCTAAAAAAAGCTTTCCGGCACTGCGCATTCAACATTTTCAACATTTTTTATTTAGGTGTTTTATTGAGGTGTGGGCGCAATGTCCCCGTTTGAATCGAAATGGCCATGTTTGCCAGATCTTAGTTTTCCTCATGGTTTGCTCAGCTTAAAACACCAGCTCAACCTCTGCCAAGGCGGCTTCCGGCCCCACCAGAGCAATGGCCGGGGGGGTCAGGTAGGTTTTTGCGGCTTGATGGAGCTGCTCTGGGGTGAGTTGCCTGACCCTCTGCAAATACTGCTGGTCAAACTCCATGCCCAAGCCCAAAATCTCGTACCAGCCCACCAGTTGGGCCACCTGGGCATTGGTTTGTTTGCTGAGGGCATATTGGCCCAGAAGTTTGCGCTGCGCCATTTCCACCTCTGCCAGGTCGAGCGGATTGGCCTGCAGACGGTGGATTTCTGCTTGTAGGCGCTCCAGGGCCACCTGGGTGTTCTCTGCCGCAGTGCCCATGTAAACCCCAAAAGGGGCGGGATCCCGACGGGTGGCAAAAAAAGCCGAGACCTCATAGGCCAGGCCACAGCGCTCCCGCAGTTCCACGAACAGACGGCTGGACAGACCGCTGCCCAAGTAGGTGGCCAGCAACTTCAGGGCCGGATAATCCGCAGAAGCAGCAGGGGATCCGCGAAACCCAATCAAGATTGTTGTCTGCTGAGTGGGCTGGGGCAACCTCAGCAGTTGGGGATCCCTCAGAGGGGGTAGGGGAACATCCCGATCCTCTGGAGAGGGGCCGGGAACAACCCAGTCCCCCAAAGCCGCTTCCACCTGGGCAGCCATTTGCTCCGGCGGCTCTGGGCCGATCACCACCATCACCATTCCATTGGGACGACAGTAGGCCGCGTGATAGGCTACCAAATCCTCGCGGGTCAGGGATCCCACCGTTTCCAGCCGTCCCAACCCCGGCAGAGCGTAGGGATGATCCCCATAGAGGGCTTGTTGCACCTGATCGAAAGCCAAGCTGAAAGGCCGTTCCTGCTGGGCGCGAATGGCTTGCAGCATCAACCCCTGCTCTCGCGCCACCTCCTCTTCAGGAAAACTGGGATCCCGTAATATCTCCGCCAGCAAATCCAGCAGCTCCGGGAAATCGGCAGCCACACAGCGCAGGCTCACCTCGAAAGAGTCGGCAGAACTGTCCACCGATAGCGAGGCCCCCAGCGATTCCACCGCAGCAGCAATGGCCTGGGAGTTGCGCCGATGCGTGCCTTTGGTGAGGACAGCCGCCATCAAGTGGCTCACCCCCGCCTGTTGCGGCCGCTCTGCCCGGCTACCGCCGCGGAAAAAACAGTGGGCAGCCAAGATCTCCACCGTTGGGTTCTGGCCCAGCAACAGCGTGATGCCATTGGCCAAAAGGACGCGCTGTAAACGGCCACGTTGGGTGGCAAGCAGAGCAGAGTTCATGCAGGCAAGGGATCCCGTCCAAAATCCGAAAATCAAGAGTCCGGAGCGTCGAGGCAGCGCTTAACGGCAAGCCAGTTGCAGCTCCGAAGCCGCCGCTGTACCCAGGGCAGTCGGCTTGAGAACGGTGACCACATAGGCCTCCAAAGACAAGTACTGCTGGGCCAATTCCCGGATCTGAGCCGGGGTAAAAGATTGCAACAGCTCCAGGTACTCTTGAATGCGCTGCACCCCGCCCAGCGTCTCGTAGTAGCCATAGATGCCCGCCAATTGACTGGGAGACTCGGCGGAGAACAGGAACTCATGGGTGAGCATACGCCGGGTGCGATCCAACTCCGCTTGGCCGATGCCATCCTGCTGCAGCTTTTCAATCTCGTGCAGGATCGTCGCCTCCACCCGCGCCACATCCTTCGGCTCCAGCTGAGCGCCGATACAAAACAGTCCCCCCTCCTTCAACACCAGCGAAGAACAGCCAATGGCCCTCACCCAGCCCCGCTGTTCCCGCAGCAGATGCACCAGCCGCGAAGTACGGCCATCTCCCAGCAGAGAAGCCAACATCTCCAGGCCACAGGCTTGTTGCCAATCGTCAATGCCAACGGTAGGCCAGGCCAATTTCAGACGGGCTTGCTCCAAGCGGGCATGGTCGCTCTCCCGGCGCAGGATCCCTTGGGGACGAGGCTGGGGCGGGATGGGGGGGCTGGCCGGTGCTGGCCCAGCAGCAGAGCTGCCAAACTGCTCCTCCACCAAGGCCAACGCCCGCTCGGGATCGATGCCACCCGTCACCACCACCGTCATGGATTCAGGCCGATACCAAGCGCGGTGGTAAGCGCGCATCACCTCAGGGGTCAGTTGCATCAAGCTTTCCGGTGTGCCCAACACCGGTCGTCCATAGGGATGCTCCCCATAGGCGGTCTGCATCAAAAGCTGATAGGCCGTGTAGTCCGGGTTGTCGGCAGCGCGGCGAATTTCCTCCAGAACCACCTGCCGCTCCCGCTCAAACTCCAGATCTGGGATCCCGGCCCGCAAAACCACCTCTGCCAGGTAGGGCAGGGTATCCGCCAGGTCGGCAGCAGCCACCGTAATGTAGTAATGGGTGTAGTCTTGGCCGGTGGCAGCATTGGTAACTCCGCCCCGTCCTTCCACTGCCCAATCCAGCTCACCAGGGGCCAGCCGCTCGCTGCCCTTAAACACCATGTGTTCCAAAAAATGGGATAGGCCCAGCCACTCCGGCGGCTCATGGCGTCCACCTGTCCGTACCCAGACATCAACGGTTACAGAATCGGCAATGGGGATGGGATGAAGGATAACGCCTAACCCGTTGCTCAGTCGGTGGGTGTAGGCGGGCAAGAGACGAGGAAAGCGGTTCAAAATTCTTAACTGATGGAGAACAGTCTTAATTGTAGATGGAGAGGGGCTCCGGGAAATAGTATCTGAGACTACTTTTCTCGGCCTTCTCTCCCCACCTTGCAGATCCCAACCCCTTTTGTGGTAGAGGGAGAACCTAGGTACCTTGGGCTGCTCCCTGTCCAGACATCCCCCTAAGGCTCATTGCGCAGATCCGGGGATCCCTGCCAAGCCAGACTGGGGGATCCCTCTCCGGCCAGATTGTCCTCCACCTGAAATCCAGGGGGCCATTCTTCGCTATCGCGCACCCGCTGCACCACCTCTTGGGGCAGCACGACCCCCAACTGCCGGGCAGCCATGGCCACCACATCCCCCCGGTCGATCAAGCCAGCAATGGCGCCGGTGGGCGTGAAAACCAAAATGCGGCGGGGTTCTGCCTGGCGCATCATCTGAATTACCTGGGGAATGGGGGTCTCTTCTCGTACCCCCTGCAGTTGCTCCATCGGCTTGAGAATAGCCTTGAGGGTGAGGCGATCCCACTGGCTGCGCTCGATGTCGTTGAGCAATTCTGGCCTGACCAGCCCACGGTAGCGGCCATCTTCCTCAGCAAAATAAACGTCCGCCGGTTGAGTTGGGGCTTCCGGCCTGAGAGAAGAAGGCACCAGATAGCGATCCACAAACTCCCGCAGGCTCATGTTCGCATCCAAAACCCGAAACTGGCGGGTCATCACATCTGCAGCTTTCAGGCGGGCCAGCACCTGCTGCAGTTGCGCGTACTGGCTGTAGCGGCGGGCGGTGTTCAAAATAAACAGGCCGATCAACCCCACCCAGAGGCCGTTGAGGCTCCCCCAAAATACCACCAGCAGACCTAGCCCCACCAAACCCCAGCCCACCCCCTGGCCGGCTCGGGCCGCCCACAGCATACCCTTTTGCCGATCCCCTGTCCAACCCCAGATGGCCGCCTTGAGCATTTGCCCCCCATCCAGAGGCAGGCCCGGCAGCAGGTTAAACAGGGCAATCGTCAGGTTGATGGCAGCCAAGCTGGTGAGGGTTGAGGCCAGCATCGACTCCGGCACAGCCCAAGCCCGGGCCACGCTGAAGAAAACAAACAGACCCAAGCTGAGGAGAGGGCCTGCCACCGCCACGCAAAAAGCCCCAAGGGGGCGGGGAACTTCCCGCTCAATCGCCGCCATACCCCCAAAAATAAATAGGGTTATCGAGTTAACCCGTACCCCATAGGCGCGGGCCACCAAGCTGTGGGCCAACTCATGGGCCAGCAGAGAAAGAAACAACCCCATCGCCGTCAACACCCCGTAGGAGAGCACCAGCAGGAGGGCCGCCGGGAACCAGGTGTAGTCGATGAAAAAGGGGATCCCCCACAAGCTACCGATGCGCAGGCGACTGGTCATGACGATACAACTCCTTACACAGCTCTTACTGGGGAGAAGGCCCAGGAAGGTGCCGTTGAAGACGACAAGCAGCCCCTTAACTTGGGATCCCTCTCCTCCACTGTAGCCCTTCTGCCGGGCCTTCCGTTCCCTTGCGGCTCCCCCGGCAGACAGCGGGCCTGCCCTATCCCTAGAGGCTCTTAAAGATCTTCTCAGAGCACAACACTACCTACAACACCGGATCCCTGAAGATTGTGATAACGTGGTTGGGCATTGGGTCGGCGGGGTTGCCAACCGGCGCTCAAGAGTCGGAACTACCGAGCTTTGCAGAAGAGGTGTGGCTATGGTGTGGACTTCGTCCCGCTCAGGCGAACAGAGCAAAGAAGTACAGGGACTTGATCCCGCCCAGACGATGGGAGCCGCGCCTCCAGGCGAGTTTCCGGCCACAGCCCCGGCGGCCAGCCCGGTGTTCTACCGCACCTACAGCCGTCGCCGCCCAGATGGCAGCCGCGAGACTTGGAGCGAGGTTTGCGATCGCACCTTGGCCGATATTGCCCGGTTGGGGCGCTTCACCCCTCAGGAGCGGGAGCTCGTAGAGCGCATGCAGCGGCAGTTGAAGGCGTTGATCTCCGGTCGAGCCTTGTGGGTGATGGGCACCGACTGGATCCAGAAGCCGGAAAACTTCTCCGGTGCCTACAACTGCACCAGTTTGGCGGTGGTGGACTGGCGGGCCTTTGGCCTGATGATGGATCTGGCCATGATGGGCTGCGGCACGGGAGCGGTGCTGGAACCCCAGTTCATCCGCCAGTTGCCCCCCATTGTCAACCGCCTGCGGGTTCACGTGAAGGGATCCATCGGCACCACCCCTCCCGAAGAGCGGCAGGAGCACACCCGCATCCAACGGCAGGGATCCCAGGTGCACATCCAGGTGGGGGACAGCCGCCGCGGCTGGGTGGAGTCCTACCAAGCGCTGCTGGAGCTGGCGTCGGATCCCAGCTTTGGGGGCCAGGTGGAAGTGACAGTGGACTTGAGCGATGTCCGCCCGGCTGGGGAGCGGCTGAAAGGGTTTGGGGGCGTAGCCAACCCCATTAAGCTGCCCGGCTTGTACGAGCGCTGTGCCGCCATCCTCAACAGGGCGGTAGGTCGGCAACTGAACTCGGTGGAGTGCTGTTTGCTCATCGACGAGGCGGCGGTGGTGGTGGTGGCGGGAAACATTCGTCGTAGCGCTGGCATTCGTCAGTTTGCTGCCGACGACCAGCTGGGATCCACCGCCAAAGACAACCTCTGGCAGCAGGACGAAAACGGCAACTGGAGAATTGATCCCGAGCGAGATGCCCTGCGCATGGCCAACCACACGCGGGTGTTTCACCGCAAGCCGACGCGGGAAGAATGTATTGAGGCCGTGCGCAAGCAGTTTTACTCCGGTGAGGGCGCCATCCAGTGGGCCGGGGAAGCTGTAGCGCGGGCCAACGCCGACCTGCTCAACACCCCAGAGCTCAAGCGGGAGTTCCTCGACGTCTATGCCTCGCAGGGGCCAGAGGGAGCCGGACGCTGGATAGAAGAGCGGCAGGCAGCTACCGACTCTCCGTTCCTCCAACCCCCGGCATGGCATAGGGTACAACGGTACGGGCTGAACCCCTGCGTTACGGCCGACACCTGGATCCATACCGGCGACGGCCCGCGCCAGGTGAAAGACCTTATCGGCAAGCAGCACAGCACCTATGTCAACGGCGAGCTATTCAGCACCACGCCAGCCGGGTTCTTCTACTCTGGCACCAAGCCCGTGCTCAAGCTGTTGACCGAGGAGGGGTTTTCTCTGCGGCTGACAGGCAACCATCGGGTTCTCAAGGTCATCGCCCAGACCCCAAAGGCACAGTACACCGAATGGGTGCCGGCAGAAGACCTGCGCCCGGGCGACCGCATCCTGCTGCACAACCATCGCCATCTAACCCCGTGGGATGGTGAGGGAACCTGGGAGGAAGGCTGGCTCCTGGGGAATTGGTTGGGCAACGGCAGCCTTGCGACGACCCAGTGGAACGACACAGCTGTATTGCGCCACTGGCAGGATACCCAAGACGAGATGAACCCATATGCGGTTCAGCGGTTGCAAACTGCGGTGGGGTGCGAACCTCGCCGGCCAGAGACCTGGTATCACCCTGAGCTGAAGTGTCGGGTTATCCATTCCACCGGCTTGGCAAGACTGGCGGCCAAGTTCGGCATAGCTCTAGGACAGAAAGAAATGACTGCGGCAGTCGAGGCCACCAGCTGCGATTTCCACCGCGGCTTCTTGTGCGGCCTGTTTGATGCCGATGGCAGCGTGCAGGGGCTTAGCGTGCGGCTCTCCCAAAGCAACCTGGACACCCTCAAAGCCGTGCAGCGCATGCTTGCCCGCCTGGGGATTGTCTCGGCCATCCGTCCCGCTGGATATCACCTGCTGCCCGCCAGCCAGCGCCAGCCAGCCGCGCAGCACGAGCTGGTTATCGCTCACGAGCTGGTTATCACTAAGGACAACCTGCACCAGTTTCAAGCAGTAGTGGGCTTCCGCGAACCCCGCAAAGCCCAGAAGCTAGGCGAACTGCTGGGCAGCTATCAGCCCCGGCTTAACCGAGAGCGGTTTGCCGTCACGGTTGCAGCGCTGGAGCCTGACGGGGTGGAACCGGTCTATGACTGCACCGTGCCCGGCCCCAGCTGCTTTGATGCAAACGGGCTAGTCGTCCACAACTGCGGCGAGATCATCGGATTCGACTTCCACTGCAATCTGGCCGAGATCCACCTCAACCGGCTGGATCCCCAGAACTGGCAGGAGCAGGAAGACGCCTTCACGGCGGGAGCCCTCACGGTGGCAGCTCTGCTCCACCACCACTTTGTGGAACCTCGCTTCCAGCGCTCGCGGGAATGGGATCCCATTGTCGGCGTCTCGTTCACAGGCCTGTTCGACTTTTGCGTCAAAGCCTTTGGGGTTGAATGGCTGCGCTGGTGGCAGGAAGGGAGACCCGATACCCCCATCGGGAAGGAATTCAAGCAGCAGGAGCGGGAATACCTCAGCCGCTGGAAGGAGATCGTCCACCGCGTGGTCTGGGACTACTGCGACCGCCACAGCCTGCGCCGCCCCAACCGCTGCACCACGGTTCAGCCCGCCGGCACCAAGTCGCTGCTCACCAACGCCTCTCCCGGCTGGCACCCGCCCAAAGCCCAACGCTACATCCGCCGCATCACCTTTGCCAAAAATGACCCGGTGGCGCTGGCCTGTCTGGACTATGGCTACTCGGTGGTACCTGCTCAGGCGGACAAAGATGAAAACGGGAACTTGCTCAACGACCCCTTTGATCCCCGCTGTACCGAATGGCTGGTGGAACTGCCTGTGGAAGTAGAATGGGCCAACCTGCCCGGTGCTGGCCAGATCGAGATCGAGCAATTCTCGGCCCTGGCCCAGTTTGACTTCTATATGCAGGTTCAGAAGTACTACACCACCCACAACACCTCCGCCACCATCGAGCTGCGGGAGGACGAGGTGGAAGCTCTGGGATCCCGTATCTACGAAGCCATCCGCGACGACGAGGGCTACATCAGCGCAGCGCTGCTGGCCCGCTTCGATGCCCCCTTCCCCCGCCTGCCTTTTGAGAAAATCGACAAGCCCACCTACGAACGACTGGTGGCCGAGGTCAAAAAGAGACGGCGGACAGATAACTTCTTCGCGGCCCTGGCCCGCTACGACCGCAACTTTACCTTGGCAGCAGAGGGACCGGCAGGGTGTGACGCTCTGGGGTGTCTGTTGCCAGATTCGGCGCCTCAGAGCTAGTTCCCCAAAAGGGTTCCCCCTGCTGCCGACCAACCCCATCGGATGCAAAGGCGCGACCGAGCTCCCTCCTGTGATACCTTTGTAGGGACTCCTCACAACCCCAGGGATCCCTTCTGCCCTTGGAATCGGCCCCATGCAAGACGAAAAAGACACGCTTCGCCAACAGCTTCTCACCCTGCAAAGCGAGGCCCTCGCCCAAGTGGAACAAGCTGACGGTCTGGAGGCTCTGGAACAGATCCGCATCGACTACCTGGGCAAGAAAGGTAAGCTCTCCAAAATCTTGGGGGGAATGGGGAAGCTGCCCCCAGAAGAACGGCCTGCCATCGGCGCTTTGGCCAACACCTTCAAAGAAGCTCTCCAATCCAGCCTGGAGCAGCGCAAACAGGCCCTTGGCGAAGCTCAACTGCTGGCCCGCTTAGAAGCAGAGCGCCTGGATGTCACTATGCCCGGGCCCCGTCGGCCTCTGGGGCGGATCCATCCGCTGCAGGCCACCATCGACCGCATGCTCGATATCTTTGTGGGAATGGGCTACACCGTGGTGCATGGGCCTGAGCTCGAGACGGAGTACTACAACTTCGAGGCTCTCAACACCCCTGCCGACCATCCGGCGCGGGATATGCAGGATACCCTCTACCTGGCCAATGGCTACCTGATGCGTACCCAAACCTCCTCGGTGCAGGTGCGCTACATGGAGCAACACCAGCCGCCGCTGCGCATTGTGCATGCCGGTCGGGTGATGCGCCGCGATACCGTGGATGCCACCCACTCCGCTGTGTTTCACCAGATGGAAATTTTGGCGGTGGGCGAGAACCTCACCTTTTCCGACCTGAAGGGCACCCTCAACACTTTCATCACCCGCCTATTGGGCAAGCGAGAAACCCGCTTTCGGCCCAGCTATTTTCCCTTTACCGAGCCTTCTGCTGAGATGGACGTGCGCTTTGGCTCGAAATGGCTGGAAATCTTCGGCTGCGGCATGGTGGATCCCAATGTATTTCAAGCGGTGGGCTACGACCCGGAGCGCTACACCGGATTTGCGGCAGGGATCGGCATTGAGCGGATGGCCATGCTCCTCCACGGCATTCAGGATATCCGCCTGTTTTATACCAGCGACCTGCGCTTTCTGTCTCAGTTTTAGGTGGCTATCTTATCTGAGGAACAAAACCCTCGTCCTGAGCCCTGCAAGACCTTCAGAAAACCCTCTTTCAGGAAAAGGTTTGCTTGTAGATCAACTGCAATTGTTCTAGCTCATCTTGGCGGGCAGCACGGCGCAGCAGGCGCATTTGCTCTTCGATGAGCTGGCGAGCCTCATTACGGCTAATCGGATCGAAGACCAACTCCTCCATGGCAGCAGGATCCCCGCTGTTATCCGGCGGCCTGAAGTAAACCCGAAAAAAGAGCCTTTGGGCGTAGAGAGTGGTGAAGAGAGCCTGATTTTCGTCGACCTGACACAGGCTGTAGAGCAGACCAAATGTGGGGTGATTCAGATACAACTCATTCATGCCCAATAGCGTATCACTCTTGGGGGAGAGGAGAGACTTTTCTTCCCGGTCGGTGCCAGAGAAAGTTCTGGAAATGATGTGGCTATGGCTCTTGAGACCAAGGGCTTAAATCACAAGTTCCGCCCAGCTCGATTTTGGCTGTTGCGACTGGATTCAACATTAGCAAACTAACAAGATTTTGGGTCAGGCTGTTACCGCCGCTGCTGTTCCCGCACCTTCCTCTTCGTGTCATTCAATTCGTTTTCCACCTCTAGCTGACGAAATTGCTCTTCCAATTCATCCCAAGCCTCGGAAGGTTTTCCCCAAGGGCTGAAACCCAAGTCCGGGCTGTCAACGCCTTTGGCTTGTGCGGCTTTTACCTCCTGCAGCTTGGTCTTCACCTCTTGGCGGCGCTGGCGAATTTGCGGCAGCAGCGCTTCCATTTGTTGGATTTTCTCCTTTTGGGCCTTCATTTGACTCCATAGCTGGCTGCCCCTCTCCAACAGCTCAGCTTCCCGGCGTCGCGCTCCTTCGGCTAGATCGGGGCGATTGGCCCGCTGCGCCTTCTCAATGCGAAAGTGCCAGGTTTTGATCTCCTCAGCCAAGTTGAGAATGCTTTTTTGGAGAGCTTCCTCTTGGGCGCGGCTTTCCTGCAACAGCCGCAGGGTATCGGATTCCTGCTGGCGCAACTGCTCATCGAGGGCTTGCAGCTCGATCTCAGGGTGGGCCCTGAGAAATTCTTCCAGGCGGGTTTCCAAAAACCGGATGATATCTTCGATCAGTTTCATGGACGGATCCTCTTCCCAAGCCCTCAGTTGCGTTTAGAGTAGCCCAAGCTGGGCCATCCTAGATAGGGTTATCCCATGCCCGTTTAAGACATTCCCTTCGACCTTCACCCAAAGTGAGGCCAGGGATCCATCCGGCACGCCAGTTCACCGCAACTGGGAACTCTCCTGAACCCAACTGCCCCCAGGCGGATCCCTCTCAATCCAGCAAACGGCCATCTCCAACCCGGATAATGCGCTGGGCGGCCTGGGCTACTTCAAGGTCATGGGTGACCACGACCAGGGTGATGCCCTGCCGGTGGAGCTCCGCAAAAAGGTTCAGCACTTCCTGGCCGGTATGGCTATCCAGAGCCCCAGTCGGCTCATCAGCCAGCAACAGTTGGGGTCGGTTGACAATGGCACGAGCAATCGCCACCCGCTGCTGCTGGCCGCCGGAGAGTTGGGCCGGACGCTGCTGCAGTTTGCTCCCCAAGCCCACTTGTTCTAGGGCTTGCTTGGCCCGCCGGCGTTGCTCCGGCTCCGGGATCCCAGCATAGGCCAAGGGCAGCATGACGTTCTCCAGCGCTGTCAGGACGGGCAGGAGATGGAACTGCTGGAAGACAAAGCCGATTTTTTGGTTGCGAATGTGGGCCAAATCGCGATCGGTCAGGGTGGAAACTTCCACCCCATCCAGCCAGTAGCGCCCTGAGCTGGGCCGATCCAAGCAGCCGATGAGGTTCATCAGGGTGGATTTGCCGGATCCAGAGGGCCCCATAATGGCGCAATACTCTCCCGGCTGGATCGCCAAGTCGATATCGTAGAGGGCCTGAAAACTGCCCTCCGGCAGTGGATAGACTTTGTTCACCCCAACCATCTGCACTACGGGCGGGCTGGCCGCAGCCAAGGCCTCGGCTGGGCGCTCCAGGGATCCGACCGGCCCACGGCGATGATTTGCCCAGAAGTCTTGCTCAAGCATGGTTGGCACCGGGACTTGCCCCATTCTAGCCTTTGGGCTGCCGTGGCTTGACGGCTAACCGGAAGAGCGGATCTCCTGCGGCTGATGGTAGGGGCAGCTCCCCTGGGGATCCACCCTGAGGCGGTAGAGGGGGGAACGCTCCTGATCACAGCGAAAGGCTTGGGCTTGGGAAGTCAAGATCTGGCGGGCAAAGCGACAATTTTGGCACTTTTTGCCACCGTGATGACTGGATACAGAAGGCTGTTTTGGACGCGGCACGATCCCTGCTGGAGAAGGGGCAGCCTCTGCCGGGCGGATCAGCTCCCGTGGAGAAAGGCCGCGCAGCACCAGTTCGGATCCCTGCCAGCGGGCTTCCACCAGGCCGGTATCGGCCCAGGCCAGCCAACGGGGATCCTGGGTGATCTGGGGCGGCAGACGCACCTGTACCCCCGCCAAAGCCCGCGGCGAGCCCTGCTCCTGCCAAACTTCTTCCACCTCCCCCTCGTAGCGCACAGCGGGATCCGTGACCTCGGCAGGAGAATCCGGGAGCTTGACCGGGGTTTGCAGGCGGCCGTCGGGTAGCTCCAGCCAATGTCCGGGCTGGGGGCAGTGGACATGGTAGCGATTGCACAGCTCCGGCAGATCCGCCAGATCCTGAGCCTGCTTGGGGTCGGCGTGAACCAAGACCAAATGCTGGGGGCGAAAGGTGTGGATGATCTGGGTGAGATGCCCGACATCGTTGTGGCTGTGCCAGGTTATCCATTCAACGGCAATGCGGGAGCGCAGCGGCGCCGGCCAACGCTCAAATGGGGTGGCCAGCTCCACTTCCGGCAGCCGCACCAGCAGACAGGAGCGCTGCGGTTGGGCCAACAACCTCGACCAAATTGGATCCCAAGCCTCAGGCCCGGCATCGGCGTCGCACAGCAGCAAGCCTTGGGGCAGAGGATCCGCTTCGGTAAGGGGCTGAACCCGCGGCTGCAGGCGGTCTTCCCAGAACAAGGGCTGGTAGGTGGCGAAATTGCGCACCGGCTCCGGCAGGTAGGTGAGCAAGCGCTCGTAGAGATTGCAGCCTGCCGCCAGCCCCGGCGCCACCCATATCTTGAGATCTTGGGGGGCTTGGGTAAAGCGGTGGTGGGCTTTGAGGAGAAAGATCAGCTCCTGCCCCAACCCCAACACTGGCAGGGGAAACAGCACCGTTTGCCCCGCTTCCAAGGCGCTGAGCAACCGCTCCACCAGGCGATTTTCCAGGTGACGACGGGGTGGATGGCGGGTGGATCCCAGCGAAGCCTCGATGAGCAACACGTCCGGCTGCCAGTGGCGCAAAGCAATGAGATCCAAGCCGGGGGCAAAGCGAGTTGAGGCCAGGGAACAGTCGCCCGTGTACACGCAGGCTTGGGCCGGAGTGGTTTGGGTATTTTGCAGCAGGGTTGCCTGGGTATTTTGCAGCAGGGTTGCCGCCGCTCCCGGCAGATGCCCAGCCGCAAAGAAAGTGAGCATCAGATGGGGCAAAATCTCTCGCGCCCGGCCCAAAGGCAGCGCCCGAAAGGGGGGAAAGCGAATGTCCCGGTCGTAGCCTGGCCAAACGCCACACTCCCACAGACCAGCGGCCAAATGAGCAGTCACCGGCGTGGCGTAGAGAGGTACCTGAGGGTAACGACGATGAAAAGCAGGTAGCCCTTGCACATGGTCAAAGTGAGCATGGCTGCAGATTACCGCATCCGGGATCCCTGGCAGAGCCTTAAAGAGAGCAGGAGCGGGCAACCCACAATCGAGAAGCAAACGGTGGGATCCCATCTCCAGCCAATAGGCACAGCCCTGCTGCCAGGGATCCGTACCCAGGGGGAGCAGTCGAAGGGGGGGTCTCTCTGACTCCACAGGTGTGTCGTTCTGAACCTAGAAGACCGCGTTCAATCCTGCAAACAGGAGGGGCGACTTGGCCAGGGATCCCCCCTCTCCACCGGTACACCTCCCCGGAGAGTTGGAGACAACCTGTGCCGATCCACTTATCCTACACTTCTCACAGCATAGCGTTTGCCCACCATCTGCCGCGGCAGCCTGCCATTTCATCCATGCAGCAGCTGAATGGATGTGGGGATTTGGTTTTGCGATGAACTTGTCTTGGCTTGGCAGCCTATGGGTCGGCGCTCTCTTCTGTCGCCGCAGCGGCGCTGCTGCTGGGAAAAGCAAAGCCGGCAAAATCGTGATCGTCGGGGCGCACCGTCAGGATCATCAGGTTGTAGAAGGCCCAGACCAAGCCAAACAGCAGCTCAGGCCAAGAGGGATCCCAACTGCCGGCAAAACGCAGGGATCCCACCCCCATAGCCAGAAAAGTCAGCACAATAGCCAGAGCCTGAGGTCCTAAGGAGAGCTGGGAAGGCTGCTCGGGATAGGGGGGCACTCCCTGCAGACTTTGCACCAGCGCCTGGATGGACTGAAAAAACTGGCTGCCCGTCTGCCGTTCCGACTGCCAAGCTGCCCCCCACAAATGCGGGGGAAAGGCCAAGAGCCAACTGATGCGCCCTAGGAGAGCATAAGGCAAAAACCACGCGAAGAAGACCCGGTCAAAGGCCGGCACCGGCATCCACCCCGTGCAGAGAAAGACCATCGGCACCGCCAAGTAGACCAGCTCCGCCATCCCACCGGCAGCCCAGAGGGCCAGCCACAGGTATTGAAAGCGCTGCTGCTGCGTGGTCGGCTTGCCCCAGAAGGGATTTTCCCTCAAGGCCGAAAACAAAGCCAGCAAAGCAACGCGGCGGTTGCGCAAGGGCAACAAAACACCCGTAACCTGGGTTTGGCGAACCAATTGAGACTGCCAGCCGCGGCAGTGCATCTGACACCCCAACTGCACAGGGCGACGAATGTCGATCCGCGGGATCCCTTCCAAAGCCTTGCGCCGGATGAGACAGCCAGAACCCAACAGGGGTGCCGCCTGATACCCTTCGGATCCCACCGCCAAAAGCTGTTGCAGTGGGTGAACGGCTCTGGGCTGGCCTAGGGTGCGCAGCATCGCCTGCACAAACCCGATACGATTGGCGATGGGAGCCCGCTCCGGCGAGTCGTAAAAGTGGGGCAAGGTCTGCCACAGGAAGTCCCGCTCGAGAAAATGGCCCGGCTGCACCAGGAGCAGATACTCCCCTTGGATGTGAGGGGATCCCATCGCGTAAGCCAGGGGGTCGGCTGTGGGGCTAGGGCAGGCCCAGTATTCGCAGGGAATGGCCCGGGCCGCCTTGGCCATCTCCTCATCTTCTACCCGATCCACAATGTGGACAAACAACCGCTCCCACGGGTAGTCGAGGTGCAGAGCCGAGAGCACCGTCTGCCGGGTTGCCTCCAGAGAATCCCACTGGCGCAGCACCAGTACATCCACCCGCGGCAATTGGAAAAACGACCGCCGCAGGACCTCTGGGGATGGGATCGTCTCTCTCGGCACTTGGGGATAGCGGCTGAGGGTGAAGCCCACCGCTGCCAGCCAAACATACAGCTCTGCCCCCCAAAACAAAAGGGATCCCAAATCCATCAACCCGGCTGTCAGTCGCCAGTAGAGGTACATCACCCCGGCAATGAGGTGAAGCAACCCTGCCCAGCGAAACAAATACACCCGCATCAGCTTTCTGCCTTCCACGCTTTTGCCATTTTCGCCCCTAAGTGGTCAGGGATCCCTAGCTCCTCTTCTCTTCCGGCTGGCCCCAATCCTCAAGAACGAAAAAAGTTCAGGAATCAGCAACAGCAAAACCCTGTCTGCTCTGGAGCAGACAGTTTTCAGCCCGGCAAGCAGCTTGGTCGACAGAAGCGAGAATCTTCTCTTGCGGAAGAAACTCTCCCAGGCAGTTTCAAAGCTGGGCCTTTCCCTACTGGGCAGCCACCTCAGCTGGGTAGACACTCACCTTTTGCCGCCACTTGCCATAGCGCTCAAAAGTCACAATACCGGTGACCACAGAATACAAGGTGTCGTCGCCGCCGATGCGCACGTTCACCCCTGGGTGAAACTTGGTGCCCCGCTGCCTGACCAGAATGTGGCCGGGATGCACCAGCTCGCCCCCATAGCGCTTCACCCCCAGCCGCTTGGCATTGGAATCTCGACCGTTGCGAGTGCTGCCCGTTCCCTTCTTATGAGCCATGACGCCTCCTATGCAACTGCGTGATCAACAGAAACGAGATAAAAAAATCGGGATTCAGGACACCTGAGTTCAGAGTTTATTCCTCATCCGCAGGGATCCCTGTCGCCGCTGCCGAAGGGGCTGCCTCTGGGTTAGACTCTGGAGCCGCTTCCGTACGGGATGGTGCCGTGGCTAGGGGCACCCCATTGAGTTCAATAGACTCGATCAGCAGACGGGTCAGCGGTTGCCGATGACCCCTCTTTTTGCGGGTCTTTTTCTTTGGCCTCATCTTGTAGACGATGATTTTATCGCCGCGCCGATGCTGTAAAACCCGTGCCCTGACGACCGCCTCCGAAACGTAGGGATGCCCCAACGTGATTTGTCCCTCGTGGTTGATCAACAGCACACGAGACAAATCGAAGGGGCTGTTCTCCTCCACTTCCGCCAGGCGATCGACCTCGTAAAAACGCCCCGGCTCCACCCAAAGCTGCTTACCGCCGGTTTCCACAATTGCGTAAGTCATCTTTCTCCCTGCCGTACAGGTGCCCTGCGGGGGTCTTGAAACCTGATCCGAGCATTGACAGCGATCTTAGATCGTAGCCGAAAAAGCCGCCGTCCGTCAGCTGGGTTTGGTCGAGGACTGGCTTGCAACAGTTCCGGTCGAGCAGTGGGACGGACTCCCCAAGCACCTCATGCTGTTGCCCCCCAGCCCCTTTCCCAGAGGAAGAGGGGAGTTGGGAAGCAGTTGGGAAGCAAATGTGCAGCATCTGAGGCGACCGCAGGCCAGAGGTTGCAGAGTCATTCTTTGCTATTCGGTCAGCTTCTCCCAAGCAGCCTGAAGGGCAGCCTGCATGCGCTGAGCGGCGCGGCTGAGGCGATGTTGCCAGGTTTCCCACTTGTGTTGCAGAAACTCTGCCGCCTCGTCCAGTAGGGAGAGATCGAACTTGCCCCCTTTGGCCAGCTCGTCCCGCACCTGCTTCACCTTAACGCGCACCACCTCCGGCGGATCCTGTGGGCCAACCAACGCCTTGAGGCGATCCCCCATGCGCTGGATAAGCTGTTTCACCTGCCGAGATTTTTCGCTCCAAAAGTTCTTCAAGCCTTCTGCTTCCGATTTCAGCCGCTGCGGAGCATCCTCCTTAACCACCACCGCGTCCACATCAATGGCTTCCACATCCTCAGGCAGGAGAACGGCGCGCCCCCCCCAAGGCTCGGCAATGCTGCCACCCAGAATATAAGCGGCAATCGCTCCAGTCTCCCAGTCAAAGAGAAAATCCTCAATCCAGCCGACCTCTCGATTCCCAATGCGCACTGTGCGACGGTAAAGAGAGCTGATGGGGGTTAGGGGGGTAGCAAAAACGGTGGAGTAGGTCAGCAGCGCGTCTGGCCCGATGAGAGAAATCTGCTCCAGGGGGGTGTACCCCTGCTGGCTGGTGAAGTAGCATACCCGCCCTGTTGGGTCAACCCAGATTTCTTCTACGGTACCCAAGGCGGTAGCAGTGCTGCCATCGAGGGCCAGCAGGCCCACCACTTGGCTACGTCGGATGATCTGTTCCATAGGGTTCATCGAAGTTTATCTCCTTGATGGGTTGGCTGGGCAGCCTCAAAATCCGCGGTAGTGGCGCAGTTGCCCCCTGAGCCGGGCAATTTCCTGAGCCATGTCCAAGACCATCGCTGCCCCCGTCCAGTTAAGCCCCAAGTCTCGGTGTAGGCGGCTCATTTGCAACAACCGCCTGAGCTGTTGGGGGGTCAGGTAGCTGCTCTCGGCCTCCACTAAGCCTTGGGCCAGCAGCCATTCCAGCAGGTGGGGAGGGATCCCCAGCAGTTCCGTGGCCTGCTCGAAGGTATAGAGCCGTTCTTCTACCCGCACAATGGCCAAACTCATAGACTCACCTCCTGCAAGTGGGCGCGGGGATCCCAGCTACGGCTTTGCCGCAGCTTTTCGTAGAGATCCCGTTCGGTCTGGGAAAGGGATTTGGGCGCCACCACCTTCAGCCGCACCAGCAGGTCGCTCCGCTGGCCTTGGGGATCCCGCCAGCCTTGGCCCCGCAGCCGCAGGGTTTGGCCGCTGTCTACCCCGGCAGGGATCCTCAGTTGCACGCGACCCGTAGGGGTGGGAACTTCCGCCGTCCCTCCCAAAGCCGCCTCGTCAGGAGTAATGGGCAGCTCGCAGAGCAGGTTGTCTCCGTCAAAGCGGAAGAAGGGATGGGGGGGCAGCTCCAAAGTGAGGTAGAGATCCCCTCTTGGCCCGCCAAAGGGGCTGACCTGGCCTTTGCCCTTGACGCGGATGCGACTGCCCGGCTTAGCGCCGGGGGGAATGCGGATAGTTAGCGTTTCTCCATCTAGGTTCAGCCGTTTCTGGGTGCCGTGGAAAGCTTCTGCCCAGCTGAGACCCAGAGTGCCCTCCACATCCTGCCCCGGCAAATCCACCGAAACAAACGGCCCAAAGCCGCCGGCGAAGCCCTGGAACCCGCTGCGGCGGGATCCCATACGGCCCAGCAGCTCGTTGATAAACTCCTCGAAGCTGGCGTATTGGGCGAAGCCCTCCATGCCGGGCATTCCAGCCGCAGAGCCGGCACCCACCCGCTGCCAGTACTGCCCAAACTGGTCGTAGCGCCGCCGCTTCTCTGGATCAGAGAGCACCTCGTAGGCTTCGTTGATCTCCTTAAAGCGTTCCTCTGCCGCCTTGTTGCCGGGGTTCACGTCGGGGTGATACTGGCGGGCCAGCTTGCGATAGACGCGCTTGATTTCCTCGGCAGAGGCATCTCTGCTGACGCCCAGGATCTTGTAATAATCCTTGAAGTCACTCGCAGCCATAGGCTCACCCCTGCAAGGTTAGGTTAGAGTTTTTCGGGCTATTCTCAGGATATAAGGTTGCAGCTAAAAAAAAATTGGAGCAGACCCAGAACACGTACAGGCAGAGCGGCGAGATGGCGCTTTACTGTGCTCTCGCTACTTCGGAAACTTTTTGGGCTAGGGCTTGCGTTTGGAGAAGATCCCTTTCTCATCTCGTGTGAAAATTTGCTTGACCTTTTCCCAAGCTTTGAGGAGTGCATGGGCGGAGTTATTGCTCTCTTGTTTGGCTTGGTTGTAGGCTTCCACAAAGGTTTGCTGCGCTTCTTCCGAGAGGTCAGCGCGGATTTCCGGCGAGATGCTCTCTGGGGTTAAGTCTCCCTCTGGCTCACCGGGCAAGTTCAAGTCGGCAATGGAAACTTCCTCTCCGCCAGCACTCTGCAGCAGCAAGTAAATTTCGCCCGACTTCTCTTCCGGTACTTGCACCACCAACAAGAACTCGCCCGCCTGTACCCGGGTTTGGTAGATGGCGGCTTTCTCCTGCGGCATACCCAAGGCAATCAGGGCGGATCCCAGGCCCGCTCCCAGTGCTCCGTACAAAGCGCCGCCCGTTGCCCCCAACAAAGCGGCTCCCAGAGGCCCAGCGGCCACCACTGCCCCCAAAAAGGGAATGAACAGCACCCCCACGCCAGTGAGCAGCCCCAGCAGGGATCCGAACAGGGATCCATAGATGGCCCCATTGGTCAGACCGTCCAGAACCACCTCTTTGCGGGTGATAAACCCGGTAATTTTGGCTTCGGTTTGAAAGTTGCGGCCAATAATGGAGATGCAATCGTTGGGAATGCCACGGTTCAAAAGCCGCTGGATACACTCTTGCAGCTTGCCCTCTTCTTTGAAGGCGGCGGAAACACACTTTTTGGGAGCTTGGGCAAAAGCGCTCATACGCAATCTCCTGCTGAGTTTTACAGTGCCAAGGCAGGTTTTTTAACCTTTTCCCTGCTACTACTCTCGTCTTACTACTCTCGTCTATTGTCTCCCCTCATCAACAAAGGATCCAGTCGAAGAATCGCGAACCCCCTGGAGAAATCTCCGTACTGAGGATGCCAACTCTACCCTTACCCCCAGCCTCCTTCCAGAGAGAGGGGAGTTAGGACTTAACGCACGCTACTTGTTGTTGAACGACTGTGGTGTTTGGAAGAGCTACAGCGAGCGGATCCCGGCCATCAAGCCCTGGCAGACCCCCGTCAGGAAGTCTTGATCTAGGGTTTCGAGGGTGTCGCTTGGCTTGTGGTAGTGAGGGTTGCGCAAGAAGGCGGTGTCGGTAACCATAACGGCGGCGTAGCCCGCATCCCAAAAGGGGGAGTGGTCGCTCAGGCGAGTGGCAGGTAGGATCAAGCCTCGCTGCCCGGCCAACAACCAACAGCAAGGGATCCCCGCTTTTTGAAAATCACGCTGCAGCTTGAGCAGATCCCCCCAGGTGGGCCAGTTGCCAATAAGGCCAATGTAATCTCCCCGGTTGGGGTAAAGCTTCTCAAGGCCGGCGGGATAGTCCTGGGATCCGGGGGCGGGATCCCGGTAGCCCAGCATCTCCAGAGAGAGCATCAGCCGCAGGGGCTGGCGCTGCTGTTTAAGAAAGCGGGCGTAGGCTGTGCTGCCCACCATTCCCCGCTCCTCCAGGTCAAAGGCCACCAGCCACAGCGGAGAAGAAGCCGGCTCGGCAGCAAAATGGCGGGCCAACTCCAGCAACACCGCCACGCCGCTGGCGTTGTCGTCTGCTCCAGGGGTTGCCGGGGCAGCGTCAAAGTGGGCTCCGATGAGGATGGGTTGGCGGCCAGAACGGGATCCCGGCAATTTCAAGATCCAGTTGCGGTGCAGGCGGCCACCGGCCTCAAAGGGGAAGGACTCCAGGGATCCCCACTTAGAAAGCTGCTCTTGGATGTAGCGCTCCACCTGCTGATGGCCCAAGGGCGACCAGTCGGGATCCCGGGGCTGGGCCACTTGCTGCAGATGAGCCTCTAGGCGCTGCCGCAGGTCTTGGAGATCTGACGCCATCATGAGCTTCCCACTCCAGACCGGGCAACTTGAGCATGGATCTGTCGGGCCAACTCCAGGGTGAAGTAGCGGTGGGATCCCACCGTTCCCGCCAACACCCGAAACGGATCCTCAGGCTCCCCCAGGTGATCCAACACCAAAGCTGCCCCGGAAAAATCCTGATCCCGGGTATAGTCGTTTACCGTCACCACAGTGGGAATACCGGCCTGCTGGGCCGAGCGCAGCCCATTCTCCGAGTCTTCAAAGGCCAGGCAGGCCTGGGGGGGCAGCCCCATCTGTTCCAGGGTGTAGAAGTAGATGTCGGGGGCGGGCTTTTTGGCGGGGACAATATCGCCGGCAGCGATCACTTCAAACCAGCTTAGGCTCTCCGGCAGTGTGTGCTCCAAAAGGGCTGTTACATTTTCCGGCGTGGTGGTGGTGGCAATGGCCAAGCGGATCCCAGCAGCTCTGGCCTCCTGCAGGAGGCGCTTCACCCCTGGGCGGAGTGGGATCCCCCCTTGGGCCAATAGGGCAGTGTAGTGGCGGGTTTTGGCCTGGTGCAGCCGGGCAATGAGGGCATTTAAATCTTCACCAGGGGGTAGCGGCGGCTGGCAGGTTGCAACGAAATGGCGAATGCGCTCTTTGCCCCCCGTAATGGCCAGGAGTTGGCCGTAGAGCTCCACCGACCAGTGCCAGTCCAGCCCTGCCTCGGCAAAGGCAGCGTTAAAGGCCACGCGATGACCATCCCGCTCCGTGTCCGCCAGCGTGCCGTCCACATCGAAAATCAAAGCTTGCAGTTCCATGCGTACCCCCGCTCCCCCCCAGCTACAAGCGACCCTATGCTACCCCATGGTTTGGGTGCTCTCAGCCTGGTTTCTGGGAAGGCCAACAAGGTGAGAAAATGAGGCACCGGTTATCCAATCTCGCCATGAGCTTCGATTTTGACTTGATCATCATCGGTGCCGGCGTCGGCGGCCACGGCGCTGCTTTACATGCGGTCGAATCTGGCCTGAAGACCGCCATCGTTGAAGGTGCAGAAATGGGCGGCACCTGCATCAACCGCGGCTGCATCCCCTCCAAGGCTCTGCTGGCCGCCTCAGGACGCCTGCGGGAACTGCAACATAGCTCTGGGCTGGGCATCCAAGTGGGATCCCTTCAGGTGAACCGAGAGGCTATTGCCAATCATGCTGCCCAAGTGGTGGAGAAGATCCGCGCCGACATGACTCGCTCGCTGGAGAAGCTGGGGGTAACAATCCTGAGAGGGCGAGGCAAGTTGGTGGCACCCCAGCAGGTGGAAGTCCAGGAAGAGAAGGGATCCCACACCTACACGGCACAGGATGTCATTCTCGCGACGGGCTCCCGCCCCTTTGTGCCCCCCGGCATCGAGGTGGATGGGCGGACGGTGTTCACCAGCGACGAGGCGGTGCGGCTGGAGTGGATCCCGGAGCGCCTAGCGATTATCGGCAGCGGCTACATTGGCCAGGAGTTTGCCGACATCTACACTGCCTTGGGATCCCAGGTCATCCTCATCGAAGCCCTGGAGACCCTGATGCCGGCCTTTGACCCCGATATTGCCCGCCTGGCCCAGCGAGTGCTGATCAAGCCCCGCTCCATTCAAACCTTTGTGGGCGTGCTGGCTCGGCAGGTGATCCCCGGCCAGCCGGTGACCATTCACCTCTCCAACGGCGAGACGCTGCAGGTGGATGGCTGCCTGGTGGCTGCCGGTCGGATCCCGGTCTCAGAGGGGCTGGGCTTGGCCGAGCTGGGCATCGACACCGGCAAACGGGGGTTCATCCCCGTCGATAGCCGCATGGCCACCGATTTGCCTCACCTCTGGGCCATTGGGGATGTGACAGGCAAAATGATGTTGGCTCACGCGGCGGCAGCTCAGGGGAGAGTGGCCGTGGAAAACATCTGTGGCCGTACTGCCTACATGGACTACCTCAGCATTCCGGCAGCGGTGTTCACCCACCCGGAAATGGGTTTTGTGGGGCTGACCGAACCTCAGGCCAAGGAGGAAGGCTACAGCGTGGGCACGGTGCGCACCTACTTTGGCGGCAACTCCAAGGCCATTGCTTCGGGAGAGACAGAGGGCATGGTCAAGCTGGTCTTTGACAAGAGCACCGGCCTACTGCTGGGATCCCACATCTTGGGGGCACATGCAGCGGATTTGATCCACGAGGCGGCTCAGGCCATTGCTCGCCGGGCCACGGTGCGAGAACTGGCCGGCTTGGTGCACGTTCACCCCACCTTGGCAGAGACGCTGGAGGAAGCCTACAAGCGGGCTACCCACGCTCTGGCAGGGGCTTAGCAACGGTTGGGAAGATCTCCCCGCTCAAAACCTCAAGAAAACCGTAGGATGGGGGGGAATACGTGGGAGGAAGTGCTTTTGGTGAGCGAAGCCGAGATTACCCAGGCAGTGCAGGCCCAGTACGAGACTTTCCCCTATCCTCCTATTCCTTACGACCGGCCCTTTGAGGGCTTCTCCAGTCTGGGCAGCTATACCTTGGCGCAGTACGCCCGCACCCGTAGGCTGCAAGAGCCCGCAGGAGCCAGGTTTTTGGTGGCAGGGTGTGGCACCGGCTGGGAGGTGCATGGCATTGCCGCCAGCAACCCCGGCTATGGTTCGGTGGTCGGGATTGACATCAGTCGCCCAGCCCTGGAGATGGCCCAGAAGCGAATTAAGCACCACGGCCTGCGCAACTGTTCGGTGCAGTACGGGGATCTGCTGGATCCCTCTACTTGGCCCGAAGGCAGCTTCGACATGATCAGCTCCTACGGGGTAATCCACCACACTGCCGATCCCGTCAAGGCTTTGAGGAACTTGGCCTCGCGCCTAGCTGCCGACGGGGTGATGGCTCTGATGCTCTACAACCGTTCCGGCCGTTGGCACCTCTACCGCATTCGCCGCGCTTTGGAGCTGCTGGGCATTACTCCGCCGGCCACTCCGGAAAAAATTGAATTCGTGCGGCAATTGTTAAAGGCAGCTCATCCTACTTCCATGCTGGCCCAGCATGCCAAGGCCCACCAGGACTACTACCTCCACGATGAAAATATCGTCGATAACTTTTTGCACGCCAACGACATCCCTTTCGACATCGGCGAGATTCCCGACTTGCTTGCCCAAGCCGGGCTGGAGTTTATCGATGTAGCCCCCTACTTGGACTATTGGAATGCCAGGCCGTTGATTGCCGCCACCCACCCGGAGTTCCATCGCCGCTACGAGGCCCTTGCTCGCATCGACCAACTGCGGGTCATCGAGTATCTGGAGCCCCTATATCACACGCAAAATCTCTTTTGGTGCTGCCATCAAGGTCAAAAGATAACAACTTGGGATCCCTTTACAGTCGAATTTTTTAAGGGATCCCGCTGGCAACTCAACCCCTTGTTCGTCCGCTATGGCAGCGTGCGCTACTGGGATCAAAAAATCCCCTTTTCAGATCTGTTGGGCAAGCTGGATCCGGCCCAGATCCTGACCCAGAAGATGGATATTTTCTGGCCCGTCGCCCGGATCCCTGGCAAGATGATGGCCTCTACCCGCTACCAAGTGGTGGAGCTGCTGCTGCCCTTGGCCAATCAAGCCCGTTCTGGCGCTGAGATCCTGGCTGCCCATGAAGAGAGAGCCGACCACCTTCTCAACCTATTTCGACAGTGGGAAGCAGACCGGTTAGTCCTGCGGGTTGCCTAGCTTCTGGTTATTCCAAACAGTCCAAATCACCAGGGTCAAAGTCTGTTCCATGCTAAGGTTGTATCATGCATGACCGAGGACGGTGCTTCTCCCCAGGCATGTTTGCGCCGGCGGTGCGGAGCACCTCTACTGGGACATCTTCGCCACAGCTTTCCCTGTGAATAGAGCTGGCAGATCTGGATCCCGATCAACATCCCTGACAACCCCAACGCCAGAGCTGGTAGGAGGCAAGGATGGCTGACTACAATCGCGGCATTATGAAGTTCAAGGGGGCAGATAGCCCAATTGTCGTTTTGATCTCGGCAGGAATTGTGGCCGGTGTGGTTTCGGCCCTGATCTGGTGGGCTTTGCACTTTGCTTACGCGGCTTGAGTCTCAGCCTCTTCCAGAAGCTAAGGGCAGCTTTTCCTGCGCTGCAAGCCTCCCGGACAAGGTAGGGAATTGGGACGAGGCTTTCTTGCAACGCTTGCGGCAGTCTCTTCAGCGTTGGTACCGTGAACACGGGCGGGATCTGCCCTGGCGCCGCACCCGGGATCCTTACGCCATTTGGGTTTCGGAAGTGATGTTACAGCAAACCCAGGTGGCAACAGTTATCCCCTACTTTCAGCGCTGGATGCAGACCCTGCCCGGGATCCCAGCACTGGCGGCAGCCCCCCAGCAGCAGGTGCTGAAACTGTGGGAGGGCCTGGGCTACTATCGGCGGGCCCTGAACTTGCACAAAGCTGCCCAAATTTTGATGCGGGAGCGAAACGGTGAGTTCCCCAGGGATCTGGAGCAGGTGTTGGCTCTGCCGGGGATCGGGCGCACCACAGCCGGCGGCATTCTCAGCGCTGCCTTCGATCAGCCTTTGCCCATTTTGGATGGCAACGTCAAGCGGGTGCTGGCTCGCTTGGTGGCTTTGCAACAGCCTCCGGCCCAGTGTCTGTCCCTGCTGTGGCAGCTTTCCCAGCAATTGTTGGATCCCGTGCAGCCACGGGCTTTTAACCAAGCCCTGATGGATTTGGGAGCTACCGTCTGTCGTCCCAAAAAGCCTCACTGTGGCCGGTGCCCTTGGCAAGCGGATTGCAGCGCCTACAATCGAGGTCAACACCAACAATTGCCTATGTCTGCACCCCGTGCCTCCCGTCCTCATAAGCAAATCGCGGTTGCCATTGTTCTGCGGGGAAAAGAAATCCTTATCGATCGACGACTGGAAAGCTCAATGCTCAGCGGGCTGTGGGAGTTTCCCGGAGGCAAAATCGAGCCGGGAGAAACGGCTGCTGAGTGTGTAGTACGGGAGGTAAAAGAAGAAATCGGCATCGATATCGAGGTGGTCGCGCCGCTAGCCACCGTCGAACATGCCTATACCCATTTCACCGTTACTCTTATCGCTTTTATCTGTCGCTACCTGGGCGGAGAAGCCCAAGCCCTGCAATGTAGCGAGGTGCGCTGGGTCAGCCCGGCGGAACTGTCGGAATTTCCCTTCCCAGGGGCCAATCAAAAGTTGTTTCCCCACTTGTATGCTTGGCTGGCAGAGCATGGCAACCCATGATGAACCCACCCAATCCGCCAAATGGCTTAGACCCTTCTGGAACGTTTGCCCCAAGACATTCGATAGGATAGTAGATGTCCTGCTGCCGTGAGCTACGGATATGCTTGTCACTCTGGAAAAAGCGGGGGAGATTCTGGCTAAGGGATCCCACACAGCCATCACAACCACAGATGGCAAGATCGCGCTGGTGCCCAAGGGAAAAGAAACCCTCAAACTGACGGCCAACGAAGCCATTAACCTAATGTTTTACGTCGTCCGCTCCGCTGAACCGGCAGAGACGGTGATGGCCCAACTGGAGGAGGCAGTTGCCAAAGCTCAAGCCCCCGATCCAGCCGAGGAACGGGCCAGAAAATATCGAGAACTTCGTGGCGTCTAAAGGGGTGGCATTCGTGCCGGGTGGAGCCTTTCGCCAACTGGAGAGAGACTCCAAAACTTAAAAGCAGGAGGAGCTGAGGGCGACAAACTTCCCATCGGTGGTCCACCCCAGCAACATTGGCTCCTGCGGTTGAATGGCCCGTCCGGTGAGAGCACAGCATTGGGCTTGGTGGGCCGTGGCCGGGAAGCTGGCCCGAATATCCTCAGGACTGAGGGTGGCAGCCCCTTGAGAGTGACGCAGGACATAACTCCAAAGAATTTCCCGTATGAGGGCCTGGTAACCCTGATTTCCGGCCAACGCCTTCAGTCGCTGCTTCAGCTCACGTTCCAGCCGAATGCTGGTCACTTCCATCTGGGTCGTGGGAATGGGGGAATGGGCGCGGATGGGCATGCAGGGATCCTCCCTCGAAAAGCCTATACTACTCCTGTAGCATAGCTGGCTTACCGCCTGAGCGGGGATCCCGGCTGGGGTGGGATGGCCCAGGTCAAAATGGGCCTAAGCTGTGCAGTTCTGACCGCTAAGGCAACGTCAGCACCTGAGTGTATGGTTGAGTTGATCCCGCCCCGTCGCCGTGCCTTGGAGCATTTGCTGGCCCGCCTTGGATTCAGGGATCCGGCTTTGCTGGAACAACTGCGTTGGGATCTGCTGGATCAGGCTCTGATTCACCCTTCTCTGGATGGCCGACGGAACAACGATCGGCTGGAGTTGTTGGGGGATTCTGTCCTGCGGATTTTGGTTACGGAATTCTTGTTTCAGTCCTATCCCCATCTGTCGGTGGGAGAGCTGACCGCGATTCGCTCCGACCTGACCAGCGATGCTTACCTGGCAGAACTGGCGGATCTGCACGGCTTGGATCGCTACCTCGAGGTGGGATCCAGCTCTCAAAACGACTTGGCCGGACGGGGTCGGCGGCTGGCGGATGCTTTCGAGGCTCTGCTTGGGGCTTTTTATCTCAGTTGGGGTATTTACACGCTGCCCAGGCTGCATCCCTGGCTGGATCCCTATCTACACCGGCGAGTGGAGCAGTGGTTTCAAGACCCCACTCGGCGCAACCCCAAAGCAGCCTTGCAAGAACTGACCCAACGCCTTTGGGGTAGCCTGCCCGAATACCGCCTGGTGGCCGCCCAGGAGCATCCCCCTCATTTCACCATGGAAGTTTGGGGGCAAGGGCGGTGCTGGGGCCGCGGTGAAGGTCGCTCGAAAAAGGCTGCGGAAATGGCCGCCGCTGCTCAAGCCTACGAACACTTGCAGTCGGAGAAGACATGAGAGGCAACCACCGCTACGAGTTGGCCAGTTGGTTGTTTTTGCTGGGGAGCAGCCTGTTTGCGGCGAGCGAGGTGATGACCTTGGGTAGCGACCCCCCTCCGTGGGATCCCGCAGCTCCAGCCTTTCTCAATCTCAAGGTTGTCCAAACCCTGCTGGGGATAGGAGCCAGCCTCCTGTTCGTCGTAGGTAGTGCTCTGTTCATCCTCGATGCCCGTCACCGCTGAGATGTGCACCCTACCCAAAACCACAGCAGCCCTTCTCCGAGAGCAACAGAGGCGAATCAGATGAGAAGCTTGCTAATAAGGACTTCTTCCGGCTACGGGATCCGCAGGCGAGAGACTTTCTTTCTGTGGCAACCCTTCCGGCTCGTTTGACGAGTCATTCGGACGAGAGGAAAAAGATGGCTCTGGGCTGCTCGCGTCGGCAGGATCCATCCCCGGCAAAGCCAAAGAACCAGCAGCCTCGGTGGCCCGAGCATACAGCCTGGCTCGAACCTCTGCCTCCTGCTTGGGCTTCAGATAAAGGTTCTCCAGCAGCACCGCCATACCCGCCACCCACGGGGGGGCGATCACCGCCCCAACAATACCCAACAACTGGGTACCGCCCAGCACCGCCAGCAACTGATACAAGGGCTTCACCTGCACCGAGGATCCCACCAACAGAGGATCCAACACATAGGTTTCCAGGTTTTGAACGGCAACGTATAGGATCAGCACCCACAAAAAAGTCCAGCCCCCCTGAACGATTGCCACCACCAAGGCGGGCAGGGATCCCAGTACCGGCCCAATGAAGGGGATAAGGTTGGTAAACCCAGCGATCACCCCCAGCGCCAGAGCAAACTCCGACAGGCCCAGAAAGCGAAGCGAGACGGTGATCATCACACCCAAAATGGCAGAGACCAGCACCCGCCCCTGAATGTAGCCCCCCATGCGCTGGGCCATCGGGTGTACCTGCTGAGCCAGCCGGTCATTCCAGGGATAAGGAAACAACTCCACCAAGCCCCGCACCAAGTCAGAGCCGCTCACCAGCATGTAGCCGGAAATGAAGAGGGTCAGCACCGTGGTTAGCAGACCACCCAGCAAACCGCGGGTGAAGTCGAAAGACTGCACCAGCACCCGTTGTCCCGAGCGAACTGCCCAGCTCATCAACGACTGAGGATCGAGCAACTGGTTTAAGTAGTCCAGCGCCGCCGGATCCACCCCCGCCAGATCAGCAATCCAGGTGTCCACCAGCAGTTGTAGTCGCTCCAGATAGAAGGGCAACCTCGCTAGCAACCGCTGGGTCTGAGTTACCACCGTTGGGCCAATGAGCAGAGCCAAGCCGGCAATCCCGGCAATTAAGCTCAAATACACCAGCACAACCCCCAGCCAGCGGGGGATGCGTAATCGCTCGGCCAGATCCACCAGGGGAGCCAGCGCTGCCGCCACCACCACCGCGATCATCACCGTCAGCACCAAGCTGCGCAGTTGCCACAGCAGCAACAACAGCATCCCTGTGGCCACCACCAGGGCTACGGAGGATACGGAGATGGTCAATTGTCTTCGGCTCATCATCTGGCTGGGTTCTCTTCAGGGGGGCGTTCAAGCCCCCCTAGGTAACAGATGGCTCTACCATCCTGGCCTGGCTTGGACGAACTTGCCAAATGCTCCTGGGCAAAGACCCCAAACCCAGCGCTTCAGATCCTCAGCAAAAACCCCGCCAGAGCTGAGCTACCGCAACAGTTCCCTCCGCACCGCTTCTACATATTCCAGCAGCCCCGGGGATCCCCCGCCCGAAACCTGCCACAACATCAAAGCGCTACCCAAATCGGAAGCGGCACCAGCCCTATCCTCTCCCTGGTAAGCGCGCGCCATACCGCGGTGGTAGTAACCTTCAGCCCGCTGGGGCTGCACCTCGATAGCCCGGCTGAAATCCTGAACGGCCAAATTGAAGTCGCAGATGCTGGCCCACATCAGGCCGCGATGGACATAGGCCTCGAAAAGATCGGCAGCACTTTGATTTTGCTTGGCCAGCTCAATCGCCAGATGCGACACATCAAACGCCGATTCCAGATGGCCTTGTTCGGCCCAGATGCGAGAGCGGATCAAGTGCAGTTGCGGGTTGTGATAGGCAATCCGATCCAGAGGAGACAAGGTTGCCAGAGCCTGCTCAGGTTCTTGCAAACGCTCGTGTTGGATTTTGGCCTTGAGCAAATAGGCTTCAGCCAGATAGGGATCCAAAGCAATGGCAATATCCAGATCCCGCAGAGCGGAGCGCATCAGGTAAGCAATGGCAGAAGCATGCTCCGGCTGGGGTAAAGCAGCAGGATCCTCCTGAGACTGACGCCAGAAGTATTGCGCCCGTTGCAGATAAAGTTGCGCATTTCCCGGCTCCTGCTGGATGAATTGGGTTAGCAGCGCCAGCTCATTGGGAAGATCCGCCGGAGCAGAGGATTGAGAGAGAGTGGGATCCTGACGCCGAGGCCGTGCCGGCACGGCAAGGCTTGGGTTGGAACGGCCAACAACCCCGGCGGGCTGGGGATCTGCCTGCTGTACCAGCAACTGATGAGCCTGCTGCTGGTGAGCTAGAGAGCGTTGCTCAAGCTGCTGTACCCGTTCTTGCAGTTGGGCTTGCCGCATGAGCCAAGATCCAGAACCTGCTTCATCTTCAAACAAGGCCTGGGATGAGGGCAGGGAGTGCTCCCAAGCTTGTAGAGAAACCTCAGTGACAGGACTCTGGCTCTTACGAGATGAGGCCAACCAGCCACATTCGCCGATCAAAAACGGCAAGGACAGCAAACCCAACAAAGCCGAGCCGGAGAACAGAAGACTGGGCCTAAGCATGGATCCCACCCCTTGAAATAGCTTAGAAGTAAAGAGTTGCCTCTAAACTAGTTCGCCGCAGCCGCAGTGTCCAGAGTTTCGGCGATGCTTGCCCTGAGCCAAAACTCAGAAACTCTCCCCTAGGGGATTCTGCCACCCGCCAGATCCACCAACTCCACGCGGCGATTCTTCGCCCGGCCTTCCTCAGTGGTGTTGCTGGCCACAGGAGCAGAGAACCCCACACCAACCGGATAGAGTCGACGTTGCTCGATACCCAGCTGAACCAACCGGTTGACAACCGCCTCGGCCCGGCGTCGCGAGAGACCCAGATTATAGTCGAAGCTGCCGGTCGCATCGGTATGACCGACCACGAGGATGCTGAGGTCGGTGCGCTCGCGCATCAGCTTGGCGATCTCGGCAAGGGTGGGCTCGGCAGCCGCTTCAATCTGATCCGAGTCATAGGCAAAGAGAATGCCGTAGAGGAAGTGCCACCCTTACCTTGGTTCAGTTCGACTCCCAGGATCCCTATGAAGTCATTCACCGCTTCAAGCCAATTGCTGAGGTCCCTGAGCTGACCCGCGAGACCTACGTGCCGCGAGCTTCTACTCCCTTGCTGGATGCCATGGGGCGCGGCATCATCGACCTAGAAAAGAGCCTCAGCGAACTCAGCGAGGCAGATCGCCCGGCCAAGGTTGTGATGGTTGTGGTAACCGATGGGCAAGAGAATGCCAGTCGCGAGTTCCGCAAAGAGCAAATTGAGAAGATGATCAAGGAAAAAACCGAGAAGGAGAGCTGGCAGTTTGTCTTCTTAAGCGCCGATCTGGCTGCCATTGGGGATGCCCAAACCGTTGGCTTCGCTCCCAGCGCGTCCTTGCTATATCAGAAGTCTAAATTGGGCAGCGCAGGAGCGTGGACTTCTCTCTCTCGGCGCACCTCCGAGTACCGATTGGCTGTTCGCCAGAGGCTTATGTTCCTTGATGAGGACCGACAGCATCCCGACGATCCGAACAAGGGCAAGGAAGAAAGCTAATCCCTCTGCGGATAGGGCTTTGTGGGCAGGTTGACACGGGAAGCCCCTCGGATCCAGGGAAAGGGGAAGTATCGCAATGACCTCTGGGCCAGGGGGGATCCCTTCAGCGCCGTCGTCTGGAGCAGCGACGCAGTAACCAACTGGCGGCGGCCCGGTCGCCTTCATCCCATGCCAACCGCTCCACGGCCACCATCACCATCGAGGTGATCACAGCTTCACTTAAATGGCGAGAACGCAAATGCTGCACGGCTGAAGTGGCGGCCTCCAGGTCGCGTCTGCGAATGGCGCGGAGCAGCTCATCAGACATAGACCAAGCCAACGAGCCTCACTTCCTTTCTGCCCCCTTTCTACCCCAAGAGCCAGAAACTTCCCCTTTCCTTCACCTGCTTGTCAGATAATGCAAAAGTTCGTCTTACTTTCCACGAAATATCTCACAAGATGTCTCAGGAATTGTTACACTTTTTGCCCCTGAGCCGACTAGGCATGTCAGACAGCAGGGAGGACCGCAGGGGAGCACGGGATCCCTTTGATAAGCCGCTCCATTTCTGCTTGTAAATCTTGGGTGAGGGCTTGTACGGCTTGTCGGCGGTTGGCCTGGTAGGCGGGCCAGCGTTCGGAAACCGAGAGGGGATCCCCAATGCTGAAACGGGCCAGGCGGGGTCCCAAGCGGGGGGGAGCAGTTCCAACAGGATTTTCTCCTTTGATCCAGGCCAACAGGCTCCAGAGGCGTAGAGCAGTTTCCGCCAACTCGTCTAGACTTAGACTGGGCTGCTCGGGTATGGGGCGCACCGCAAACACCATCAAGGTTTCCGCCAAGCGCATGTGCCAGAGGTGAAAACTGGCCTCAGCAGCTACTCGATTGGCCAGCCCCCTCTCCAGAGCCGAGAGACCAGCAATATCGGCAATATCTTCGCGGTAGATCCAGGCCCAGCCCGCCTGTTCGATGCGGTGCCGCCGCTCGATGAAGTCTCCTTGAGGCTCTAGGCCGAAATGTTGCTCGGCCACCCGCAGGGCCAGATCTGACAAGCTTTGAAGACGCGCCAACAGATCCCCCTCTTTAACTTGGGCTCTATCTGCAGCAGGAAGAGCAGGGGCATAGAAGCGCTCATAGAAGGTCTGCATGACCTGGAGCAGGTGTTCTCCCAAGCGAAGGATACGGGCCAGCAAAAAGGCTTGACCGGCGTGAGCCGAGCGCGTGGGCGGCAGCTTGCAATCGGCCTCCATGCGGCTGAGCAATCTATTCAGAGCGGCACTGGGATCCCGCAAGTAGGAATAGCGAAGGCCTACCGGCAAGATCAGCACCTGCTCTGGCCGTCCCGCCTTGTGCAGATCCTCCACCGCCCAAAAGCTCATCTGGGCTACCCCCGGCTCCAACGGGTTGAGAAGACTGCTCATACCGTTGATCGTTCCTTCTGGAGCTACCGCCAGCGGATATCGGCCCGATACAAACTGCTCACGAGAACTTTTTAGCCCTGCCCGATCCAGACGGCCTCGCAAAATCGGGATCCCGCCCAAGCGCGGCAAGCCCCAACGGGCAACGGATCCCAGCCACAGAGGTAGGCCGCGGTCATAAACAAACAAAACGTGGGGTCGGCCCCGAAAGCGGATCCCCTGGCGTTGGGCCACCTGCGGCAGAAGATGGGCAAACAAGTACATCAAGCAGGGGGGATCATCCAGGGTCGGGTGTCGAAACGCCACCAACAGGCGAATCTTGCCCGCCTCAAACTGCTGATAAAGCTGAGCCAAACGCTCTCCCCCCTCCACTTCAACGCGAGGGATCCCTTTGGTCCATCGCAACCAAAGGGGCAAGCCTGCTTGAGCGAAATGAACGACCCAAGGCGTCAATCGCGGCGGCAAAAACTTGAGGGGTGGCTGAACCTTCTGTTGCATAGGGATCCTTATCTAGGGTCAGAAAGAGGGTGAACCTAGGCTTTGGATCCCATCTTAAAGAGGGCAAAGCGGGAAGAAAGCTGCGCAGTGACAGTTCGTCAACTGGATCCCTTCTCCTCACTCCCGGCCCGGCAGCGGCTCAAGCCCCAGCAGTTTTTTTCCGGCGACCGCGAGTCGCTTTGGGGGAAGCTTCTTTACTTGGGGTTGACTCCTCCACCACCTGGCCGTTTAGCACTTGCTTGAGGTGAATGTGCTTGTAACCCAGCTGAATCTCAAACTCATCCCCAGGCTTGAGATTCATTTTTTCGGTGTAGGCCGACCCAATGATCAACTGCCCATTTTTGTGAACGCTGACCCGAAAGGTTGGTTCACGACCGCGCTTGTCTCGGCTGGAACTTGGGCTGAGACTCAGACCTTTTGCCGCCAGCACCGCGTCATAGAACTCATTCAAGTTGACGCGAGGCTTGTTGGTCTTGGTCATGGTTACATAGCCACATCGCTTTGCCGTTTCTCGGCGCGGAAGATGCCCCAACGCTTCGACCTTCTGCAGCAGAGCCTTCCCGGTTAAAGGTTGTGGTGGTATATCTGACATTTTTTAATGTCCTACATCCTTCTCTTAAGATCATACCCTTGTGATGTACTCCTGCAACCGAAAGTCGGAGGCTTTTTTGAAGACAGGTTTTTCTCCTGTTCCTTGAGCCAGCAGCTCCGAAGGAAAAACCTCGTCTCCCTCAAGAGGTGTTCCTGCCCTTGCCAAAAGGTGATGGGGGCAAAAAGAACTCAAGCCCTGAAGAGTGCTGGGGCTTTTGTGGATGGAGCTGACAAAAGATCGCCTTGGGGGTAGTACCGCGGTGTAGATCCGACTCACCGCTTTCTACAGCCTCATCCCCACTCGTCGGCTGCCCCAAACTCTGATCACAGCCAGAAAACAGGCTCGACTTTCCAAAAAACCGCCGCTGAGATGGTGATTGCCTTGCGCAAATCGGTCGAAAAGACAGCCAGAGCGGTGTGAAGCTGGATGCCATCAGACCTAGGCCAGCAGGCATTTTTATCTCTTGGCAGAGGCCGGCTACATCTGAGTAATGGCTGAGGGATCCCCTCTTCGGCACTTCTTCAGATGGGAGCGCAGTGAGCGCGAGTTGCCCAAAGCAAGTTATTCATTCAGGATCCACTCGATTGGCTGCCGCTGAGACAACGATGAGTGGCAAGCTCACCAGCAAACAAAAGCCCCACTGCTCCCAAGACAGGGGTGCTGTGTCGAAGATAATGTTGAACAGGCTCCACTGGCTGAAGAGGATCTGCAGCAGGATGGCCGCCCCAATGCCGATGGCAATGGCTGCTGTATCCATGAGGCGCTCATGGCGCTCCAATTGGCTGGCACGTCCACGACCCAGCAGGGTAGGAATGGCTTGGCTGAGGCTGAGCAAATAGAAAATTCGCCCGATCACCAACGCTTGGATGGCCATGGTGCGGGCCAGGTTAAGGTTGCCGGTGGTTTGTTCGATGTATTCAAAAACCCCGAAGATCAAGATCCAGTTGAACACGGACACCAGCAGGATGCGCTGCAGCAGCCTAGGAGAGAGCAAGTTGGCCTCCGGATCCCGCGGTGGGCGAGTCATCTCTCGGCCTGTGCTCGGCTCAAAGGCAAGAGGCACCGTCATGGTGATGGAGTTGATCATGTTTAGCCACAGCACTTGAATGGCCAGAATGGGGAGCTCGCGGTTGAGCAGCACGCTGAGGAGAATCGTCATCGATTCCCCCCCGTTCACCGGCAGGATGAAGGCAATGGCTTTGAGCAGGTTGTTGTAAACCGTGCGCCCCTCCTCAACGGCTGCCTCAATGGAGGCGAAGTTGTCATCGGTCAGGATCATGTCGGCAGCAGCTTTGGCCACTTCGGTGCCGCCTCGCCCCATGGCAATCCCCACATCTGCTTGCTTTAGGGCCGGAGCGTCGTTGACGCCATCGCCGGTCATGGCCACGATCTGCCCCCGCGCTTGCAGAGCTTCCACCAGGCGCAGTTTTTGCTCTGGCACCACCCGCGCGAAGACGGATCCCCGATTGGCAGCTTCCACAAATTCCTCCGGGCTGAGCTGCTCCAGATCTCGACCGCTGTAGGCTTGCACAGGTTTTCCACCCCCCAGGCCCATCTGCTCGGCAATGGCTTGAGCCGTGAGCACGTGGTCGCCGGTGATCATCTTCACCTGCATCCCAGCCGTTTGACAGGAACGCACGGCGGCAATGGCCTCCGGCCGCGGCGGGTCAATCATTCCCTGCAAACCGAGGAAGATTAAACCCTCCTGCAGATCTGGGTGATCCACCCGAGTTTGGCTGCTGGAGACAGGTTTCTGGGCAAAGGCCAGAACTCGCAGCCCTTGTCGTGCCAACGCCTCCACCTGCTGGCGAATCCGCTCCTCTTCTAGAGACTGGATCTCCCCCTGGGATCCCATCTGGCTGCGGCAGCGGGGCAGCAGGGCTTCCACCGATCCCTTGACATAGATGCAGTGCTCTTCTGGCCCCAGGCGGTGCAAGGTGGCCATGTACTGAAACTCGGATTCAAAGGGGATGCTGTCCAGGCGAGGGCGGCGGCGCTGCAGTTCTTCCAGATCCAGACCCCCCTTCTGGGCTGCCACAAGCAGAGCCGCCTCGGTGGGATCCCCTACCACCTCCCACTGGCCGTTGTCTTTGGGTTGCAGACGGGTGTCATTGCAGAGGCAGCCGGCCAAGAGACAAGCCTGTAACGCCAGCAGCCGCTCCACTTCCACTGGATCACCCCCCTCCTGGGCCAGGATTTGTCCCTGAGGACTGTAGCCACTGCCCGTAACTTGGTAGAGCTGGGATCCGGCGTAGATGGCCTGCACCGTCATCTGGTTTTCCGTGAGGGTGCCGGTTTTGTCAGAGCAAATTACCGTAGCGCTGCCCAGGGTCTCCACCGCCGGCAGCTTGCGGATAATGGCGTGGCGTTTTGCCATGCGGGAAACCCCAATCGCCAAGGTTACAGTGACTACCGTCGGCAAGCCTTCGGGGATAGCACTCACCGCCAGCGCCACTGCCGCCTCAAAGACACTGGCCACCCCCTGTCCCTGAACCAATCCCACCAAAAAGGTGAGCCCGGCCAAGCTGAGGATGATCCTGAGCAGCATGAGGCTGAATTCCTCGAACTTGCGTGTTAGGGGAGTTTGCAGGGATCCCCCCTTTTCGACCAACTCCGAGATACGGCCTGTTTGAGTCTGGTTGCCAATGGCCACCACCACCCCTGCTCCTTGGCCGAAGGTAACAAAGCTGCCGGCATAGGCCATGTTCTGGCGGTCGGCTAGGGGTGTGTCTTCCGCCAGGGATCCCAGCCGTTTTTCCACCGGCACCGACTCTCCGGTCAGGGCCGATTCATCCACCTGCAAGTTGCGCACGCTCAGCAAGCGCAGGTCGGCGGGCACCTTATCTCCCGAGCTCAAGAGCACCACATCCCCCGGCACCAGCTCCCGCGAGGGCACCCGCAGTTTTTGCCCCTCCCGGATGACAGTAACCTCCGTCACCACCGACTGGGCCAGGGCGGCGATCGCTTCCTCCGCTTTGGACTCTTGGATGTAGCCGATGAGAGCGTTGATTACCACCACCGCCCAGATCACGATGGCATTGCGCCAGGATCCCAAAAACGCCTTGACCGCCCCGGCAACCATCAAGATGTAGAGCAAGGATTGGTTGAACTGCTGCAGAAACTTCACCCAGGCCGGGGTAGCCGCCTTGGCCTTTAGCTCGTTGGGGCCATATTGCTTCTGCCGCTGGATCACCTCAGCTTGAGACAGACCCCGTTCCAAAAGCGCTGCCAGAGGCAGTTCCTCTGCAACAATTTGGCGGGCAACATCCTCTTCGGGCAGGGCGTGCCAGGGAGCAACCGGCAATGAGCCAGCAGGGATGGACTTTGCCATCGTGATGAAGGTCTCCAGTTGAATCGCAACAGAACTTGAAGGCCAGCCGTGAACCCAGCGGCAAATCCTTCGTACAGTCCACAGCCTAGCGGATGCTGCTCATCCTCCGAGATGCCACTGCTGCCACCAGCGTCAACAAAGCCTAAGTCCTAGGCTAAGATTTGCCTCAAATTCTCGACAGCTTGAAAAAATGGCTATATTCTTATCAAGTGTTATGGTTACAATTGTTCCACACCTGCAGCGCCCTGAAGACTGGCGATCCGCAGAGTCTTCTACGGATTGCCGGTTCAAGGTTGTTGCTTGTCATTTAACAGGTTCTTCCGCATTAAACTAAACAGCTTCTTGAGCTCAAGTTCAGTTCTGTTTGAGGAAACTGCTGTGTCAACGACTACTAAGCCAATGGAACTCAAAACCCAATCCCCACCCGCCTCCACCCAAACGAACGGGCGCCCCAGCGTGGAGGGATCCATCTCCAGAACTTCGCAACCTGTCATTCACCATCAAATTGTTGTAGTGGGAGGAGGGGCTGCCGGCATCAGCGCAGCGGCCCAGTTGCTGGAGCGCAAGCGCAATCTTGATATCGCGATTGTCGAGCCCTCCGACAAGCACTACTACCAGCCCGGCTGGACATTGGTAGGGGGAGGTATTGCCCCCCTGGCCAAGTTTATCCGGGACGAAAGGACTGTGATCCCCAAGGGAGCCACCTGGATTCAAGCGCGAGTGGCAGAGCTGGATCCAGATCACAACCGCGTCATCACCGAGACCGGCCAGGTTATTCAGTACGACTACCTCATAATGGCCCCCGGGATCCAGATTGACTGGCATTTGATCGAGGGCTTGCCGGAGGCGCTGGGCAAGGGAGGAGTAACCAGCAACTATTCCAAGGACTACGTCTCCTACACTTGGGAGACCATCCGCAACTTCAAGGGAGGAACAGCCATCTTCACGTACCCGGCTACGCCAATCAAGTGCGGCGGCGCCCCTCAAAAAATCATGTACCTGGCCGACGATGTCTTCAAAAGCAAAAGTGGGGTTGGCGTCAACACCAAGGTTCTCTTTTGCACAGCCACTCCCACTCTCTTTGCCGTGCCGGAGTACAGTGCTGCCCTGGAGAAGGTGGTAGAGCGGCGAGGGATCCAGGTGAAATTCAAGCACAACCTCAAAGCCATCCGGCCTGAGACTCAGGAAGCCATCTTTGAAGTCACCACCGACAATGGCAAAGAAGAGGTGAGCCTGCACTACGACATGATCCACGTGGCTCCGCCCATGAGCGCTCCGGACTTTGTCAAGCGCAGCCCCCTGGCCGGGCCGGGAGGATGGGTGGATGTGGATAAGGCAACGCTGCAGCACACCCGCTACCCCAACGTGTTTTCCTTGGGAGATGCCTCTTCTCTGCCAACGTCCAAAACGGCGGCTGCCGCCCGCAAGCAAGCGCCGGTACTGGCCGAAAATCTCTTGGCTGCCATGCAGTCCAAGCCCCCGGTGGCCCAGTATGATGGCTACACCTGTTGTCCCCTGATCACAGGCTATAACTCCCTAATCATGGCGGAGTTTGCCTACGGGGGGAAACTGGCTCCCTCCTTCCCGCTGGATCCGACGCGGGAGCGCTACTCCATGTACCTAGCCAAGGTGCATCTATTACCCTGGCTCTATTGGAACCGCATGCTCAAGGGCAAAAAGTTTGAGGCAGACATTTTCAAGCCCATCAACAAGCTGGTGCACCGCTACTAGGGCTTTCTATCCCCTCACTCCCCAGCCCCTCTCCCTTTGGGAGGGGGGAGTTTTTTACAGGCAAGCTTTGAACTTTTTCAATACCGCCCGATCCAGCATCAGCAGCGCCGCACGTAGGCCACCTGAGTAGCCCCAAAAAAAGCCCACTGGCAGATGACCCTTGGGCGCTGCCAGACGGGTTGTGAGCTCCCCATACCCCAGCCAGCGGCCCTGCACCTGCCAGCCGACTCTTTCCCCCATGCAGTCTTCGCGGGGCAAGGCTGAGAAGGAGCCCGAACGGATCCCTCCTCTTCCCTCCGGGTCACACTCCTGCCAAAGTTGCTTCTGGACGGTAAAGCCAAAGCGCCCATGGCTGGCCCGCACCCACAGTTGGTCAATCAGCCGCAGCATTGGGCAGGGGAAGGCCTGAACATCCTTGGGATCAAAAAAGCCCACTTGCGAGCGCCCAGCAAGCTTCAGCATCAGGGCTGTCGTCCAGCGATCCGCCTCCCCCCACTGCCCCGCTCGCAGCCGATCCCACAGACCTTGCAAGGCAGGGGCTGCTTCCCCCACCCACTCTGGCCAAGAGAGAGTTCCGGGCAGGGATCCCCCCTCCCCTCTCTCCTCTGGACAGACCTCAGGAAAAATCAGGGATCCGGGCCCTGTCTCTCTTTTCACCGTCGGGGGGGTGGGCGGTGCCACCAGTTGCTCCAGCTCTTCTGCCGAGTGGCTGGCCAAAAGCTGTTCCAGCTCGTCTTGGGGTTCTGGAGGCTGGGCCAAGACCTGCTCCAGCTCCCGCAGCTCTTGGGTGTGGATGGCCGGCTCAAAAGCAACCCGCTTTCTCTCTTCTTGAGAGGCTTCTGCCGGCAACAGTGCCAACCATTCGGCCATGGTTTGCGGGCGCTCTTCTGGGTGGAGAGCCATCCCTTTGAGAATGGCAGCCTCCACAACCTCGGGAATGTTGGGGTTAAGGCTGCGAGGGGTATCCAACTGGCGGCCTGTGGCCCGCACTGGCGCACACATAGGCACCATCCCCGTCAGCGCCGTGTAGAGGGTTGCTGCCAAGGCGTAGACATCGGTGAAGGCGCCGCGGCGGCGCAAGCTGTCGTATTGCTCTAGAGGAGCATAGCCATCGGTGCCGTAGGAGGTGTGGCGTTGGATCAGACCTTGGGTGTAGCCGCGAGCTAGGCCAAAGTCGATCAAAACTGCCTGCCCGGATCCCTCCCGCACCATGATGTTGGCTGGTTTCACATCCCGATGCAGGATCCCCTGTTCGTGCAAGGCCATCAGGGCAGATCCCACCTCCCGCGTCAGGCGCAGGGCTTCCGGCAGGGGCAACGGCCCCTTTTGCCGCAGAAGCTGGTGCAGAGTCTGGCCGCGGATGTACTCCATGACAATGCACCAGCGCTCCTGCTCCCAGATCACTTCTTCCACCTTCACCACATGGGGATGGTGGCAGCGGGCCAGTTGCAGCGCCTCATTCATGAAGTTCTGCTGGAAGTGGGGATAGTCGGGATCCTCACGAAGGCTGTCGTTCAAAACTTTGATGACCACCTGGTCGGCGCGAACGCTATCCCAGGCCCGGTAGGTAATGCCGAAGCCCCCCTCTCCTAAGATGGCCTCAATGCGGTAGCGCCCCCCCTGTAGTCTTTCGCCGACTGCCCAAGCCATACCTGACCCCCGCCTCTAGGGCCATTGTGTCACGGGGATCAGTAAATTGACGGCACATAAAACTGCTTAGAAGTCTACGGGCAGCACTCCCGTCTTCACCTGGAAGGTGCGCGCCTGTCCATCGCGGATGACCCGCAGCGTCAGCGTATTGCCCACCCCAGCGGCTTCCACCAACTGCTGCACCTGCTCGGCATCGCGGATGGCCTGCCCATTGATTTCAGTGATCACATCCCCCTCCCGCAAGCCAATCTCCTCAGCCGGGGATCCCGGAATCACCTGCCCGATCAAGACCCCTTCTTCCACTGTCAGCGTGGTGGGACGAGCGGGGTCGCGGTTGAGGCGGGCCACAATGTCGGGGTTGAGGGTGATCATGCGAATGCCCAAGAAAGCGTGCTCTACCCGACCATTCCGGATCAATTGCTCGGCAATGTCCATGGCGCGGTTGATGGGGATGGCAAAGCCCACACTCTGGGCCCGCTGGAAGATGGCCGTATTCACCCCAATCACACGCCCTTCCGCATCCAGCAGTGGGCCACCCGAGTTGCCGGGGTTAATGGCCGCATCCGTTTGCAGGAAAGTCACCCGCTTGTTGACAGCCCCAATTTGCCCGGAGGAGCGCCCAACAGCACTGATGATCCCGGCAGTCACGGTATTGTCTAGGCCCAGCGGGTTGCCAATGGCAATAGCCCAATCCCCTGGTCGCACCAAGTCAGAGTTACCCAGGGTAACCGTGGGCAGATTCTCCCCCTCAATCTTGATCACCGCGATATCGGTAACTGGGTCTGAGCCCTTCACCTCCCCTTCAAAGGTGCGCCCATCCAGCAGGTGAACCCTGACTCGCTCGCTGCCTTCCACCACATGGGCGTTGGTGAGGATCAGGCCACTGGCGTCGATGATAAACCCCGATCCGGTGCCTTCTTGCCGAAACTCCTGCGGCAACTGCGGTAGTTGATCCCCAAAGAAGCGGCGAAACAGGGGCTGGTTGAACAGTTCTGGGTTGACCCCCCTCGACACAGTGCGGGTGGCATCGATGCGCACCACCGCTGGGCCGACCTTTTGGGCAACGGCGGCAATAAAATTAGAAGGCCGGACAGCATCGGCGGGAGGAGCAGAATTCGCAGCCTCAGGGCGGGGCTCAGACCAGGGCAAAAGGGATCCCACTCCCTCACCGGCCCGTTGCGTCCAAGTGACCAGAGGAGTTTGCTGTAACCACTCCTGCCCCGCTCGAGACGATAGCCAGACCCCACCTGCGACGCCTCCACCAAACAGAGCCATCGCCAAAAGTGTGTGCCGTAGAATCCGCGCCATGCTCCCTCCCAAAGCTAAGCCGTATCGCCAAGACTCAAAAGGCGTGAACCCGCTCCCCCGACTTACGCCATCAAGACCCAGTTCACTCCTGGTCTATTCTATCTATTCCTACTCTTTACTTTTGGATGTTCGGGGTATGTGTGCTTACCCTAGCAAATCTTGCGGGCAAAGGCAGTGCTCGAAACACCCAAAATGATCGGGGATCCGAGCGAGCTCCATTCCTCCGAGCCACAAGGGCGGGATCCGTGGCAGCGCCACCGCGCCTGGATGCAGTTGGCCTTGCGAGAAGCTAAGCAAGCAGGAGAAGCTGGAGAGGTGCCGGTGGCCGCTCTGGTGGTGGGGCCAGGGGAAAAGTTGCTGGCTTTGAGCAGCAACCGGCGGGAACGGGATCGGGATCCCACGGCCCATGCGGAGATTCTGGCCCTACGGCAGGCAGGGCAGCGCTTGGGCGATTGGCAGCTGCAGGGCTGTCGGCTGTATGTGACCCTGGAGCCCTGCCCTATGTGTGCGGGGGCAATCAGCCAATCGCGGCTGGCCCAGGTAATCTACGGCGCCGATGATCCCAAGGCCGGGGCTTTGCGCAGTGTACTCAATTTGCCTGCCTCCGCTGCCAGCTTCCATTGCCCGGAGGTCATCGGCGGAGTCTGCGAGGCCGAGTGTCGCCGCCTATTGCAGCAGTGGTTTTGCCGCCGCCGCGGGATCCCCTCTGAGCCGGCTGAATCCTGACCGAGGGACTGGGGGCGGAAAATTCTGGGTTGAAGTCGTGCATCTGCAGGATGTTTTTGATACTGTCATAACGGGTTCGGCTGGCCCTTGCCCGGGATCCCGCACCAGCCTCAAAAAAGGCTTTCCGAGTGCGGGATCTCTTGAGCCCAACGGTGGCCGCTTGGGTTGTTGAGGGTGCGTCGGCCCTATGCCTGGATTCTCAAAACCCGACTTGTCCGGGATCCCTCGCCGGCTGTGATACTCTTTCCCAGAGGATTGGTGTGTGACTATTGCCCTCTCCTTTTCTCCTCTCCCATCAGCTTGGCTTAGGAGTATTGCCCTTCTGGTTTGGGCTTGGCTGTGCTTGACCTTTCCGGTGCAGGCACGGGTACTGCTGCGGGTAGGTATTGCCGTCAACAAGCCCCAGGTCACCGTCGGCAGCTCTACCGGAGCCCGCCTGTTGAATGCCCAGGGACAGCCGCTGGCAGAGGTTCAGGCCATGCAACCGCTGCAGGCCAGCCGTTCGGGTTCAGCAGTCAGTTTGGCCGGCCAACAGGGAGAACGTCTTTACCTGCAGCCCACTGTCCCCGATGGGTTGGTGTTTATCGACCAGAATTGGTACCGTGGCTTGGTGGAGTTGATCCCCGGCGAGCGCGGGGTGATTGCCATCAACCAAGTTGGCTTGGAGGACTACGTTTCCAGCGTAGTGGGCAGCGAGATGGGACACCGTTTTCCCATGGAGGCTCTCAAAGCCCAAGCCGTGGCCTCCCGCACCTATGCCCTCTACCACCGCAGTCGCCGTTCCCAGCAGCCTTTTGACTTAGGAAACGGGATTGATTGGCAGGTTTACAAGGGAGTGGCTGCCGAATCCAGCCGTACCCAAGCGGCTGCCCGTGAGACCGCCGGGCAGGTTCTCATCTACCAGGGGCAGTTGATCAATGCGGTTTTCCACTCCTCTGCGGGGGGACATACAGATGATGCAGGCAACGTCTGGTTAGAATCGCGGCCCTACTTACAGGGGGTGCCCGATTTCGATCACCACTCACCCGTGTTTAGCTGGACGGCCACCGTTCCTGCCCAACAGATTCAGCAATTGGCTGCCGGGATCGGTGCCATTCGTTCTGTTGAGGTGCTGCGCAGCTCCCCGTGGGGACGGGCAATCACGGTGCGCCTGACGGGATCCCAAGGGATCAAAGATCTCAATGCCGGCGATTTTCGTCGGGCTCTAGGGTTGCGCAGCACAAAGATTGCCATTAGTCCGCGCGGGGAGGCCACCACTACGGCCAGCCTGGCTCCTGTGGCAGGGACATTCCCGGCTTTCTTTGAGATTCAGGGGCGCGGCTACGGACATGGCGTCGGCATGAGCCAGTGGGGAGCGGCTGGGATGGCCAGCCAGAACTACTCCTACCAACAGATCCTCAGCCACTACTACCGCAACACCACCTTGGCAGTGGTGGAAGGACGTTAGGGCTCAACTTCAGGGAGAAGCCAACAAAATCATCGATTGGTAGCAAAAGCGGCTGCAGTTTTTAAGAGCTTATGAGAAGCAGCATTTTAATTGAACCGGAGGGGTTCCCCAAGGGTTCGTTGGGGTTCTGTAGATTTTGTTAACTTTGAGTTAACTCTAATGTTGCACCATCTCTTACGATAGACGGGCAGCTTCTAGACGGGCAGCTTCTGCCGGAATCGAAAGCTGGCCTGCCTGCGACCCCTGTTTTTGAAGGCTCCGCGCTGCTGTGGCAAGATCGGGAGAAGCCCTGGAAAATTTGGGTTACGTCCCCTGAAGATTTTGTAGAGATCTTGAATTCCCCCCTCAGAATCCTCAGGATCGGCTCAATAATAATTGAGATACGTTTACCAGGATCGACCTCTACCTCTTCTTTTTCGAGCCCATAACTTTAACCCCAGGTATCTGTCCTATGTCCATTGCCACCTTAGCTCCTGCTTTTCCCGAACGTTGTCCGGTGCTGCCGGAAGCGCTCACGCCCCTGTGCGAGATCGCCCGCAACTATTGGTGGACCTGGAACCCCGATCACCTCACCATTTTCCGGGAAATGGATCCCGCCCTGTGGGAAAAAACCTCCCACAACCCGGTGCGCATGCTGGAGGAGGTTTCCTACTTGCGGTTGGCAGCCTTGGCCACCGATGTGAACTACCTCAACACGTTGAACCGGATGGTGCAGTCCTATCGGCAGTACATGACGGCTGAGGATACCTGGGCCAAGCGCACCATGAAAACCTACGACTGGCAGCGTCCTATTGCCTATTTCTGTGCCGAATACGGCTTGCACGAGTCTTTGCCCACCTACTCTGGCGGGCTGGGTATGTTGGCCGCCGATCACCTCAAGTCGGCTTCAGATTTGGGGGTGCCCCTGGTGGCCATCGGGTTGCTCTACCGTCAGGGCTACTTCCAACAGCGCCTGGACAACAATGGCTGGCAGGGGGAGCTTTACGAAGACTCTGAGTTTGAGTCTCTGCCGTTGACTCTGGTGCGCCAGCCGGATGGCAGCCCTCTGTTGGTGGAAGTGGCGATGCGGCAGCGGTTGGTGAAGGCGCGGGCCTGGCGGGCGGACGTGGGCCGGGTACCTCTTTTTCTGCTGGACACCGACCTGCCGGAGAACGACCCCATCGACCGCTGGATTACCGCCCACCTCTACGGGGGCAGCACCGATACTCGCATTGCCCAAGAGTGCATCCTGGGTATCGGTGGGGTGCGTCTGCTGCGCCAGTTGGGTTTGGATCCCATGGTTTATCACATGAATGAAGGGCACGCTGCTTTCCTGACGCTGGAGTTGCTGCGGGAGGAGGTGGCGCGGGGCACCCCCTTCGAGACGGCGGAGGCCAAGGTGCGGGAAAAATGCGTGTTTACCACCCATACACCGGTGCCGGCTGGCCACGATGCCTTTAGCCCCAATGAGATGGATGCGTTCTTTGCCTCTTTCTGGCCACAACTGGGCCTGACGCGGGAACAATTTTTGGCCTTGGGAGCTCGGCGCACCGGGGATCCCTGGGAGCGCTTTAACATGACGGTGCTGGCTTTGCGGTACGCGCGGGCAGCCAATGGCGTAAGCAAGCTCCACGGACGGGTTTCTCGCGAAATGTGGCATGTGCTCTACCCTGAGCGATCGGTGGATGAGGTGCCCATCAGCTCCATTACCAATGGGGTTCACGCCCGTACCTGGGTTTCCCCCCTCTTCTGGAATCTCTACGACCAGTACTTGGGCCCCGATTGGCCGGAGCGGGTGTCAGACCCGGAACTGTGGGCCAAGGTGGAAGAGATCCCAGATGAAGAACTGTGGCGGCGCAAAGAAGCTCTGCGGGAGCGGCTGGTGTCTTTCACCCGTCACCGAGTGTTGCGGGCCCGGCGCAATCGCGGCGAAAGCAACGAACGCATCCAAGCGGTCAACCAGTTGTTGGATCCCAAGGTCTTGACGATTGGGTTTGCCCGTCGCTTCAGCGCCTACAAGCGAGGAGATTTGATCCTGCGAAATCTGGAGCGAATTACCCGCATCTTCACCAACAAAGAGTACCCTGTGCAAATTATCTTCGCCGGCAAGGCCCATCCCCGGGATGAAGGGGGCAAGCGCCTGATCCAGCGGGTGGTGGAATGGTCGAACCGGCCTGAGGTGGCCAACCGAGTCGCCTTCATCGAAAATTACGATGCCTATGTCGCTCGCAATTTGGTGCAGGGGGTCGATGTGTGGCTGAACAACCCGCGACGCCCTCTGGAGGCCTCCGGCACCTCAGGACAAAAGGTGGGCTTCAGCGGGGGATTGAATTTGTCGGTGCTGGATGGGTGGTGGCCCGAAGGTTACAACGGTCGCAATGGCTGGGCTATTGGCCAAGAAATCGAAGGTCTGGATCCCGCTGCCCAAGACGACTTGGACGCCAACTCCCTCTACGACTTGTTGGAGTATGAGGTGATCCCCATGTTCTACGACCGGGATGAGAAAGGGATCCCGCGCCGCTGGATTGCCCGCATGAAGGAGGCCATCCGCACCCTCAACCCCGTTTTCAACACCGACCGCATGGTGGCCGAGTACGTGCTGAAAATCTACGAGCCTCAGCCCCTGGAAGCAGGGGTGAGCCGGACTCTGTTGGGTTCGGCTGCTGCCGGCTAGGGTGGACTCCCCCTCTCCCAGCGCAAATCATACAAAACATTGGGATCCCTCTCTCCTCAAGAGGAAAAGCAGGGATCCCAAGTTTGCGCTTGGGGAAAAGAGACTAGGCGCTGGCGTTGACGGCCATAGGCAGAGTCAGCGGTTCTGGCTCCTCTTCGGGGGGCAACATCACCACCTCAGAGTTGTCGATGATGGCCTGCAGCTCTTCCCCATCGATGGTTTCGGCCTCCACCAGGCGGCGGGCAATCCGATCCAAGAGGGCGCGGTTTTCTCGAATCAAGTAGGTAGCCCGTTGGTAGGCCTCGTTCACCAGCCGCCGCACCTCTTCGTCGATGAGGGCTGCTGTTTCCTCCGAGAAATCCCGTTCTGCGGCGATTTCCCGGCCCAGGAAAATGTTGGTGTACTGGCGACCTAGGGCTACATTTCCCAGGCGATCGCTCATACCGAAGCGGGTCACCATGTTGCGGGCGATGCGGGCCACCTGCTGCAGGTCACTGGCTGCCCCTGTGGTGATCTCCGACTCTCCATAGACCACTTCTTCGGCCACGCGCCCACCCAAGGCAACAGTCATCATGTTCTTCAGATGGGCACGGGTGGTGAGCCCCATGTCGTCATCGCTGGGCATGAACCAAGTGAGACCACCCGCCTGGCCGCGGGGAATGATGCTGACCTTTTGAATGGGATCGTAGTTGGGCAAGAGGGATCCCACCAGGGCGTGTCCTGCCTCGTGGTAGGCCACCAGCTCCTTGCGCCGCTCGCTCATGAGGCGATCCTTCTTCTCTGGGCCAGCCAACACCCGATCCACGGCGTCGTTGATCTCGTCCATCGAGATCTCGGTGAGGTTGCGGCGGGCCGCCAAGATGGCCGCTTCGTTGAGTAGGTTGGCCAGGTCTGCGCCGGTAAACCCAGGGGTGCGGCGGGCCAATTTCTCCAGATCCACATCGGCGGCCAAGGTTTTGCCGCGGGCATGCACCTTGAGGATCTCCAGGCGGCCCTGGAAGTCGGGGCGATCCACCGTCACTTGGCGGTCAAAGCGACCGGGCCGCAGCAGCGCTGCATCCAGCACATCCGGTCGGTTGGTGGCCGCAATGACGATGATGCCGGAGTTGCCCTCAAAACCGTCCATCTCGGTGAGCAACTGGTTCAGGGTCTGCTCCCGTTCGTCGTTGCCACCTCCCAAGCCAGCTCCCCGCTGGCGACCGACTGCATCAATTTCATCGATGAAGACGATGCAGGGAGCATTTTGCTTGGCTTGCTCGAACAGGTCCCGTACCCGCGAGGCCCCCACCCCAACAAACATCTCCACAAACTCGGAGCCGGAAATGGAGAAAAAGGGCACACCTGCTTCTCCGGCTACGGCGCGGGCCAACAGGGTCTTACCGGTGCCGGGCGGGCCCACCAGCAGCACCCCGCGGGGGATCTTGGCTCCCAAAGCGGTGAAGCGCTCTGAATTTTTCAGGAAATCCACCACTTCTGCCAGCTCCAGCTTGGCCTGATCGATGCCGGCCACATCGTTGAAGGTAATTTGGGTTTTCGGCTCCATCTGCACCCGTGCCCTGGATTTGCCGAAGTTGAGAGCTTGGCTGCCTGGGCCATTTTGAGCCCGCCGCAGCAGGAAAAAGAGCCCCAGCAAGAGCAAAACCGGCAGGAAGAAGGTGCTGAGAATGCGCCCAAGTAGCCCCTCCTCTTGAACAGGGCGTACCGCCAGCTCCACCCCGTTGGCAACCAGGGTGTTCTCAAACTCGGGGGTAAGGGGGGGCAGATTCACCTGCACTTGGGTGGCGCGGTTGTTGATTTCTGCCTCGGCGATGGCAACCTGGCGACCATCCGGGGCCGTCTCCACCAAAACTTTGCTGACCTCGCCCCGTTCAACACGGCTGATTAGGTCGGAGTAGCTGATCTCCAAACGCTCAGCCGGGCGAGTACCAAAGAAGGTGGTGGCTAAAGAGATCAAGACGATGGCCAGTAGCGCATATAACCCCGCGCTTCTCCATTTCTTGTTTTTACCTTTCTGACTCACGGAAGTGTTTCCTCCCAAAGGGTGTTTTTGAATCGAACTCGCAGATGGCGACTTGTGGGTAACAATCTGGGGTCGAGTGGGTTCTTGCAGCAACAGACTGTTAATTAATATTAACCTGACTGAGAGGGTTGCCGGGGATCCCTGCAATTCCCCTCTTCTGGCCGGGAGTTTGGGGATAGGATTGAGAGACCAAGGCTGGACCGTCAGTCAGAACAGGTGGTGTTTTTTCCATTCTCATTCCAGCTTGCCCAGGGATCCCTATGCTGACTCAACTGCGCGAACTGAGCATCGCTGCCGACGGACGGTATCTCAGGGATGAGGAGCTGCAGTTCATGGAGACCTACCTAGCCTCCTTTGACCTTCGCCTGAGCGCCTATCGCAAGATCCAGGCGGCGGAAGCCCAGATCATCCGGGATGTGGAGATGAAAATGCGCGCGCTGGATCCCTACTTGCTCATGCGAGGGGTGGAAGACTTCAGCAACAAGTGGAAGGCTGACACCGTGCGGGTTTTGCGCCTCTCGGCTTTGGCCATGCTCCTGGACGATGAGCAACGCTACAAAGATCGATTTCTCTACTGGTTCCAGACCTTAATGCGGGCCTTCCGCACCCAACGCAGTTGCGAGGCCACCTATCGCTTCCTACAAGAAGTGATAGCCAATTACCTCACCCCCGAAGAAACCAAGTTGATCAGGCCGATTCTGGAAACCAACCGCACGCTGTTGGGCCTCAACTAGGCAGCCGTCTCAGCAGACTCTCCAGAACCAGCCGACTCCACCACCTCTAGCTCATCAGCTTGGAGATGGGCACGGAACTTGTTGTCAAACTGCACCTGAAAGGGAAAGTTGGCGCTGATCGGGCGGCCATTCCAATCCCGAATCACGGCCTTCAGCTCCCCTTCCATGCCTTTGAGGTCGAAAGGTTGATTGCGATGTTCCGGGTGGTGATAGACAATCACGCTGGTACGCACCCGCACCCGATCTCCAACTTTCATGTCTTGCCCTCCTGAAAAGGCAGCATACTGCAGGAACCGACTGGAAACACTCTAACTCAATCTCTAAGCAAGCTTTCCGGATGTGGAGAAGTGTGTGGAAACTGAAACAGTAGTTTGCATTTTTCTCAAGTTCCCTCTCACTTTGGATGACCCGAGAACATCCCCTCAAACTCAAGCCATGAGCCCGACCCAAGGGATCCCCCTGACTGGCCACTGGATCCCTGCATTGTATACATCCTTCCAGAGAACTTTAGGGTGTGGCAAGGAAAATCAAATGAGGGCTTTCAACCTCATGGGATCCCTATTGGGCAGGAGATAGAGCTCAGTTTCGGAGGAAAAGGCAGCACCTATCCAATCTCAGCTTCCACCGGGATCTGGGAAAGAGAGAAGGCGACCTTTTGTTGCTCCACCAAGCGGTCGAATTCTCGCTCGAAAGTAACCAAGGCCCGGTTGGTTTTGCCCCCCAAGTAGAGCCCCGTCTCCGTTTGCAAAGCCCAGATTTGGCTGTAGCTGAAGTAGCTCATCACCACCCCCACCATCAACAGGCCAAATCCGAGATACACCGCAGGGATCCCTGGATCCGATTTAATTTGCAGTCCGGTAGCGCCGATCACCTCATCCAGATACAGAGTGAGGGGGTTGGGGAAGCGTTGGGGAGCGACCTCGTCGAGGGCCAAGCTCATGCCTTGGCGCAGGGATCCCATCCATTGCCCTTCAGTGTCGTAGAGGAGGGCTGTCCCCTGCAGATCCGGCAGCAGCAGCGTGAGGCCCTGGCTCATGTCCGGCTGGGTGGGCACAAAAGCGCCCCAGAGTTTGTTGCCTGCCTCGGTACGCACCGGCACCACCGGGATTTGAAAAGTGGGGCTGTTGTTGATGCGGATGCGGATGCTGTCGATGCTCCAATCGGCTTGGTAGAGGGTCACACCCCGGTAGGAGAGAGGATGGTTGACAGAAATGGTCTGACGTTTGACCTCCTGACCCTGATCCAAGATCGAGAGGTCGGAATAAAACTGCTTGACACGGCCATCGGGAGCGTAGTCAATCCAGAAGCGATTGGCCCGAATTTGCCAGGTGGGCAAGTGAGCGCGAGCCAGATCCCCTGCTCCGGTCAAGTGTTGAATGGAAGCCACGCTGCCGCTGGGAATGAGTTCTTGGGCCTTGAAGCCGCTAATGCTGCCCCAAATGGCCCCCAGCAAGATCAGCAGCATGCTGACATGCACCAAGATGGGGCCGATCCTGCCGATCAACCCTTTGCGGGCGTAGAGGTGATGGCCCTCCTGAAACACCAGGTAGCCCTGTCGGCGCAACTGCTGCGGCAGCCCTTGTAAGGATTGTTGGGGCAGATACGTCCAAAAGGGCAGGCGCTGAAAAGACTGCGGACGGGTGAGATAGCTCCAACGGCGGGCCCCCTTCAACATCGGCCATTGGCGCGTCAGGGAACAGGCGGCAAGGCTGCTGCCGAACAGGATCAAAATGGCCAGAAACCAAGGGGTGCGGTAGACGTGATCCAATCCCAAGTTCAGGATCACCCGCCACGTGAGAAAGCCAAACAGGGCCGGATGCTCCGGATAGTGGGCTTGATAAAAAGCCGCTGTTTCCTCTTGCTCGATCACCGTGCCGGTGGCGCTCAAGACCGCAATTGCCAACAAAAGGCCAATGGCCAGGCGCAGATCCGCCAGCAGCGGCAGCAGCTCATGACGAAAGTACCGCCGCAGCGAGGAAACCCAGCGGGCAAGCGGGAGAGAGTATATGACCATGAGAAGTTTGTCGGCTCAAGATTCAGACCGCTGCTCTTGCCAGGCAAGGTGCAGTCCCCAACAGGGTGCTGTAGGTGTAGCCCCATCTTAGCCTGCAGCAGCAGGGATCCCTTAGGCCCAAGCCAACAAGATTGTTACGCTGCCGAACCCCACCAACACCACCCCACTGGCATAAGTGAGCCAGCCCGACCAGCGCCGCAGGGCCAACAGTTGCTTCACCAACCCGGTAAACACCCCCGCCAGGAGCAGAGGAAAGGCCAATCCCAGCCCGTAAGCCAGCAACAGCCCACCCCCTACCCATGGCTGCCCTGTGGTGGAAACCCAGGCCAGCAAAGCCACCAAAACCGGCGTACTGCAGGGAGAGGCCACCAGGCCAAAAGTTAACCCCAGCAACACTGCCCGACCCAGCCTGGGCCATTCTCCGGGAATCTCGAGGCGGTTAAACCCATCGGGAAAACGCAGGGGGATCACCTCTAACAAGTTCAGCCCCATCAAAATAGCAATTCCCCCCACCACAACAGGCCCGAAGGATCCGGTTTGTCCGTAAACGCGACCCAGCAAAGCTGCCGACAAACCCAGCAGGGTCAGGGTAAAAGCCACCCCAGCCGCAAAACCCAAAGATTGAGCCCAAACTTGCCGCCGCCCTTCCCCAGCCGTTTCCTCAGAAGCGGGGGTGTAGCCGCCGATGTAGCCGATGGTCACCGGCAGCATAGACAACGTGCAGGGGGAAAGACTGGTGAGCAAGCCCGCCAGACCCACCACCAACAGACTAACGGGAGAAAGGTGCTGCAGTTGAAACTGCACCAGCTCAGTTGCCCATTGTTCTAGGTGGTAAAGCCAGAGCTGAGCCGCATTCAACATAAGCTCGATCTGTCCACATAAGCTCAAGGTAGCATGAACTCCCCCGCCCCCCTGGGATCCCCAGTCTTGGGGGAGTACGTCTACTGTCCATTCCCACCGCGCAGGTTGTGAGGAATTCCGCGAGGATGGTTGACCGGGAACTGCTGCCATTCTTGTTGAGTTCGTTGCAGCACCCGGAGCAATTCGTCCCACTTTTCGCCATCGATCAACCGCTCTATCTGTCGTAACTGGGCTTGGTAGCTGTGCAGGGCAGTCAGCAGCGCCTGCCGGTTGTGGCGGGCCATTTCCAAACCCAATTGCGGGATCCCTCCGCCAACACGGCTGGTATCGCGGAATCCGCTGCTGGCCAAAGTGCGGGCCAATTCCAGAATCGCGGGATCCCCTTCTTGGCTAACCGCTGCGATCAAACTGGCGCTGACCATAACTGGCAAATGGCTGATCCAGGCCACCGCTCGGTCATGGCGTGCGGGATCCGTGAGGACAGCTTCTGCGCCAACAGCAGCAATCAGTTCTTTCACCGCATCGAGAGCCTGAGGTTGGGTCTCGGCGATGGGAGTGAGCACGTAGGGCCGCCCCCGAAACAAGTCAGCTTCTGCCGCTTGGATCCCTTGCAGGCTTTTGCCGGCCATGGGGTGCCCCCCCACAAACCAGGGCCACAATTCGGTTGCCGGAGCAACGATGGGCTGCTTAACCGAGCCGACATCGCTCACCACGGTTTCTGCCGACAAATAAGGCAACAGGGCGGCTAGCGTGGTCAACACCTGCTCCAGAGGGGTACAGATCAGCACCATTTGCGGATCAAAGCGAGCCAACTGGGCCAACTCGGTTCCACAGCCTTGGACAGCACCCCGTTCCAGAGCCTGTTTGCAGGTGGCCGGGTTGCGGCTTATCCCCCAGACGGGATATCCCTTTTCGGTCAGTTTGAGGGCCAGGGATCCGCCAATCAACCCCAACCCGACAATGGCAATGCGCATAGTATCTCAGTAAGCCAGTGAAACTCCTTTTTGGACACCACCAACAACCGCTTCCAGGTGTAGTAGGAGGCTGCTCCCGTAGCTCAGCGATACTCGCCACCGGCGGGCAAGCCTAGTTCCTTCCGAAGCTCCCGCCGCAGCAGCTAAATTCTCGGCCAGGGACTGTCCACTTGTCCATTTTTAAGTCAATATAGGGGTAACATCCGGGCTTGCTTGCCCTGCGGATTCGTGGTAGCCAAACTGGCCTCCGACAGGAAAAACAAGGGCAGGCCTTGGATGTATTGGCAGGAGCTCGGCCCGCTGTGGACTGCTGTTGCGCCGAAGGGATCCCAGCCTTTCGTGCCGGCTCAGCGCAGTTCTTCTTCGCTTACTCAAGAGCAGGTGTCCCTCTTCTCAGCGATTCTCCAGAACTGTACCCATCGAGCCACTTTCACAGCGGGCTCGGCTTTTGGCCTGCGAGTTCCCGCTTTAACCCCCGTTGGGGAGCACTCTGTCGTTTAGGAGATTCTATGCCTAGTGAACCCAAAACCCGCAAGAGCCGTGAAAGCACTAACCCGCGCCCGCGCGACCGTCGTCGTGAATCGGCCAAAGGGAGCAAAGGGGCAGTCTCAGCCACCCATCTCTCCTTGCCGAAGTTAATTCAAGAGAATGCGGTGCTCCAATCTCGCAGCCAGTTGTTGTTGATGTACAGTGACTTCCAAACCGAAATGCCCAACGATGGCAAAACCGGTGTGGGCACCTGGCTACAGTCTCGACTCAAGGAGCACGGCATGCCCAGCCTGCTGCGTTTTGGCCCCCGCTCCCGCCCCCAGGTTTTCCGCCGCGATGAATTTTCCGAGTGGATTACGCTGGCTCTGGCCTCTGTTAACCCCAACAGCGATACTGCCCCCCAAGAGCACCTGAGCTAGGCCGGAAGGGGAAGTTGAGCGGTAGAAGCAGAGGTTGCTGGCCCAGGGATCCCGCCACGCCCGTTGAGGGAAGAGGGTGAACTGGGCTTTTCTGTATCCGGCAATAGCAGGTCGCGGATGAGGCGGGCTGCCGAGCGTTGCAACCAGCGGGAGGCCAATTGACGGCCCAGTTGTTGAGCTTCCGGTTTGGCAGCCACCTTGGCAACAATCGGCAGAAGCTGCAGCGGCTGAAAGCTTGGGTTGCTGCTGAGGAGTTCCCACAGACGCTGCAAATGAGCCAAGCCATCTGAGCCACCCTGGGATCCCGAGCTGGAAAAGAGCACATCCACTAGGCGCTCCCGCAGGAAAGCGCCCCGCTCAGAAAAGATAAAATCAACGGCCTTTTCCAGGGATCCCTGCAGGTCAAAATCCTCGCTGTTGACGGCGTTGCGCAGCAGGTTCTCCAGGCGGTTCCAGCGAAATTGCCCCTGGTTAAACAGCAGCTCCCGCAGAGATACGCGCAGCTCCGGGGCCGGGTCGGTGAGCAGGCGCTGAGCCACGTAGGGATAGGCCACGCTCAACACCTTAAAGTTGGGATCCAGGCCGATGGCGATCCCTTCCAGGGTGAGCAAAGAGCGGATGATCAAGGCGTAGTAGGCGGGAACTCGAAAGGGAAAGTCGTACATCACCCCCGAGAGCCGATCGGTGATGCTCTTGAAATTCAGTTCGGAGACCGATTTGCCCATCGCTTCGGCGAAGACAGCTTCCAGAGCAGGGATGATGGGAGTCAGGTCGGTATCTGGATCCAGGAACTCCAAGTCCACGTAGTCTTGGGCCAGCCCGGCAAAGTCTCGGTTTACCAAATGCACAATCGCCTTGATCAGGCCGTAGCGCTGATGGGGCGCGATGGTGCTCATCATGCCGAAATCGATATAGGCCAGCCGCCCGTCGTACATGGCCAAGAGGTTGCCCGGGTGGGGATCGGCGTGGAAAAAGCCATTTTCCAAAAGCTGCTTGAGGGAGCAATTGACACCGATCTCGATCAAGTGCCGTCCATCCAGCCCCGCAGCAGCGATTTTGTCAACCTGAGTCAGCTTGATGCCATCAATCCACTCCATCGTCAGCACCTTGGTGCGGGTGTACTCCCAGTAAATTTTGGGAGCGTAGATGGAGGGGTGACGGTACAGCGCCAGGAACCGCTCGGCATTGCGGCCCTCCTGCGTGTAGTCCATTTCTTCGTAGAGGCGCCCGGCAAACTCATCGACGATGCCCACCAGGTCGCTGCGGATGCGGCGGAAAGTGCGTTTGGCCCAGGCGGCCAGGCTGCGGACAATATACATGTCGAGAGAGATGCGCCCAATCAAGTCGGGCCGCTGCACCTTGACGGCGACTTTCTCCCCGCTGTGCAAGTAGGCCTGGTACACTTGCCCCAAGCTGGCGGCGGCAATCGGTTCAGGGCTGATCTCTCGAAAGATTTTGTCTATGGGTTTGCCGATCTCCGACTCGATGAGGGCAAAAGCAATGGCATTCTCGAAGGGGGGCAGCTCATCCTGCAGTTTGGCCAGCTCCTCTAGAAATAGGGGCGAAACCAGATCGGGACGGGTGGAGAGGGCTTGGCCGATTTTGATGGCTGTCGGCCCCAATTCCGTGAGGATCTCCCGTAGCCGGGCCGCATGTTTCGGGCGATTCTTCAGTTCTACTCCCCGCCAGCGATCCCAAAACACCCAGGCCAACAAGCCCAAAAAGGGGGTGATCAACTGAAACAGGCGCCGCACCACCAGATCCCAGCGCCCTCGATATTGCTTGGCCAACTGCTCTGGGTCGTAACGCAAGCTTGGCTCAGGAACCACCCCCAGATCTGCCGGAGGGATGGAGACAGCCCCAGAACCCAAGCCATCCTGCCTCGCTGCTATTGTCACTACCGGTGTTGCGCCCATAGATGCCCCAACGGATTCCGTAACACATCTTAACTTGCTGGCTCAGCCTGGCGACCCTCGGAGACAGCCACCGGCCTGCTCGATTGGGTTTGAAAAGGCGGGACGAACCTTCGGAATAAGGATCTTCAGTCTTCTCCCTGAGGAGTTGACAGCAGCCCACCTCTGGGGATCCCCGCCAAAACTAGAATGGGAAAACTGCGCTCTCTGCCTCTGTGTCTGGATCTCCCCCTCTACGGCCTGCCGAGCCGAGTGTGACCGGATTTGCAGCCCTTAAGGCGCGCCGCGTGCTGTTGGCCTTCTTGGTGATCAACCTGGGGGTAGGCTTGGGAGCCATCGCCTTGGCCCAGCTGTTTCATCTCCCATCTGACGATCCTCTGCTGGCCGACTTTGTCTATTGCGCTACATTTGTCCTCACCTGTATCTGGAGCTGGCGACGGGGGCAGCAAGCCCATCTGCAGATGAGACGGCTGTGGGGCAACTGGCGGGCTGCTATTCCTTGGGGATCCCTGCTGCGGGTGGTGCCGGCTTTGGTAGTGCTCTCCATCGGCACAACTTTACTGATGATCTACCTGATATCTTGGCTTGCACCAGAGCTGGCGGAGTCGATGCTGCACTCACTGGGGGAAGAGGATAGGGAAACGGCCTGGCCGCAGATGTATCAGGGGTTGCGCTGGCTCTCGATTGGGGTGGTGGCCCCCATAACGGAGGAGTGGCTGTTTCGCGGCATCTTGCTACACCGCTGGGGCCTCAAGTGGGGCCTCTCCAGAGGTCTGCTGGCTTCTTCTGGGGTATTTGGCCTGCTGCACCCCAACCCCGTCGGGTTGACGGTGTTCGGCCTGGTGATGGGCCTGTTCTACCTGCAGACCCGCTCCCTGACCTTGCCTGTCTTGGCTCATGCCTTGAACAATCTCTTGGCCTTAGCGCTGGGATCCCTAGGAGGGGGAAGGATGGAACCAGCTGATCCAGTCGGGGCTTTCCACCTCTACTTTGGCCTGTTCTGTCTGGGGATAGCTGGGTTCATTTTGGTTCCCTTCGTCCGCTTCCATTGGCCGGAGCGTGGGGCTTGCTTGCCCTATTTCCTGAACCGCTGAGTATTGACTTCCTCACACTTTCCCTCCTGTCTGACGGACTTGTCTGACAGAAGAGCGCTGCCGTGGGATCCCCATGGGAAGTAGCGGAGGTTTGATTGATAAGGAATGCAAAGAAAACGCCAAAAACTGTCACTCGATCTCGGGAAAAAGCTGTGTGGATGGGGATATCCTGAAATAGGCAGCAACAGATTCCAGTGCAAAGTTTAGCTGTGGCTCGCTGGCCGATGGGGTAGTCGTTGGGCCGGGGGTCAGCCCAGAGGGTCAACATGGAAAGGCGGTCTTTTCTGCAAAAACTCCTCCTGGTTGCTGCCGGTCTTGGCCTATCCCCTGGCTGGTTGAGGGGCCGGGCTGAGCGATATGGGCAAGCTTTGGCGGCTGGCTCCCGCAAGCTGGCTGTTCTCATCGGTATTAACCGCTACCTGGGCGAGGGATCCGCGCTACAAGGGTGTTTGACAGATGTGGAGTTGCAGCGGGAGCTACTCCTCTATCGCTTTGGTTTTGACCCGGCAGACATTCTCACCCTTACCGATGGGGCAGCCACGCCGGCTGGGATCCAATCGGCCTTTGCAGAGCACTTGGGGGGTCAAGGTCACACGGCTGAAACGGTAGTGGTGCAGTTTAGCGGCTATGGCCAGTGGCGGCTGGGATCCGCGCCCAACTGTTGGCAGCCGGTGCTGCTGTTGTCTGGCTCTGAGGGAGTGGCAGCAATGGAGCTAGACAGCTTTTTCCGGCTTTTGGAAGGCTTGGGCACTGCCCAGATCACCACCCTTCTGGACTGTGGCTTTACCTATGTCTCGCCGTCGGTGCGAGGCAACTTGCAACTGCGTTCCCGTCCCCCAGCCGCGATCTCGGACTCCAAGGACTCCGTCCCGCTGGCGCGATCGGAGCCGCAGCGGGTTTGGCCGTCTCCGCCCAAGGGCTTGCTGATTTCGGCCACCACCCCGCAAGACTTGGCAGCAGAAGCCGCTTGGCCAGGATTCTATGCTGGGGTACTCACCTATCTGCTGACGCAGTACCTGTGGGAAACCACGCCTGCCACTCGTCTGCTGGTGGCCTTTAACCAAGTGGTTAGCCGGCGAGAGCTGGGCCTATTCGCCTGCCAACGCCCCACCTTGGAAGGCAAAGACACTGCTCGACACATCCACCCCTATTTTCTCATGCCCACACCGGCAGGGGTCAGCGGGGTAGTTCAAGAAGTGAAGGGAAATCGGGCTCAGGTGTGGTTAGGCGGGATCCCATCGGCGGCCCTGTGTGGTTTGCAGCCGGGTACTCTTTTGGTTCCCATTCCCGCCGATCCTTCCGCCTCTTCGCCGACGCCGCTGCTCATGCGTTCTCGCAGTGGGCTGTTGGCTCAGGTTCAGATGGCCAGTCCGGAAGGGCAGCTTCCCCCTGTGGGCACACCTTTGCGGGAGCAGCTGCGCGGCCTCTCCAGCACGCTCAAGCTTTTGGTTGGCCTAGAGGAGAACCTGGGCCGCATTGAAAAGGTGGATCTGACCAATGCCATTGCCGGCTATAGCTGGATGGAAACGGCCAACCCCCGCGAGCGACAGGTGGACTGTTTGTTGGGCCGCATCACCCCGGAAATGGCCACTGCTTTTAGGACTCCGTCCCGCTGGCGCGAACGGTCGGATACCCTGCTCAAACCCCTGGAAGTGAACAGCTACAGCCTGTTCTGGCCGGGGCGAGAATTGCTCCTGAATTCCTGTGGCCCAGCAGGAGAGGCTGCAGCAATGGCCGTCCAGCGGTTAGCTCCCCGTCTTGCCCATCTGCTGGCTGCCAAACGTTTGCGCACCACTCTCAATGCTGTTTCCTCTTCCTTGGCGGTGGTGGCGGAGTTGGCTGTCAAAGGTAGAGCTGCCAATCGCGCCAGCGGGACGGAGTCCTTAGCTCCCTCGTTGGCGGCACGCCTTGTCCAGTCTGTAGCCTCTGCTCCTGCTGAGGTGGGTATGCAGCGGTTTACGCGAGGGGATCCCTTGCATCTCACCCTTTGCAACAACAGCGAGCAGGATCTCTACGGCTACCTGTTGCTGATCGACCCGACCGGACAACTGCACCTGCTGGCCCCCCTGCCTCAGGACAACTTCACCACACCTCTTCGCTTGGAAGCCAAGAGCAGTTTAACTTTGCCACCCTTGCCGGAGGTCGATGGCGAGCTGCGCTCTGCTGTGAGCTCTGACTTGCTCACCTGTCAGGCCCAAGGGCTGACGGAGCTGTTGTTTGTGGCCAGCACCCGCCCCCTGTCCGCCAGCTTGGAAGCCCTCAAGGCTATGGCCCGCAAACTGGGGGTAGCCCGTTCGCCGATGTTGCTCAATGGGCCGCTGGAATGGACGCAAACGCTCCTCGAGGAGTTGACTCAGCGTGCCTCCGAAGGGGATCCCGACTTGCGTTGGCTGGATCCCGCCCAATCCATCACCCTTTCCCTTACCTATTTGCTGGTTTAGCTCAGCAGCAGGGCAAACAAGCCACAGAGGGCAATACCATCGAAAACCCCGGCCCCGCCAATGCTGAGAATGCCAGAGCAGTTGCGCCGCAGGACTTCTGGCAGATGCAGGAGATCTGCCCCGATCACCGTGCCCAAAACTCCACCAGCAAAGGCCACTGCCGGTGCCTGGTTCCCTGCCCAAAACAGAGCGGCTAAGGCTGCCGTAGCCGGGGCAATTAGAGGATTCATCTGAATGCCGATCCCGGGCACCACGTGGGAAGCATAGTAGCTGACCAAGGTTACCAGCGCCGTTACCGCCAGGATCAGCACGCTATCGGCCCGCCCAAATTGGTATAGGGCCAAGAGCACCGGGATCAGCCCCCCGCCCACGTTTAAGGCAATCACCGTCTCCTGGGAAAGCTTGGTCAAAGGGATCCCCCAGAACTGCCGCATCCACAAGCTAGCTAGGTCTTCTACCAGCGTCACCTCGCATTTCACCCGATAGAGGGGAATATTGACCGAGCTGCCCACCAGGATGGCCAGCAGCAGTAACAGCGCTCCCTCCCGCGAGAACCCCAGCTTTCCCACCGCCAGCGCCACCACATCCACTGCCAGCCCCAGCCAGAGGAAAGGCAGCAGCAACACCAGCATGAAAAACAACAGCAGCGAGACCGGCAGGTAGAACATGGCAGGGATCCCAACTTTTCTTCAGCCTATCAGGACTCGGTTCAACTTTTCTCAGCTGCGTGCCCCCTGAGAAAGTAAGGACTCCGTCCCGCTGGCGCGATAGGTTTGCAACTAAACTTTATTCGTTTCAGGATCTCAAAGGCCAAAAATGAGGTTGCGAATATCCCGATCGCGTTAGCGGGACGGAGTCCTTGAAATATTGCGGCCAGCCCTCCAGTCGCCAGGAGTTTTAGCCATAACGATTTGATAGCGCGGATCTCCATAAAACCGAATTTTGATGTGATTAGATTCTTCAACAGTCTCGAAGCAAAGGTCGCGCAGATACTGTTCAGTATGAATGTTCCACTTGCGGTAGTCTCTGAAGATGTAGCCCTACAGGACAGGCCGGCAGAGGTGCTGCAGATCCTGGGCTAGGCATGGCCCGCTACTACGGGAATGGGGGGATGCCTGCTGGCGAGACTCCGCCACACCAGGGATCCCAGCCCAACAGCCACTCTGGTCGCAGGGACGCCGTTCCCCAAGGCGCGGCAAACGAGCCCCAGCAGGACAGACCACAGCAAAACAACCAATACCCACAAGACTAGACCCAACAGCGGGCCCGCCAAGCCTGCTTCCAGATTGGTCAAAAACTGAAGGCCACCATCACCAACATCAAGGGCAACGAAGTTACTTTCCAGATTTCGGGCTCCGACATCAAGCTCACCCCAAGGGAACCCTCCCTCTCGGTGGAGCAAGAGGTAGAGGTGAAGGTTCTGGGCCTTAGAGAAGATAAAGGACTCCGTCCCGCTGGCGCGATCAGAGAAGATAGCAGAATCGGCAAAGTCCAGCTGCTCTGGGCGCAAAGCAAGACAGAGCTCTCGAAAAATTTGAGTTAACCGCCTATCATGCAGACCATCATCATGACTGTGGGCACCTCCTTGCTCACCAACCTTGACAAAGACCTGCAGCCGCAGCGCCCCTGGGTGGGACAAAAAACCATCGGGGATCCGGAGCAAGCGCTGGCCTGGATGAAAAGAACCGATCTGGAGCTGATCAGCGCCGATCGCGCCAGCGGGACGGAGTCCTTAACCAACACCTACTACCGCCTGGATCCCACCCCCGGCGATGCTTTGGTTCTGCTGCACTCCGCAACCCCCCATGGGCTGGAGTGTGCCCGGATTTTGAAGCTCTTCTTTGAAAGAGAACTGGGCCAACAACAGGTTTCTCTGGTGCCCCTTCCCGGCATCGACTACGAGCTAGAGGGATCCTCTCTGGAGCGGATGGCCGAGCTGTTGAAACAGTTGGCAGAGAGCGCCAAGGGGATCGTCACCTTTGCCGCCACCGGTGGGTTCAAAGCCCAAGCCATGATCATGGCTGTGGTGGGCAGCCAATTGGGGATCCCAGTTTGCTACATCCATGAGCAATACAAGTCTTTGGTCTACCTGCCCTACCTACAGCCGGAAGTTCAGCCCCGGATCCCTCGGGCAGGTCTTCCCGATCGCGCCAGCGGGACGGAGTCCTTTTCAGGCCGACCTCGCTCCGAAGTCATCCAGCTGCAGGTCGACAGCAGCCACCACCGTCCTCGCAGCTGGGTCAAGGTGGAAAAACTCCTGCGAGACATTCCCTGGGTGGATCTGGTCCGCTACGACCCGCACGCTTACTCTGCCCCCAAAAACAGCGTCAAAGCTGCAAACCGCAAAACAGAGGACGGCCGCCACATCTTGTGGATCCATCTCCACCAGAGCCAGGACACCCACCTTGCTGTCAGGGTAGAGACCACCGGTTACACCCCTGAGCACCTGGAGCAGGCCGCCGCTGAGTTGCGGGAGCGCTTGGGTCGTCTGGTGTGAGTTCCCCCCAGGGAAGGAACAGGCCAAGATCCACCCCCGGCCTTTCGCGAGGTGAGCGCGGGGCATTTTGTGGCTTGTCACCTGGTGCCCTAGGTAGCCCTCAAGGGATCCCGGCCACGCCGGTTTGGCGGGCAGCCTGGATTACCGCAGCGGCCACCTGAGGAACCACCCGCCCGTCGAAGACCGAGGGGATGATCCACTGGGGATCCAACTCTTCGGCAGGGATCAAGGCAGCAATGGCTTGAGCGGCAGCCAGGCACATCTCGGTGTTGATCTGCTTGGCGCGGCAGTCGAGGGCGCCGCGAAACACGCCCGGAAAGGCCAGCACGTTGTTGATTTGGTTGGGGTAGTCGCTGCGGCCCGTGGCCATCACTGCCACCCGATTGCCCACCAGCTCCGGCTGGATCTCGGGCACCGGGTTGGCCAGGGCAAAGACGATGGGATCCGGTGCCATTTTTTCTACCATCTCCACTGTCAGGGCATTGGCCACGCTCACCCCAATAAACACATCCGCTCCCACCAAGGCTTCCGCCAGGGATCCCTTCTCCTCGACGGCAATGGCCGCCTTCTCGGGGGTGAGATCGGAACGGGAGCGGCTGAGGATCCCTTGGCGGTCGCAGACCAGGATGTGGGCTGCCCCGGCCCGCCGCAGCAGTTGCGTCACGGCAATGCCGGCTGCCCCGGCCCCGTTGAGGACAATGCGCACCTCGTCTAGGCTCTTTTTCACCACTTTCAGGGCATTCAGCAGCGCCGCCAGCACCACAATGGCGGTGCCGTGCTGATCGTCGTGAAACACCGGCAGGTTGAGGCGGGCCTTGAGCTGAGACTCAATGGCAAAGCAGCGAGGGGCGCTGATGTCTTCCAGGTTAAAGCCGCCAAATCCCGGCGCCAGGCGCACCACCGTCTCCACAATTTCCCCCACCTCCTGAGTGGCCAGGCACAGAGGAAAGGCATCGATATCGGCAAAGCGCTTGAACAGCGCCGCCTTCCCCTCCATCACCGGCAAAGCTGCCTCCGGGCCGACATTCCCCAAGCCCAGCACCGCACTGCCATCGGTTACAATGCCTACACTGTTGCCCTTGATGGTGTACTCATAGACCGCGGCGGGGTTGGCAGCAATTTCTAGGGAAACCCGCCCCACCCCCGGCGTGTAGGCCATGGCCAGATCGGCGGCGCTCTCCAGGGGGCTTTTGGCCACCACCTGCAGCTTTCCCCCGCGGTGCAGCTCAAAGGTGCGGTCCACCGCCCGCTCCACCTTCACATTGGCCAAGGAGGCAACGGCGGCGTAAATTTGCTGAGCATGCTCGCTGCTGACGGCATCTACACAGATTTCTCGCACCGTTTCTGCTGCCGATTGGTGGATGAGATCGATCTGGCTGAGGCTGCCTCCCACTTCCGCAATGGCCTGGGTGACGCGGGCTAGGGCTCCCGGCTGGTTGAGCAGGCGAATGCGCAGGGCAATGCTATAGCTAGAGCTGGGGGTAAGTTTTGTCATAGCTCCCTATGGTAGACGAAAAATCCGCTTCCGACTTGCACACCCTGGCCAACTGGCTGGAGGGCTACTACAGCAACCGCACCCAGGCGATGGCAGAGCCGGTGTGGTTTGTGCCGGTCAGCCTTTGGTACGTGCGCCTTCCCCACCTGTTCTCGGAGGGGATCGGCTTTTTTACCGAGCAATTTAACCAGCACACGCCGGGCCAGTTTTATCGCAGCCGGGTGCTCCAGGTATTGGGGGATCCCTTGCGGATCGAGAACTACAAATTGCGGGATCAAGCAGCTTGGGCAGGTGCCTCTCAGGATCCGCAGCGCTTGGCGCAGCTCTCCTTGGCCGACCTGGAGCATTTGCCCGGTTGTCGCATTTTGGTGGAAAAGCGCCCAGACTGCTACCACGGCGAAATGCTGCCAGGTGGAGAATGTCGTCTGAACCCCGGGGATAGCACCTATATCCACATCGAGTTCGACCTCACCCCCAGCGAATTCATCACCTGGGATCGGGGCTTTGACGCCGCCACTGGCCAACAAACCTGGGGATCCCGCGCCGGACCCTACCGTTACCAAAAAGGGATCCCACCGGCCTCTTCCCCTCGCCCTTGGGGAGAGAGGGACAGGGGGTGAGGGCCAGAAAACAGTCAGGGGAACAAAAAAGGCAACAGATCTCGAAATCCTTTGCGCAGCCTGAGCAAAAAGATCAGCCGTTCCACCTCGGGGGAGACGGATCCGGTTTCGGGCCGAGCTGCCAAGGCTTCCTGGAGTTCCAGAGCCTCGGCGGCGGCGAGGGGCTGATTATCGACCGGAGAGCGAGCCCGCAAGTCGGGCTGGGCCCGCAGCACCTCCTCAGGGATCTCAGAAGCGGGGGGCAGAGCCAAAGCCTGATCTGGGGGATACAGCAGGAACACCAGCAGACTGGCCCATCCACCGCTCCTTCTGGCCCAATGCTGTCGGTTCACCTGGTCGGATCTCCCGGCTAACTCCACCCTAATCCTAGCCACCCCAAAGACCTCAGCCCGTCTCTCGGCACCGCAGAACCGGCACGGTGAGATCATGAAAGGATCCCAGGTGTATTCCTCGCGGGTTCAATTCTTCAACATCCGACTCAGGAGCTTGCCCAGGCTATTTTTTGGATCCAGCCATCCTAGCTGGCGATTGCTTCTGAGCGCTCCTGGATCACCCGGTCTACTATGCCGTATGCCTGAGCTTCTGTGGCCGAGAGGTAAAAGTCTCGCTCCACATCCCGCTCGATTTTCTCCAGCGGCTGGCCGGTGGTTTGTGCCAAGGTCTCGTTCATGCGTCGTTTGACTCGCAGAGTTTCGCGGGCGCGAATTTCAATGTCGCTGGCTTGGCCTTGGATCGTGCCCAGCGAAGGCTGGTGCAGCATGATGCGGGAGTGGGGCAGGGCAAACCGCTTGCCCTTGGTGCCAGCAGCCAACAAAAAGGCTCCCATTGAAGCTGCTTGGCCCACGCAAACCGTAACGATATCTGGCTTGATGTGGTTCATGGTGTCGTAGATGGCCATGCCCGCCGTCACAGAGCCACCGGGAGAATTGATGTACATCACAATGTCCTTTTGCGGATCCTGCGAGTTGAGGTAGAGCATCACCCCCACGATGGTATTGGCCAAGCTATCGTCAATGGGCTCGCCGATAAACAAAATCCGCTCTTGGTACAGGCGATCGTCAAGGCTAATCCACTGGCTATAGGGCTCGCCGGGCAAACGGTAGGGAACCCGAGGCACTCCAATCGGCATAAGTTTCTCCTGGCAAAGTATGAAACACAGAACGACGCGCTTGTAAGATATCTTCCGCGCTCAAATCCAGCTGGGGCAAAACCGAGGAAACAATGCGTCCAGATCCAGTTTTGACCTCGCCTTCGTATTCTCCGCCAACCCAGCGCACCGCGGAAACGGACTGCTTGGCTGGATCCACAATCCAGTATTCCGGGATCCCACGGGCAGCATAATCTTTGCGCTTGTCTTGATCATCGCGTTTTTCATGGTCCACTCCGGGGCAAACCACCTCCTCCACCAGCAGCGGCGGGGGCATGGGCAGCCCAATGGTTCCGCGACCGTTTCCCAGCAAGCTCACATAGCGGGATGCAAAACCATCACATCTGGGTTGCGAAACCGAGCCTTGGCTGCGGGCACTTCGACCTCAACTTGGCCCAAGCTCAGGCGTTGGATGGGCAAAAACTTGAGCAATTCCGCAATCAGAAACAGCTCAATGAGGGTGTTGATGCGCTCCTCGGTTGGCACTTCCCGAATAGACCCGTCTTCAAGTTCAATCCGTCCTCCATAAGGCCAGTCCGTGAGGTGGAGGTACTCCTCCGCCGTTAAAGGCTGTACGGGAACTTGAACCATGGACAGATCCCTCTGCTTTAGTTTTTGGCTGCTGCCAACCTCGGCACGCCTTTGGAACTGGTCAGCACCTGATCGATGAGGCCGTAGGCTTTGGCTTCCTCTGGTGTCATGAAAAATAGCCGCTCCGTGTCCTTCTTGATGCGCTCCATAGGCTGGCCCGTGCTGCGGGACAGTTGCTCCAGCATCATGTTGCGCAAAGTCAGAATCTCGCGGGTGCGAATTTCGATGTCGCTGGCCTGTCCACGGGTGCCCCCATAGGGCTGGTGGAGCACGATCGTGGCATTGGGCAGACTGGCCCGAAATCCTTTGGCTCCTGCTGCCAATAACATGGCCGCCATCCCAATGGCATTGCCGATGCAGATAGTATGCACAGGCGGCTTGATGTAGTTCATGGTGTCCAGAATGGCAAAGGCCGCTGTGTCGTAGTTATAGGTGCCCGTCGAGTTGATGTACATCTTGATCGGCTTTTCCCGATCCTCGTACTGCAGATACAGCAGTTGCTCGATGATCAGCTTGGTGACGTTGGCATTCGACTCCTCTGCAAGGGGCAAGCCCAGGTAGACAATGCGCTCCTGCAGCAGCAGCGAAGCCAAATCTGGGGGTGGGGTACGAACCGGAGCGCCGCCATAGTAGTAGTAGGTCGATTGCACCATGCCAGAGATCTCCTACGCCTGGGTCTGTTCAACTGAAAAACAACACTTGAGGACCACAAGGGATCCGCAGCATCCCAACGGATCCCTTGCAGTCTGAGGACCTCTCAAAGCCAGCTTTACTCCGCCCCTTGAGGCAAGAGAACCCGCTCCGGCTCCGTGACCAACACCTTGGGCTTGCGCTCCTCATCCACATCGATGAGCACCTCCGATCCCTCCCGGACATGCCCAGTCAGGATCTCTTCCGCCAGGATGTCTTCCAGCAAGCGTTGGATGGCGCGGCGCAGCGGGCGTGCCCCGTAGCTGGGGTTATACCCCTCCTCCACCACCAAGTCTTTGAAGCGATCGCTAACCGAGAGGCGGATTTTCTTCTCCGTCATGCGGTCAAACACTTCCTTGAGCAGGATGTCGGCAATCTGCTTCACCTCATCCTTGGTCAGTTGCCGGAAGACGATGATCTCGTCCACGCGGTTGAGGAACTCCGGACGGAAGTACTGCTTCAGCTCCTCATTCACCAGGTTGCGGATGCGGTTGTAGTTGGCATCCTCGTCGTTGGTGTTGAACTCGAAGCCGAGGCTGCCGCCGCCCTTCTCGATGACCTTCGAGCCGATGTTAGAGGTCATCACGATCAGGGTGTTCTTGAAGTCCACCGTGCGGCCTTTGGCATCGGTCAGGCGGCCATCCTCCAGGATTTGCAGCAATAGGTTAAACACATCCGGGTGCGCCTTCTCGATCTCATCGAAAAGCACCACCGTGTAGGGGCGACGGCGTACCGCCTCGGTGAGCTGACCTCCCTCGTTGTAGCCCACATACCCCGGCGGGGATCCGATCAGCTTGCTGACCGTGTGCCGCTCCATGTATTCCGACATGTCGAGGCGGATCATGGCTGACTCGGAGCCGAAGAAGTAGGCTGCCAAAGCCTTGGTCAGCTCGGTTTTGCCCACCCCTGTTGGGCCGGAGAAGATGAAGCTGGCGATGGGACGGTTGGGATTTTTCAGCCCCACCCGAGCGCGGCGGATGGCCCGGGAGATGGCCCGCACCGCTTCGTCTTGGCCGATGATGCGCTGGTGCAGGGTTTCTTCCATGTTCAGCAGCTTCACCGACTCGCTTTCCGTCAGCTTGGCCACCGGCACCCCCGTCCAGGCGCTGACCACTTGGGCCACGTCCTCTTCGGTTACCTCAGGCATTTCGCTGCGGCTGCTCTCCTCGGCTTTTTTGGCAGCGGCAATGGCGCGGATCTGCTGCTTGATCTCCATCTCCCGATCCCGCAGCTCACCAGCCTTGTCGAAGTTCTGGGCCCGCACCGCAGCGTCTTTCTCCTTGAGCACTCGCCGCAACTCTTGATCCAGCTCCCGGGCCGCCGGGGGCAGTTGAGAGTTGATCAGGCGCACCCGCGAAGCAGCCTCGTCGATCAAATCGATGGCCTTATCCGGCAGGAACCGGTCGGAGATGTACTGGTCGGCCAGCTTGGCTGCCGCATCCAAGGCGGCATCGGAGATCTTCAGCTTGTGGTGCTGCTCGTAGCGCTCCCGCAGGCCAAACAGGATCTCGATCGTCTCGGAGACTGTCGGCTCGCCCACCATGATGGGCTGGAAGCGGCGCTCCAGAGCAGCATCCCGCTCGATGTGCTTGCGGTACTCATCCAGGGTGGTGGCGCCGATGCACTGCAGCTCGCCGCGGGCCAAAGCAGGCTTGAGGATGTTGGCGGCATCAATCGCCCCTTCCGCAGCCCCGGCCCCGATCAGGGTATGCACCTCGTCGATGACCAGGATGATGTTGCCGGCATTGCGGATCTCATCCATGATTTTCTTGAGGCGCTCTTCAAACTCGCCGCGGTACTTGGTGCCGGCCACCAGCAAACCAATATCCAGGCTGATCACCCGCTTGTCGGCCAAAATATCCGGCACATCCCCCTGCACAATGCGCTGGGCCAAGCCTTCGGCAATGGCAGTTTTGCCCACCCCTGGCTCGCCAATGAGGACGGGGTTGTTCTTGGTGCGGCGGCCCAAGATCTGGATCACCCGCTCGATCTCCCGCGTCCGACCGACCACCGGATCCAGCTTGCCCTCCTGGGCCAGTTGAGTTAGGTTGGAGCCGAATTCGTCCAGGGTGGGCGTTTTGGTGCGACTGGAGGATCCCCCCCCTGCCGTCACTTCGGCGGTCTCGCCCAACATGCGGATCACCTGGGTGCGCACCTTGGAGAGATCCACCCCCAGGTTTTCCAAAACGCGGGCTGCCACCCCTTCCCCTTCTCGGATTAGGCCCAGGAGCAGGTGCTCAGTGCCGATGTAGTTGTGGCCGAGCTGGCGGGCCTCTTCTAGAGAGAGTTCCAGCACTCGCTTGGCGCGGGGAGTGAAAGGGATCTCGACGGCCACAAAACCGGATCCCCGACCGATAATTTTCTCGACTTCAATGCGGGCGTCCTTCAAGTTCACTCCCATGGACTTGAGAACTTTGGCGGCGACCCCAGTGCCCTCGCCGATTAACCCCAACAAAATTTGCTCGGTGCCAACGAAATTGTGACCTAACCGTCTGGCTTCTTCTTGGGCCAGCATGATCACCTTGATGGCTTTTTCTGTAAAGCGTTCAAACATGATCCTCGGGCTCCCTACGCCTGCATCAAGGCGGACTTGATAGGGGTAATCCTAGCACAAGTTCTGGCGAAACCAAGGGACGGTAAATACCCCAGACGGAAGCTGTCTGGGGCCAAAACGCGCCTGGAGAGATTTGAACTCCCGACACCGTGGTCCGTAGCCACGTGCTCTAGTCCACTGAGCTACAGGCGCAAAAGGGGCGGGCCAACCACGGTTGACTGTCTGTCCATACTATCTGTCCATAGTTACTCAGATACTATCCAGTACTATCCAGAGACAGAGATGGACATCTATCAATGTGGCTTAGGCATTCTAGCACAAGAGCGTTTTTTGGAAAGTCCAACGGGGGTGTAGATATCCGCCAGCGTTAACATTGCCCTTGCCAAGGTCGCGGAACTTCTCCCCCCACTTCCAGGCCGGCTTGGGGGCTGGTGGCCTTGATCACCGGCGTCCAGACTTGGCCGTTGCGCTGCCAAAGCTGCAGGTGCAGATGTCCTGCCAGGGTATCCCGACAGTTGCGCTGCATCCCTTCTGGGCCAGGGGCGAATACAGTTTGGCCAGGCCGCCGCGTGTGCCCTTCTAGCTGAATACACCAGAGGGCACTTTCTCCCCAGATTCGCCAGGATCCCCAGGGATCCACTTGCCAGGTCAGCCGAGCGGATCCGGGTCGCCATTCCAAAAAGGGCTGGGATCCCCATCCATGCAAGCTGATCAGGGCCACTTCCTCGGGGCGGGTGAGCACCTGCCGCTCAGCTCCGGCACAGGTGAGGCTAAGGCCGGGATGTTGGGGAAAGGCGTTGCACTGGATCCAAAACCAGCGGCGAGGAAAGTTTTGGCCCCAATTTTTTTCGGCATAGGCAGGAGCCTGCTGAAATGCATAGCGCCTGCCTCTCCACTCCACCCAGCCGGTGGCCAAGCCATGGCTCATGAGGATCTGCCAGCCCGGCTCAAAGATGGGCAGATAAGACCAGGCTCCCATGGTGGCTCGGGGTGGGATCCCATAGGCAAAACGAGGCTGAATGCGGTAAAGCCAGCGAATGGGCTCAGAGCCCAAGGGATCCGGCAAAATCCCCTGATTGAGGTGGGCGGTGTATTGGTAGCCGCTGGCGGTGCGCTGGAAGAAGGTGAAGGGATCCTGAAGGCCGCGACAGCCAGGGTCTGGGATCCCTGAGTGCCCCAAGGCCAGATGGGTTGAGCTGGCCCAAAAGCGGCGGGGATTGGGGAAGGTGCGCCAATGCAACTCCTCCTCCGGCCCCAACACCTGCGCCATGCCCCCGCGCTTGGGATCGATGGCGTACATGAAGGCAAAGCTGATGGGCGGATCCCCGGGCAACGTTACCCGGCTATACCAACCCTCAAAAAACCGCTCTGTGCAGCCATCCCAGTGGTAGCCGGCATGGGGCAGGGATCCCCAATCTGTTGAGTTGTTTTGCCCAGAGCAAGCCGCCGTTGGAGGAAACGCCATTGAGACCTAAGCCATCGCAACAATGATAAACGGAAGTCTATGCTTACCAAAATAATAATTGTATTGTTTCTATATTTATTTGCCCTTAGGATATCAACCAAGCTGAGATTTAAGGATTTCTTGAGATTTCACGAAGGAAATCCATGGGTCAGGCGACTTGAACCGGAAAGCTTCCATCTTGCCTTCACATATCCTTTCGATGAGGTGAGCATGACGTCACGTCGTAACTTTTTGCTGTCTGCGGGTGCGTCCACCGTGGGTGGACTCGTGAGTGGCAGCTTAGCACGGGCCAGCACAGGCTACTGGGTTGCCCAGGCCAGCGGCCCAGAAACCCCCAATCTCAGGTTAGGCTTTATACCGATTGTGGAGTCTGCCCCCCTGATCATCGCCAAGGAAAAGGGCTTTTTCGACAAGCATGGCATGACCGGTGTAGAGGTGTTGAAGCAGGCCAGTTGGCCGGCAGCCCGTGACAATGTGGTTATTGGCTCAGCGGGTGGGGGAATCGACGGTGGCCAGTGGCAGATGCCGATGCCTCACATGATCCACATTGGCGCCATCACCAACAATCAGCCGGTGCGCATGGCAGTTCTGTGTCAGTTGATCACCCAAGGCAACGGAATTGCCATTGCTGGAATGCATGTTGGCAAGGGTTTGGGGCTGGATATCTCGGGAGCCGCGGATTACATCAAAAATTTCAGCGCCAGCAACAGACGCAAATTCAAGGCCGCTCATACCTTCCCCAACGTCAATCAAGATTTTTGGATCCGTTACTGGTTTGCTGCTGGGGGGGTAGATCCGGATCAAGACATCGACCTGTTGGCGGTTCCCTCTGCCGAAACGGTGCAGGGAATGCGCAATGGCACCATGGATGCTTTTAGCACCGGGGATCCCTGGCCCTACCGGATTGTGGCTGATGGGATCGGGTTTATGGCGGCCCTTACCCAACAGATTTGGCCCTTTCACCCCGAAGAATACTTGGCCATTCGCGCCGATTGGGTAGAGCAAAACCCCAGGGCCACACAAGCCACTTTGATGGCGGTGATGGAAGCGCAGCAATGGTGCGACGATCCGGCCAACCGAGAAGAACTGACACGCATTCTCTCAGGGCGTGCCTACCTGAATGTGCCGGTTAAAGTTCTCACCCCTCCCTTTCAAGGCAACTACGAATTGGGAGACGGCAAGCCAGCTGTTCAAGATTTCAATGCCGGGCCCTTGTACTGGGAAGATGGCCGGGGCAGCGTCTCTTACCCCTATAAGAGCCATGACCTTTGGTTCCTGACGGAATCCTTGCGTTGGGGCTTCCACGCTCGCTTCCTTCCCGATCTGGATACTGCCCGTCGTCTGGTGGATGAAGTGAACCGTGAAGATCTCTGGCGTGAGGCCGCCCAGGCACTGGGGGTGAAGAACATCCCCAACAACACCTCGCGGGGAACAGAGCGTTTCTTTGACGGTGTGGTGTTTGACCCACAGGATCCGCAGGCTTACCTGAACAGCCTGAAAATCAAAAGGGTCTAGCTGAATAGCTTGATTGGGCCAAGTTCCTCACCTTCTTTCGCAGGAAGTCCATGGCTTACCATTTCCTTGTTCGAATCTCTCGCGCGACAGGGATCCTGCCTACCTGTGGGATCCCACGAGGTCGAAAAAAGCGGTGCCGAGCTTTCTGCCCAAACGATGGAAAGTTGATGGATGCTATGAGCCTCGCACTTTTTGAATAACTTTGAATGCTATGTTGAGGATCGGCTATGTTGGCTCTACTTCACGTTCCGCGCGAACTCTTCAGGGATCCTCCTTTTGAGAGGCCGGCCCAGCCCCGCTGGGACAAGCTCATTCTCTCGATAGCCGTGGGGGCGCTGAGCTTTCTAATTGTCGTGAGAGTTTTGTTGAGTTTGCAATCCCTGTGTTTGCCCCTCCAAGGAAAAGGCAAGGCCGATCCAAGCTCATGCTCTGTCTCCAACACGGTGTAGAACCCCTCGATCGGGGCGTTCCAAAAGCGCAACACCAGAGAACCTTGTAAAACCCTATCCTCTGCAGGAGCTATGACGACAACACTTTCTTCTCCGGCAAAATCTGCAACGGCGAAGTTCGATTTGGCGAAGTACCGAGATCAGATTCTCCCCCCTGTGGTGGGTATTGTTGGATTTCTGCTCATCTGGCAGATCTTGGCCAGTGCCAACCTAATTCGGCTGCCGGGGCCTTGGGATGTGTGGATGGACGAGCGCAGCCGATATCTGATCCTGCATCCTTTGTATCGCAACAGCGACCTCGACCAAGGGCTGCTGCGCCAAACCTTGGCCAGCCTACAAAGGGTGGCCATCGGCTATTGCAGTGCCGCTTTGGTGGGCATCACGTTGGGCATTTTGGTGGGAAGCAGTGTGTGGATCAACCGAGCTTTGGATCCCATCTTTCAATTCTTGCGCATGGTAGCTCCCTTAGCTTGGGTGCCCATTTCCTTGGCTGCTTTGCAGCGCAATGAGCCGGCTGCCCTGTTTGTTATTTTTATCACCTCAATTTGGCCCATTCTCATCAACACGGCTGTGGGGGTGAGACAGATCCCGGAAGACTACATCAACGTCTCCAAAGTGCTCAAGCTCTCCAAAGTGGACTTCTTTTTTAAGGTGTTGCTGCCCTCAGCCCTGCCCTACATGTTCACAGGTCTGCGCATTGGTATTGGCCTATCTTGGCTGGCCATTATTGCCGCAGAGATTGTGATGTCGGGTGTGCCGGGGATCGGCTTTTTCATCTGGGATGCCTACCAGCAGAACTACGTTACGGAGATCATCGTTGCCGTCATCTACATCGGAGCGGTGGGATTGCTTTTGGATCGCCTGATGTCTGTTTTGCAAAACAAGATAGCCAACCAATGATGTGTTGGATGTGTTGTCAGTATGTGGTTGGTTTGAGGCTAGACGGGTGATAGGTTGGGAGGTTTTCTGTGTCTGTATTGGTCAGTGTGGAGCAGGTGGAAAAATCTTTTGCTCTGCCCGGAGGGCAGGAATACCTTGCTCTGAAAGGGATCGATCTGCAAATCCATCGAGGGGAGTTTGTCTCCTTAATCGGCCACTCCGGCTGTGGCAAATCCACCCTGTTAAACATGGTGGCGGGTCTGTCTTTGCCGACAGGGGGGATCGTAGCTTTGGATGGACATACCATTACGGCTCCCGGCCCCGATCGCATGGTGGTGTTTCAGCATTACTCGCTTTTGCCTTGGCTAACGGTTCGGCAAAACATTGCGCTAGCGGTGAATGCCGTTCTTAAAAAGCATTCTCCAGCCGAGCGTCAGCAGATCGTGGAAGAGCACATTGATCTGGTGGGCTTGCGCCACGCAGCAGATAAGCTCCCAGCCCAATTGTCCGGGGGTATGAAGCAGCGGGTGGCCATTGCCCGTGCCCTGGCTTTGCGGCCCAAAGTGTTGTTGTTGGATGAGCCATTTGGCGCTTTGGATGCGCTCACGCGCGGGAACTTGCAAGAGCAGTTAATGCGCATCTGTGAAGAACATCAGATGACCACTCTCATGGTCACCCACGATGTGGACGAAGCGGTTCTTCTGTCAGATCGTGTGGTCATGCTCACCAATGGGCCGGGATCCCGAATTGGGAACATTTTGACCATTGATATTCCTCGGCCCCGCCGTCGGCTGGAGGTGGTCAACCATCCCAGCTACTACAGCTACCGCAGCGAGATCATCTACTTTTTGAACCAACAAAAACGCATCAAGCAATGGCGTGCTCGCCGCAGCACTGTGGTGGCCAGGCATGGCTTGGAAAAGATCAACTTGGAGATCGGCTTTGTGCCCCTCACTGCCTGCGCTCCGTTGGCTGTGGCCAAAGAAAAAGGGTTCTTTGCCAAACACGGCTTGGAAGAAGTGAATTTGGTGCGGGAAACCAGTTGGCGAGGGATCCAAGACGGCATTCAGGGAGGTTATCTGGATGCGGCCCAAATGCCCGCCGGTATGCCGGTGTGGATGTCCTTGGGTGGAGGGGATAACCCGCCTCAGCCGGTGGTTACGGCTCTCACCTTGACCCGCAACGGCAATGCTATCACCTTGCACAAGCGGTTCTATGAGCAAGGGATCCACACCCTCAGCCAGTTGAAGGCTTACATCCTGGATAGTCCCAGCCGTCGGCTTACCTTTGGGGTGGTGCATCCCAGCTCTATGCACAATTTGCTGTTGCGCTATTGGCTGGCAGCCGGCGGGATCCACCCGGATCACGATGTGGTACTGAAAACGCTGCCTCCGGCCCAGATGGTGGCCAACCTGACAGCCGGCAACATCGATGGCTACTGTGTGGGAGAGCCCTGGAATTTGCGGGCAGCCTTAGAGGGCAGTGGCTTTACGGTGGCTACAGACCTGGAGATTTGGCTGGGCCATCCCGGCAAAGTGTTGGGGGTGCGAGAAGATTGGGCCAGAGCCTACCCCAACACCCACATTGCCTTGGTCAAAGCGCTGTTGGAAGCCTGCCGCTACTGTGAAGATCCGGCCCATCACGACGAGATTCGCGAGCTGCTCAGCCGCCGCGCCTACCTGAGCACCGACCCATCCTACATTCATCTGGGGGATCCCCAGCGCCTAATCTGTGACTTGGACAGGCCGATGCGGGAATATGCCCACCACCGCTTCTTTCTGGGAGCCGGCAACCGTCCCAGCCGCACCGAGCATCTGTGGATGATGACCCAAATGGCCCGCTGGGGGGATCTGCCCTTCCCTCGCAACTGGGTGGAGATTGTAGAGCGGGTGTGTCAGGTGGGGGTATTCAGTACGGCAGCCCGCGAGCTGGGGCTGGATGTGTCTTACCAGCGGCAGCCCATTCAGTTGTTCGACGGGATCCCTTTTAATGGCGAGGATCCCCTGGCCTACCTCAACAGCTTGGCGATTAAGCACGATATTTATGTAGCCGAGGTTGCCTTAGATCGTCGTCCTGTGTTGCTCTAGATACCCACTTGGGCGCCCTTGCAAAAGCACATTCCCCGTTGTGAGAAAATCATGAGTTGGAGCACCCTACGATGACTGCCCTCTTGACAACCTCTACCCCAGCGAACGTAGCCGCAGAACCCTACCTAAGCCTTGAGAATGTCAGCAAGACCTACTCAACTCCCAAGGGGGATTATCCCGTCTTGCGAGATATCAACCTCAGTGTGAACGAGGGAGAGTTTGTCTGCCTGGTTGGGCATTCCGGCTGTGGCAAAACCACCCTGCTGAATATGGTTTCCGGATTTGCCCAGCCCACCAGTGGCTCGGTGAAGCTGAAAGGGCAGCCGATTACAGCTCCTGGCCCGGAGCGCATGGTAGTGTTTCAAGGGTATGCCCTGTTGCCTTGGCTCACGGTTTATGAAAATGTTTATTTGGCCGTTCGGTCGGTATTTCCCCAAAAGAGCCAGTCGGAAAAGCATCGAATTGTGGAAGAACATTTGGATTTGGTGGGGCTGGGGGAAGCCGCTCAGAAATATCCCTCGCAAATTTCGGGAGGGATGAAACAGCGGGTAGCCATTGCTCGTGCGTTGGCCATCCGTCCAGAAGTGCTGATTTTGGATGAACCCTTCGGGGCCTTGGATGCCATTACCAAAGAGGAGCTTCAAGAGGAGCTGTTGCGCATTTGGGATGAACATCGCTGCACGGTTTTGATGATTACCCACGACATTGATGAGGCGCTGTTTTTGGCCGACCGCCTGGTGCTGATGACCAATGGCCCTGCAGCCACCATCGGGCAGATCGTGACCATCCCCTTCCCGCGCCCTCGGGATCGCGAGCGGATTCTTGAAGATCCGCAGTACTACCGCCTGCGCAACTCGGTTCTCAGCTATCTCTACGGCCATGAAGCCAACCCAGAGGCGGCTTACCGGTAAATCCAACCTGGAGCAGTTGACGGAGCGAGAGGGCGACAAGGCAACCCAAAACCCAAAAACCACACACCTTGGCCATCAGGTGCAGCCCCTGGTCAGGCGATCCGCAAACCTCTCTTGGAACTCGCCCACAACATTGCGCAACCGCTCGTCCAAAACGGCCAGCGTCTGGGATGCGATATATGCTGACCCGCCCCTCCAATTCTGAACCTGCAGCTCTAGTGAATGAGGCGGCGCACCGCCCGCAGCAGCTCCGCGGGGGGAGGAGAGTTGGGATCCCAGCGAATTTCCAACTCAGGTGAGTCTTTGAGCACTTGAGGAGGGCCGGGCGAGGTGTGCAGGATGGCCACACAGCGCAAATTGCCCCGGTCTCGACAAAACTCGTGCCAGAGAGGGATAGCCTCGGGATCCCGGCTGACCACCAGGTAGTGGGAGCAGGCTTCCAGGATCGGCTGCTTTTGCGGATCCACCTTGCCGCCCACATCCACAATCACCAAACTCTTTTGCCGGCGCAAAGCCAGAATGGCCTGGGCATGGAAGCTGAAAAATTCGGGGGTAAAAGAGCCCCGGTACTGGTGCTTGAGGATCTTCGCCTCTTCTGGTGGCAAGTCTAAAGTCCAATTGCCTTCCCCATCCCAATGGGCCCGTTGCAGATAAATATCGGGATGCTCCGGCAGCAGAGCTTCGAAGAGGGCGCGGGCAAGACGGCTTTTGCCACTGTCGGGGGGGCCCACCACCATCACCGCCGCTGCCAATTCTGTTCGCGTCAGCGGGCCGTAGGCCTTGCCCGGCCTTCCCTGCACCCAGGGGATGACCTGGCCCACCCGCACTTCGGGGGTATGGCTGGAGACCACCACCGCGCCCAAGCGTGGGTCATAACAGGCCACCCAACGGGTGAAGTGGCACTCATGCACCAGCCAGCCATACAGCCAAATGGGGGCCCGCCCCGTCAGAACCACCCCCAACTGGGCATTGATCCCGGCAGGCAGCTGAAGCTGAGCCAAATCCTCTGGAAAAACCAGGCGATCCGGTCGGGTCAGCTCAATTTCGATGACCTGAAAAGACAGTTCCGAAGAATGGGATCTTCGAGGGTCCAAGGACTCCGTCCCGCTGGCGCGAAAGGACTCCGTCCCGCTGGCGCGATCGGCCAGACAGCCGGAAAGCAAATGCAGTGCCACAGCAGCCATGGGCAGATTTGACGAGACAGGTTGACTTCAGTATGGAAGAGATTGGAAGTGGAAGGTTCCAACTCATGTCAGAGTGGTCAGGCTCTCACTTGCGCCTTGCTCCAAGAAAACCCCTGGCCTGGAGTGCCATCAACTGGTTGACCTAAGAACCGAGGGAACTGTCGGATGAGCGGATTTGAGCTGCCTTTGACGGTGGAAGTGTTGCGTTGGTTAGCGGGCGGTCAGTTGGCCGAGCGCCTGGAGCGGGCCGTGCGCCTGTGGGTGTTGCTCGATTGCTTGTATGGCGAGGAGGGATGGCGGGATCTGCCGGAAACGTTTGGCTATACCCACATTTGGGATCGCTTGCTCTCACCACGGCACCCCAAGCAGGATCTGGCAAAAGGGATCCCTTCACCCTGTCCTGATGTTGACTGCATTTGCTGGAAACCCTTGAGGTTTTGGCTGAAGGATCCCAACCTATTGGCCGCCTTAAAAGCAGAAGTTCCGGATCTGGAAGCGCTGCTATCTGCTCAACCCTTTCACAAGACCCATCGCACCCTGCGCAAAGAGCTGGATTACCTGGCTGCCCGGGGTTGGCTGCAACAAATTCAGGCCAACTCTAGGCGGAGAGATAATTTTCGCTGCCGTGCGCCGGGGGATCGTCCCCAACTGCCCGTATCTTCATCGGCTTTGACCTTATCGGGCCATCAACTGGAACAGATCTATCACATCCTCAGCGATGTGGCCTTTGTACATCCAGATGTGCAGGTTTTGCTGGATGAAATCTGGGCCAACCAAAGGACTCCGTCCCGCTGGCGCGATCAGCACTCGCAGCGGCGGCTGTTTGTGTGGTTTGAGTACATCCTCTCGGACGAACAGCAAGAACGGGTGGACGAATATCAAAACCAGCTGGAAGCCTTTTGGGCCAACCCAGAAGCGGGGGTGATCGGTTTTGACTACGCCACCCGCCAACATGGGATCCGACACGTTCTCACTTACCCAGTCTGTTTGTTCTATGCCCGCCGCGCCAAGTATTTGGCAGCCTTTGGCCAGCTCCCCACCCCCGAGGGATCCCTGGGCTGGCACAATTTCCGCTTAGATCGGATCCAGTCTGAGCGCCTGGCGGTGATTCCCTGGGACGCTCCTTCCATTCCGCCAGAGCTGGCAACCCGCAAACGGCAGAGGAAGCTGCCCAGCCCGGAAGAAGTCCAGGCGGCATGGGAAGAGGCCTGGGGATCCGATTTTTACTTGCCCAAGGCTTTGTTGATTCTCCGGTTTTCCCCAGAGTTTGCCCGTCGCTACGTGGAGAGCACAGCGCGACATCCCACCTTCCAGCCCATTGCCTACAAGCGGATCCCGGCTTTGGTGCAGCAGGCAGTGGCGGATGCGCGGGAGCGCGAACAGATTTTGAACATTGTCCGGCAAAGACCAGCCAGCGACCGGTACTTCCGCGCCTGGGTACGGGTGGGAGATACCAATTTCACCATGCGCCTGCGGGATTGGCGGCCCAACGGCGAGGTGATCGCTCCCCCGGCCTACCGGGAACAGATGGCTCGAGAAGCTCAGGCGGAGCTGCAGCTTTATGTTTCGTCTGTTTCCGTTTAGTTGTTTTTGTTTCCATTGTTTCCATTAATTCCACTTCCCCGAAGGGAAGCGACTCCCGCCGATTATAACCCTTGCCCAGAGCGGGATCCAGGGGCCTAGATCGACAGGGTCTCGTTTAAGGACTCCGTCCCGCTGGCGCGAACGGCTGCAATTTCCCCTTATTTTTCTCCGCCGAGGGGCCTGAAACCCTTGCCCAGAGCGGGATCGACCGGGTCAACGGAAGAATCAGGGTTTGAGGCTTGTCGCCGACCCTGTCGCTAACCATGTTGGTGTAGAAATTAACATGGATCCCTGCGTGGAGGTTGCTGGGGAGCTGCTCCTGAGACGCTGAAGTAGGGGGCCAATGGGGCGAAAAAAGGACTCCGTCCCGCTGGCGCGATGAGAGGCTAGGGAGCAACGACATAGCGATCTTGGGAGAGGCGCTCGTTACCCCGATACACGCTCACCTGCAAATGCTGGGGATCCAGCCGGTGCCCCTCTACACGGATGGGTGGGATCCTCAGGGCGTGGCGGGATCCCCGTCCCAGCACGGACACAATCAGGTTTGGGCCGCGGATCTGAACTCGTACGCGCACCGGCCAGGGGAAAGGGTTGCGCAGCTTGAGGTCGGCCAAGCCGTACCAAACGGTGGCATCTAAGCCAGGGGGCACCGACTCTACCTGCCGGTAATGGGGGTGCCTCTCCACCACCTCCAGCCCTGCCAACAGAGCGGCATTGTAAAGGCTAGAGGACACCTGACAGATTCCTCCCCCAACCGAATCCAGGGTTTCGGCCACCATAAACACCGGCGCGGGCACATAGCCTCGTTCCAGGCTGCGCGGCCCCACCACTTGGTTGAAGGAAAAAATCACTTCTGCCTGTTCCCGTGAGCGTGTCGCAGGCATGATGTAAACTCCATCCAGGCTTTGGACGGCTCGGCGAATGTTGTGGAGTTGAGAAGGAGTGCGCTCCTGCAAAGAAGTAACGTATTGGCTTAGGGTTGTTGGCGTGGGATCCGTCCACCACAAGGCCAGAAGGGCCAGTAGCGCCCCCACCAGCACAGCCAACCTCCGCAGGTCAACCCTTCCTCTCACCTCACACCTTGCCCGTCAGAAGGGGTTTCAAGGACTCCGTCCCGCTGGCGCGAGCGGGCAGTTGGCGGGAACCGGTCGCAATCACCAGCTCTTGGGCGCGGGTACCTGCCGGCAACGTGCGGGATGGGCGTAGGGCCACCAGAGCAGAGCCTTGAGCATCCACCTGAAAGTCACCACAGTGGAGGAACTCGCCATTATCCAGCTTGAGCCAGAGGGAGTAGCGCTCCCCCGCCACCGGTTGGGGCAGATCCCGTGCGGCCAAGATAACCTCCTGCCAGTCTCCTGGGCGAAACAGCACGTTGGCCGTCCCCGCCTCCCCCTGCAAATGCACCAGACGGGATCCCGGCTGTTGCAGGAGATGGGATAATGCCCGCACCGATTCTAGCTGGGCCAGTTGCAGAGCTTGCCGCAGTCGCCAGTTGTCCAAGCTGAGCAGAACCAAAATTGCCGCCACCAAGCCTCCCAACCAGCGCCACCCCACCCCAAAAGCAGGCAGTGGAGAGTGAAGGGGGACTGCCATCTCCTGCTCGCGTAAGCCGATAGCCCCCACCTCTGCCATCACCTGGTCGCGCAAGCTGGCAGGCGGGAGTACTCCTGGCAATCCGTAGGGCAACAATTCCAAGGTTTCTTGCAAGGCTTGCAGTTCGGCCACCAGCCGAGGGTCTTGGGTTAGGCGTGCCTCTAGAGCACTCGCCTGTTCAGGAGATAAGTCCCCCAGCAGATAGCCGGCCAGTTCTTCCCGTTCCTCTGTTAAAGGGGGCGAGGTGGATAAGGACTCCGTCCCGCCGACGCGAAAGGACTCCGTCCCGCTGACGCGATCAGACATGGCCATCCCGACACCAGAACTCAACTCCAAACCTAGGACTCCGTCCCGCTGACGCGAAAGGACGCGGTCCCGCTAACGCGAGCAGAAACCCAGAAGGGCGCGCAGGGATCCCCGCAATTTGCAGAGAGCTTGGCGAGAGCGGGTCTTAACCGTCCCCAACGGGATCCCCAATTGGCGAGCAATGTCCGCCTGGCTCAACCCTTGGTAATAGAGCAACTCCAGGATCTGCCGTTGGTTTTCGGGCAATTGGCTGAGGGCCGCTTGCACCGCTTGCCGCCGCTCCTCGATGGAAACCTGCTCAAAAGGGAACCGAGTCTTGCTATCGGCGCTGAGAATGGTCTGCCAGCGTTTCAAAAGAAGTTGGTGGCTGCCCTGAGAACGCAGACGGTCAATGGCCCGCGAGCGGGTCAGGATGCACAAAAAACTGCTCAGGGATCCCCGCCGCTCGCGCGACTCGGACGGAGTCCTTGGATCACAGCCAACCTTGCGCCACAGCTCGACAAACACCTCCTGAGTCAGGTCTTCTGCCTCGGCCACGTGGCCCAGGATCTTGAAGGCCAGCCCATAGACCAAGCCGGCATAGCGATCGTAGAGCGCAGCCAGAGCAGCAGGTTGCCCCGCCTTGAGCGCTTCCATCAGCTCCCAATCGGCGCGGGATGACCAATCTCTCACCCGCTCACGCCAGCGGGACGGAGTCCCTGGTTGCTCACCCATGCTACACCCAGTTTCGCCCCACACAACTAGAGGATAAACCTGCCCGATCGCGCCAGCGGGACGGAGTCCTTAAGTCTACCCCCTCAGCCACGACGGGCCGCCCATTCCAGGCTGAGCAAGGCTGTGTTCACCAGCAAGGCCAGGGATCCCACCGCCAGGGATCCGGCCCAGATCTTGTCGTAGCGACCGGCCTGGGCAATGCCATCGAACAGCAGGGTTCCCAGTCCCCCTGCCCCAAACTTGGCGCCCACGGTGGCAATGGCAATGGCCACAATTGCCGCCAGCCGCAGCCCTGCCAAAACAATGGGCAGCATGAGCGGCACCTGCACCTGCCACCACCGTTGCCAGAGGTTCATCCCCATGCCCTTGGCAGCTTCCAGGATGGCAGGCTCGACCGAGCGCAGGCCCACGCAAAAATGGCGCACCAAGATCACCTGCGTGTAGATCACCATCGCCACCACCACCGAGCGGGCATTGAGGCCAAGCCAGGGCACCAACAAAATGATCAAAGCCAGGCTGGGCACTGTGTACAGGATGCTGAGGATCCCCATGACCGGCAGGGCCAACCAGCGCACGTGGTGAACCAGCAGAGCCAGCGGCACCGCCAGCACCACCGCCATGCCCAAGGTCATCCCCACCATCGCCAGATGCTCTTGGGTGAGCTGCCACATCAGGCCGGGGTGGTTGAGGAGATAGCTCACGCGGATCCCCCCTCCAGCATGGCCAAGCTGCGAATGTGATCCAAGGTCAAAACGCCGATGGCCCGCCCGTCCTCCCACACCGTCAGGGCTGCCGCCCCTGTGCGCAACAGCAGGGACAAGGCTTGCCGCAAAGTGGCCTGGGGCCTCACCATCGCTCCCTCTTGGATTTTGTGGTTGTGCGGGATCCCGGCCATCGCCGTTTCCACCCGCAGCACACTCAACTGCCGTACCATGTCATCTGCCCCCAGCAGTTCCCTGACAAAGGGAGTAGCCGGCTGGGTGAGCAGCCGAAAGGGAGTGTCGAACTGCACCACCCGCCCCTTCTGCATCACCAAAATGCGATCCGCCAGGCGCAGCGCCTCTTCCACATCGTGGGAGACGAACAGGATGGTTTTTTTCAATTGCCGTTGCAGGCGCAGGATCTCATCTTGCAGCTTGCTGCGGGTAATGGCATCGATGGCCCCAAAAGGCTCGTCCATCAGCAGCAGCCCTGGATCCCCGGCCAGGGCCCGAGCCAGACCGACCCGCTGTTGTTGTCCACCCGACAGTTGGGCAGGGTAGCGGTGGCGGTACTCGTGGGGGGGCAAATTAACCAAGCTGAGCAGCTCGTCCACCCGCTCGCGGATGCGCTCCTTCGGCCACCCCAAAAGTCGCGGCACTACCGCCACATTCTGGGCCACCGTCATGTGGGGAAACAGCCCCGATTGCTGGATAACATAGCCGATCCGCTGCCGCAGAGCCGTGATGGGAAACTGGCGGATATCCCGCCCGTCCAAGCGAATCTGCCCCTGGGTGGGATCCAGCAAGCGATTCACCATTTTCAGAAGGGTGGTTTTGCCGCAGCCAGAAGGCCCCAGGATGACCACCAACTGGCCCGATTCTATGGAAAAACTGCACTCGTCCACAGCCGGCTGGGAACTGTGGGGAAAGCGCAGCGATACCCGCTCGAACTCGACGGTGCTCACCTCAGGGTCTCATGCAACAGGCAAGGTTATTTCTTGAGAATGCCGGCTTCCACCAAGAAAGTTCTGGCCACCTCCGCCGGCTCCTTGCGGTTGCCGCTCACCTCGTAGTTCAACCGCTGCATCACCTCGTCCGTCAGCAGGGGGGAAAGGGCATTTAAGGCAGCGGCAATGCCGGGGTTGGCCTCTAGGGTGTCCTTGCGCACCACCGGCGCCACCTGGTAGGGGGGGAAAAGCTGCTTGTCATCCTCCAGCAGCACCAGGTCAAAGGCGGCAATTTCTCCATCGGTGCCGAAGGCCACTGCCACATCCGCTTCCCCATTGACCAAGCCCTGGTAGCGGAGGCCGGGATCCACTGCTTTGTAGGCCTTGAGCCGGAAATTACCGTAGACGGCTTGGATCCCAGGTAGGCCATCCTCGCGGGCTTGAAACTCCGGCGGCCCGATCATCACCAGCTCGCCCGCTTTGGCCACCATGTCCGAGATGGTGGCAATGCCCAGCTCAGCCGCTCTGGCGCGGGTCATGGCCAGGGCCTGGGTGTTGTTCAGGGGGGCGGGATCCAGCCAAATCAGTTGGAACTGGCTCTCGTACTCGCGGGCCACCGTCGCGTACACCTCTGCCGGGTCGCCGCTGCTGGGCAACTTGAGCACTGTCAGCAGGCCAGTGCCGGTGTACTCGGGGTAGAGATCGATCTCGCCGCTCAACAAGCCCGCATGGGCTACCGGTGTTCCGCCCAGGTTGAGCTTGCGCTCCACCGTGAACCCTGCCGCCTCCAGGGCTAAGGCGTACATTTCCCCCAAAATAAACTGCTCGGTAAAGTCCTTGGAGCCGACGGTAATGGGCTTGGCGAGGCCCCCTAAGGACTCCGTCCCGCTGGCGCGATGGGGAGTGAGAACAAGAGCTGCCAGCCCCGACAGGGCCAGCAAAGCCAAGCGACGAGTGGTTTTCAGCATAGGCAAGGGGAGAAGGGATCCCAGGCTAATGACAAGAGGCCCTGCCGAGAGCGTTCCGGCCTGGGCCAGGAAGTTTCGACTGTTAAGTCACCATTAAACCATTATTTTCCCTGAGCCGTAACTGCAAGAACCAACCGTAGAGATCGCCAGTACGGTCACTGCAAGTTGGTTTGAAATAGCCCAAGTGTAAGGACTCCGTCCCGCTGGCGCGATAGGACTCCGTCCCGCTGGCGCGATAGGACTCCGTCCCGCTGGCGCGATAGGACTCCGTCCCGCTGGCGCGATAGGACTCCGTCCCGCTGGCGCGATCAGCACCGCCCCAGCCCCTCTCCCAGGGGAAGAGGGAAGTTCACCCCCATTGACAACAACCCTGCTGTGTCGCTGGGGTCTGGTTGATACTTGAGGGGCGGTCAACCATGCCCAATCAGCCTCCGCTCGGAACCGGGAAAGAGCCCGTTACCGCCCGGATCTTCTGTCGCCGCCCGGCTCGCTCGATCTCCAGCTCCAGGGTGCTGCCCACCTCAGTGCGCTCCACCTCCTGTTGCACCTGATCGGCTGTGGTTACGGCACGACCATTGATGGAGAGAATGACATCCCCAGACCGCAGCCCTGCCCGTTCCGCTGGGGATCCCTGGATGACTTCGCCAATCAGTACACCCTGATCCACCGTTATCAAAATGCGGCTATTGGGATCCTGGTTGAGGCGCTCCTTCAGCTCTGGAGTCAGCGTGAGCATGCGGATGCCCAGGTAGGGGTGATCCACCTTGCCGCGAGTGATCAACTGATTGGCCACCCGCTGGGCCGTCTCAATGGGGATGGCGAAGCCCAACCCTTGCGCTCCCTGGATGATGGCGGTGTTCACCCCGATCACCTCCCCTTGAGCGTTGAGCAGCGGGCCGCCGGAGTTGCCGGGGTTAATGGCCGCATCCGTTTGGATAAAAGATACCCGCTTGTCAGGCACCCGAATCTCCCCGCTGGAACGGCCCAAAGCGCTGATGATCCCAGCCGTAACGGTGTTATCCAAACCCAGGGGGTTGCCGATGGCAATGGCCCACTGGCCCGGCTCCAGGGTTTCCGAGCGCCCCAGCTTCACGGTCGGCAGGTTCTGGGCGTTGATCTTCACCACGGCGATGTCCGTAACCGGATCCGAACCGATTACCTGCCCATCAAAGCTGCGGGTATCCTTGAGCGTCACCGTTACCTTGTCGGATCCCTCGACCACATGGGCATTGGTGATGATCTGGCCGTCTGGGCTGATGATGAACCCAGAGCCGGTTCCCTGCTGTCGCCGCTGCCGAGGGATGGAAGGGATCGCTTGGCCAAAGAAATCCCGGAAAAAGGGATCGCTGAAAAACTCCTCAGGAAAAGGCGCAGGGGCGCGCACCGTCCGCTCCGAATCAATGCGAACCACCGCCGGCCCCACCTTTTGCGCCACATCGGCGATGAAATTCAGGTTCAGTTGGGGCGGGGTTGCCGTCGTCTGGGCAGATACCCCCTTGCCCCCCACCAGAGCTGCTCCCAGCCCAATGCCCAGCAGCACCAGCAGCACTGACGAGAGAAGAGACTTCCAAGTGGAGATGGCAAAAGGCTGGAAAGAGGATTGAGCAGGTTGGGCGGAAGCTTCTGACACGGGAGAGGGCTGGCCCGGCATGGATGTTCTGCGCTTCATAGCTACAAGAAGAGGGTTGGGATGCTGCAAGACTTCGGCCCCACGCAGGGGGAGAAACCTAGGGCCTAATCTAACATGGACAGCAGGGATCCCAGAGTGGGCAACCCTGGCGCTTTGCCGTACTTCCATCTGGAGCGAAGAGCAGCCGAATCTGCTCACCCAAGGTAGCCCATCTCCCATTCAGTTGGCTTTGATCACGATAGTGAGGCCAGGAAAGCTTTTGTTCCCGACTTTGGCCGGTTTGCAGCTAACGTAGGAATAATGAATGGGGGTAAGACCATGACCAACCCAGCCAGCCGCCTGTTGGCTCCTCTGCTTGGCGGATTGCTCTCAGCGCAGATGGCCGCCCCAGTTTTGGCCCAAATGGGGCCCTTGCCACCACCGCCTGCCGGTGAGGGATGGCGTCCTGTGAATCCTCGCCCCCTTCCCCCTGGCCCTCAACCCCTGCAACCTGGCCAGCCCTTTCAACTGCAAACCACGTTGCTATTGCGCTCTGGGGATCTGATCCAGGCGGTGCATCGCTCCCCAGAAACCCTCTTGATTGCCCCTGGGGAAACCCGCGCCGTCAGCCTTAGCTTGGATACCCCTCTGCGGGACATCTACGGCAACATGGTCGTCCCGGCGGGGGCCGTTTTGGAAGGCCAATTTCAGCCGGTGAGCGGCGGCACCCAGTTTGTCTCGCGGGCCCTGATTTTCAACGGCCAATCCTACCCCCTCTATGCCCAGAGCCAGGTTATCCCGCTGCGCAAGGATCCCCGCCACACTTCCGGGGAAGCGATTGTGCAAGATGCCTTGATCGGGGCAGCCGCAGGAGCGATTTTGGGGGGCCTCTTCGGCGACCGGGTGATCTCGACGGAGAAAGTGCTGGGCGGAGCGGCGGCAGGGGCTGTCATCGGCAATGTGACGGCACCGGAAGTGGCGGTGATCGACGCCAATGCCAACTTGACTCTGACGGTCACCCAAGATTTTCAGCCCTACCTGCCCTAGCGAGCCCCTGAAAACAGCTCTGGCCAGGGATCCCTTTCTAGGGACTGGCCGTGAGCCGATCCAAAATCTCCTCGTGGGAGAGGCCCTTGCGCACCCACTCCTCGCAGTGGTGCAGCCGCTGGGCCGTACCGATGAGGAAGCGGTTGAGGTCGGCCCCTAGGGATTCGCAGGTAGTCTGCACGCAGATGAGATCCCGCCCCGAAAGCAATGAGAAGAGGCTGGCCAGCATTCCCGCCTCTAGGTATCCGGCAGGCTCTTGCCGTGTAGAAGCTTCCTCCAGGTTGAAGCTGGCGCGAGCGGCCAGGGCAAACCCGGAATGGCGGATCCCGGCTTGAACCAAGCCGTGGTCAGCAGCGGAAAAGTCCAGCTCCAGGCGTCCCCAACCGTGGGTGGCCCAGAGGTCGCTGAGGGCATCCAGGAAGATCCCCATCGGCAATTCCTGCAGCGGCTGCTGGTAGTAGCCGGAAAGCTCGTCTTCAATACGGCGGAAAAACGCCTCTCCCCAATCGCGGCCACAGTTGTAGAGAATGACGCGGGTGGCTTGGCCGGTTTCGTAGCGCAGGCCGGAGTAGAGAGCTTCCAGCAGGGGCATGGGAAAGGCCGCCAAGCGGTATCCTCCGCGGCTGTACAGCAGTCCGGTGTGGATGTCAGGGCGGATGTAGTAGGCAGGGCTAAAGCAGTGCCCAGGCAAGATCTGGTCTTGCAGAATCTCTTGCAGGGTAGTCATGGCTATCTCACAGGGGGATGGACGGATTTGAGGGCGGCTGGAACTTGGCCTTTTGGAGTGAAGGGATGAATGTCCGGTGGATTGGCAAAACTAGGGAATCCATTGAGGGCGAATGGACCTAGTTAACCAGCATGGATTTGGCCAAAAGCAGATAAGGACGGATCATCTCGCTCTCTTCTGCCCCAAAGATGTAGGTCAGGGAGTCGAGCATTAACTTGTAGGCAGGCTGGCATTGGTCGCGCATCTTGAACGATTTCAGGATCGTCTCCAGCCAGTAGAGCAATTTATCCCTCAGGTAGTCTTCGTCGTTGAGCAGCATAGCCATGCAGCAGTAGCGCCACACCATGCTCAGATCCCGGCGGCAGCGCTCCCAGGCCAGGTGACCATGCTGGCGGATTAAATTCGGCATCATCGGCTGAAACTTCTCCATCACCCGATCCAGCAGCTCTTGTTCTTTGGCCTGCAGAACCTGGTAAAGGCGGACCCGCTTCGGGATCCCTTCCACGTAGGCGTGTAGAGTTTTCAACTCATCTGGGCGCAGATAGCGGCCCTCACTTTGGTGCATCAGCTCGGCAACCCTTGAATTCATAGATAGAGCCTCCTTCAGTGGGCTTCACACAAACATTTCCGCCAAGGTGAGAGCCCTCTCCGGCGGAACTGTGGGCAGGTCAACCTCGGCCTCAGACCTAGAAGAAGAGGGGGAAGGGAACTGGGCCTGAGAAGTGGTGCAGACAGCTTGTAGCTCTTGCCAGTAGGGGGCAAGCAAACCCTGCTGATCCGCCGGCAGGGATCCCTGAACCACTGCCCGTAGCTGAGCGAGCGCTTGCGGCAACCCTAGGTACTGTTCCATCGCACCAAGAGTTACCTGCTGCACAGGGGTGGGATCCCCCAGCAACAGACTCAGGCCCAGGGAGCGCAAACAAAAGGCCAATTGACGAGCCAAGAGGCGCTGAGCCGGGGTTAGAGAAGGTTCTGCCCCCTCTCTGGCGGGATTGCTGCTGGGCAACGCTGTCGCGACGGGGGTTGGCCCCTGCTGTTGCAAAACCTTTTGGATCCAGGTCAGCTCTTGCTGTTGTAAGACTTGGTAGAGCTCCAGCCGTTCTTCAAAAGAGAGCGAGTAACGAATCAGGTCTTGCAGATCGTCGGGTGTTAGGTAACCCCCTTCTCGCTCGGCAATGCGCTCCGGCCAAGAGTGAAGGTCATCCATGGGTGAAGTCTCCTTAGAGCACGGATCGAGAGAGCACAACTGAGAGCCCTGAACAAACCAGAGCTAGAGCAAAGCTCCGCCAAACAAGGCGGCAAAATCCTCAAGGGTAAAGGGATCCTCCGCTGGCAATTCCGGCACCGGCTCCACCCATGGGCGGATGCCCGACCAATTGAAGCCGGCAAAAAACTGGCCCACCGACTGGGCAAAGAGCATGGGGGACTGCGGCGGCGGCTCTTGAGCAAAGGGAGCCTTGGCCGGGGGTCGATTATCCCAGTTCAACCCCTGCAAGAAGACCGCCAGCGGCTGGGTTAAGTCCAGATCGGTGTCTAAGTTGAAGGTGACCATGGGCGTTTCTCCAAAGTGTCGAGGGATCCCAGAGAGCCTTCAAAAGCCACAAGCAAGCCTCACAACTGGTGCAAACGCTGCTCGATCTCGCGGGCGCTGGCCCCTTCGGTGATCCAAAAATTGGCGGCATCAATGCGTTCTTTCCCGCCCAACAGGAATTTGCAGTAGGTTTCCCCCATGGCGTAGCACTGGATCTCAATGCAGCCCAGTTCTCGCGAGGTCATGGCGGTGAAAAATCCGGCAAACAAACCGGCATAGAGATGGCAAACCGGCTTGCCCACATCCCCTAGGGTGCGAGCCACCATCGAGTCAAACAAGTTGATAAACAGGAAGCCTTTTTGTTTGGATTCGGTTTCCACCTCCCACTTGCCCCAGCCCTGAGCCGTAAAAGGCCACCACCAAGTCTCCAGCAAAAACAAAAGGTTGGACTGTTTTACGCCAATCCCATACTCCCGCTCGTACCACTCGGAGAAGTGCTTGGCATCGCGGATGCCCCAATCTCTGCCAATGGTGTACATCACCGCCGCCGAAGCATCTCCCACTTCCCGTTCCAGGCCTGTTTGCAAGCCCACAATAAAGTCTTCGCTGAGCAGGAGATTTTGCGTGTTGTTCCAGTCGATGATCGTGCCCTGATCTCGGTTGAAGCGGAAGAAATCGCGGTAACTGTAGTGGGCATGCTTGTCGCGGCCCACAGGCAGGGTGACTGCAGGACGGGGATCCGGTCGAGATGTGGTGGCCATGGCGCTCTCCTGATAAAAAATGGATAATTCTAGATTGCAAAGCAACAGGATTTGGTGGGATTTGTAGGGATCAACTGGGCCAGACAATGCCAATGAGTCAACAAAATGAATGGCTAAGCATTCGATAAACTTGGTCAGCTATCTGAGGGATCCAACATTGTTCAATCCTTGGTTGATTGTCTATAAGACAATGCCCGCTGAGCCCAAGGGATCCCTGAACATCGACAATCCATCAAACTTCCCGAGTTTGGGCAAGTGTACTGCCGATGATGCGGAAATCTTCATTTTCTAGCTGCTTAACAGTAGAGCGAGTGATGATCTTGCCCTGCTCCACCAAAACCTTCCCCGTCCGTGGGTGCAGCAGGTCTTGTTCGGCCCGCCGACCGATGAGCACTTCGATATCTTTCAGAGAGTTCACGTACATTCCCGGCGGCAGCTCCACCACCACGCCATCGGAAACCACCCTGGCCTGGCAGGCCAGCCGGGAATTGCTGCGGGCGCTGGTAATGGTCTCCAGAGTCTTGGCCTCGCGGGGGGTGATGGGAGTGAGGCTTTCCATTCCCTCTTTGACGTAAACATGACAGGTGGCGCAGAGGCCGCGACCGTTACATTCCCGCGAGACATGCAGCTCCTCCGACAAAATAGCCGACAGAAGATTGCTGTAGGTATCGACCTCTGAGACGCGAGATAAAGGCTCTAGCCGGATTTGTTTAACCATAGATGGGATCCAAACGCTAAGGGCAGGCAAGAAACCCCGGCGGGCAAGATCTACTGCAAAAGCAACGCAAACAAATCACAACAATTAACTCCCTTCCCTGCAGTCCTTCTGCAGGTCTACGGCAACACCTGATTTCCCAGTCGATTAAAGTTAAATGTAGGTCACCTCAGATGATGAGTCCCGCACAAGCAACTCTGGGGAAGGCTATATTCTTTACTTTATTTTGGATTTGGATGAGGTCATCTTGGATGAAAATGTCATAATCCTTAACTACGGATAAACACGGAATCTTTTTATCGCCCAGAAAGCCACAAAGTGAAATCACGTAAATCAGAGCCAACGACAATCCTTTTGTAAATATTTATCGCGGATCTACGTCGGTTGTTCTATCGTCAAGGTAAATCTCAAGTAGGCTCTTCATAGTCTTTTGTTGGCAGTTTTGTTGCAGAGGGATGTGCTGAAGTCCGCCGTAAAAGCGTATCGAGCCATTTGCTATTCCCTTCATAATTTCTTTAAAGTAGTCCCCCATTTTGTCTGTAAATCGATCTTTTCTGTTTTTGTTGGCTTCGTCGATTGGGAGCTAGGGTTATGGAATCGCGCCAGCGCCGGCAGGATCCGCAAACGTTGCAAAACCTGTTGCGGGCCGCCTATCAGCAGCTTTTGGAACGCCAGCCCTACCAGCACGAGAAAGCGGGAGAACTGGAGAAAATCGAGCAGGACTTTCTCCGCGGGCGGATTGGGATCAAACGTTTGGTTCGTCAAATCGGGGGATCCCGTCTTTATCAGCGGCTGTTTTTCAGTGCCGGCTGCAACACCCGCTGTGTGGAGCAGGGCTTCAAGCACTTTTTGGGACGGGCCCCGGCCAGCAAGGAGGAGGTGGCCGCCTACCACGACATTTTGGTGCACCAGGGCTTGCAGGCCATGGTCAATGCCTTTATCGACTCGGAGGAGTACCGCCACCAGTTCGGCAACGACCATCTGCCCCACCCCCGCCAACGGCTGAGCGGCCACCCACCTTTGGCCTACTTGCTGACAAACCAAATGCACCGGCGCCATGAGCTGGGGATGCAGGGATCCCCGCTTTTGCACAGTTTGGCGGCGATGGAAGTGGGGATCCCTTAGGCAGTGGGGCCGGGGAGGAAGTCGAGGGTATAGGCTTGGCGAACCTCCAGACCCGCTGCGCCGATCCCCAGGGCCACCATCTCCTGAAAGTAGGTTTGCCAGCGCTGGTGGGTCATGGCACCGATCCCCAGCGTGGCGGCATCTCCACTGGTGAGAAGGCCGTAGTCTTTTAGGGCTTGGTGGGCGTAGGCCAGGAGGGCCTCGCTCATGTTGGGGTTGTCTTGGCGGATGAGGCGATTGCCGGGGCGGGGATCCTCTAGGTAGCTCTGCCAGCCCTGGATGGAGGCAGCTACAAATTTTCGCACCTGCTCCGGGTGCTGTTCGGCAAAGGGGCGGGTGGTCTCCAGGGTGGTGGCGTAGGGGGAATAGCCGTAGTCGGCCAGCAGAAAAACGACGGGATCAAAGCCCCCCTCCTGGCGCACGCGGAAGGGCTCGGAGGTCACATAGCCCTGCTGGGCAGAAGACTTGTCCAGCAAGAAGGGCGTGAGGCTGAGGTTGTAGGGGCGCTTCTGCTCGTCGGTAAAGCCAAATTTGGCCCGCAAAAAAGGCCAGTAGGTGAGGTTGGCCCCCGGTGACACCCAGATGGGCTTGCCCCGCAGGTCTTCCAGGCGCTCGATGCCCACCCCTGGATGGGCCAAGAGACACTGGGGATCCTTCTGGAAAAAGGCGGCCACGGTGAGAACAGGGATCCCAGCTTGCAGAGCCGCCAGAGCGTCGGGGCTGCCGCCGAGCACAAAATCTGCCGCTCCCCCGGCTAGCAGTTGCAGCACGTTAACCGCCGTTCCCCCCATGCGGATTTCCACCTGCAGACCGTAGTCGGCGTAGATGCCGGTGGCCAGGGCTTGGTAAAAGCCGCCGTGTTCGGCCTGGGCGTACCAGTTGGTGACCAGTCGCAAGGGCCGGGATCTGGCCGAAGAGGGGCGGGAGCCCGCTCCTACTGCTAGCAGAGCAGCTCCACTGGCCAAAAAACGCCGCCGCGGCCAAGGCTCTGGAGTTACACCGGACATAGGCAGGGATCCTCAGGCGGCCACGCTTTCAGTATCTCGCAAGTAGACCAGTTTTTCCTCAGGCTGGCCACCCCTTGGAAGAGGAGCTGTTGGGAGGCGTCTTCGATTTATATTTGCAAAGCAAGCGGGATCCCCTTCTTACAAGGGGCAAGATCGACATTCCAAGGGGTAGGGCATGGGCAAGGTGTATCTAGTGGGGGCAGGGCTGGGCGGGCGGGCGGGCCTGACGCAGGGAGCACTGGAGATCCTACGGCAGGCTGAGGCTATCTGGATCGACGAGCTGGTGGATGAGCGCTTGTTGGCAGAGTTGCCGCCGCAGGCGCAGGTGTGGCGACGCTCTGGGCCAGGAAGCCTCCAGGAGGGCATCCACTGGCTCATCCAGCGCTGCCGAGAAGGCAAACAGGTGGTTCACCTCAAGTCAGGGGATCCCTTGATCTTTGGCCGCGCTCGCGAGGAGATCCAAGCCCTCAGGGAGGCGGGCTGTCCCTTTGAGATTTGGCCGGGGTTGTCGTCGGCCCTGGCTGGCCCCCTCTGGGCAGGGATCCCCCTGACCGATAAGCACTTAAGCCGCGTTTTTGCCGTGCTGACTGCCCACGATCTAGAGGCCTTGCCCTGGGGCGCCCTGGCCCAGTTGGATACTTTGGTGATTTTGATGGGATCCCGGCAGCGACAGCACATTGGCGCACGGCTGGTGGAGTCTGGGATCCCGGCAGACCGACCGGTGGCTGTGATCTGGGGAGCGGGGCAGGCAGAGCAACAGGTGTGGGTAGGCACCTTGGCGGAGCTGCAGCAGGAGGCGGGTCAGGCGAAGTTGCCGGGTCTGCTGGTGGTCGGGGAGGTGATCCGGTTGCGGCAGGACTTTTTGCCGGGGATCCCTCCTTTGCCTCCGCCGGCTCCCCTGGCAGGCAAGACGGTGCTGGTTACCCGTTCTGAGGGGCAATCGCCAGCTTTTTGTGAGTTGCTGCAGGCCCAGGGGGCGCGGGTGCTGGAGATGCCGACCCTGGTGATCCAGCCGCCCACGAGCTGGGATCCCTTGGATACAGCCATTGCCAACCTGGAACAATTCGACTGGCTGCTGCTGACCTCTGCCAATGGAGTGCAGGCTTTCTTTGAGCGGCTGCAGCGGCAGGGGCGAGATAGCCGAGCACTCCACTCCCTGCAAGTGGCGGTGGTGGGATCCAAAACCGCTTCCGTGCTGGCCCAGTACGGCATTCGCCCGGATCTGATGCCCTCCGAGTTTGTGGCCGAAGCCCTGCTACCCATTTGGCCGCAGCCAGTGCAGGGGCAGCGCATCCTCTTTCCCCGCGTTGAGTCAGGAGGGCGGGAGGAGCTGGTACAGGGGTTGCGGCAGCGAGGAGCAGAGGTGGTGGAGGTGGCCGCCTATCAGTCCGCCTGTCCAGCAGCAGCGGATCCCCAGGTCCTGGAAGCTCTTAAAGCCCACCAGGTGGACATCCTCACCTTTGCCAGCTCCAAGACGGTGCAGCATTTTGCCCACTTGATCCGGCAGGCAGGGCTGGGCCCAGAGGTGTGGGATCCACCGGTGCAGATTGCCGCCATCGGCCCCAAAACCGCCGAAACCTGCAAGGCTGCATTTGGTCGAGTGGACATCGCAGCCCAGGAGTATACTTTGGAAGGATTGGTGGAAGCCCTCATCCAAGCGACCAACCGTTTCACCCAGCCTTTTCAGGCCGTTCGCGGTAGCAGTTCACAGCACCCAAGGGCTCCTCTATAATGAACCCGCCCATGCCGCCCGCGTCAGCCAGCCGGGCATCCCAAGCAGATACACCCAGACACCATGTGGCAGACGGCCAAGCTCTACGAAGACATCCTTTACGAAAAAACGGATGGCATTGCCAAGATCACCATCAACCGTCCCCACAAGCGCAACGCCTTCCGCCCCAAGACCATTGCCGAGCTGATTGATGCGTTTGCCGATGTGCGAGAGAATCCCAGGATTGGAGTAGTGCTCTTAACAGGCGCCGGGCCCCATACCGATGGGAAGTATGCCTTCTGCGCCGGCGGGGATCAAAGCGTACGGGGCGAGGCCGGTTACCTGGATGAGGCCGGGATCCCTCGTCTCAATGTGCTGGATCTGCAGCGCATCATCCGCTCTTTGCCCAAGGTGGTGATTGCCCTAGTGGCAGGCTACGCCATTGGGGGTGGCCATGTTTTGCATCTCATCTGCGACCTGACCATTGCCGCCGATAATGCCATCTTTGGGCAAACCGGCCCTAGGGTGGGCAGCTTCGATGGGGGCTTTGGGGCCGCCTACCTGGCGCGAGTGGTGGGGCAAAAAAAAGCCCGCGAGATTTGGTTCCTCTGCCGCCAATACACCGCAGCCCAAGCCCTAGAGATGGGTCTGGTCAATGCCGTGGTGCCGGTGGAAGAGCTAGAAGCTGAAGGGATCCGCTGGGCGCAAGAAATTCTCCAGCACAGCCCCTTAGCCATCCGCTGCCTCAAAGCTGCCTTCAACGCCGACTGCGATGGGCAGGTGGGGCTGCAGGAGCTGGCCGGAGATGCGACGTTGCTGTTCTACATGACCGAAGAAGCTGCTGAGGGCAAACGCGCCTTTTTGGAAAAGCGCCCACCTAACTTTCGCCAGTTTCCCTGGCTGCCATAGTTTGTTTGTTTTCATTAATTCCACTTCCCCGAAGGGAAGCGACCTGTAGGGCTGGGCTTTACCTCAAACTCAAGCAGCAGCACCACCTGACGGAAATACCGCTGTCGATATTCCGCCAGGAAATATGCAGCCCGAGGTCTGTCAAAATCAGCGGGTAGCTCCAGCGCTGCTATATCCAACGGTTGCCCCACCAGAGCGTACCCCAGAGATGCAAAGAGACCAGCCACCTCAGCAACCGATCGGATCCCTCGAATGTCTTCCACATCCAGTTGAGTAGCCATTGCCGCACTCCGATGATCTGTGGCTAGTCTAAGGGGGATCCCGTGTAGACCCTCACAACAAAAAGTATTGGAGGGTTCGAGACAAAATCCTGAAAACTTTTGCTGGATAATCTGGCGCCTGGAGAGGAAATCAGCTAATACAGCTAATACTTTCTTTCACGAGCTTTTTCGCTCAGGATCAGGTAAGGGATCCCTGTACAAAGCTGAGATCGCCTGCCCCGCATCCTGAATCATTTGCCGAAGGGGCTCTGGGCTGACCACCAACACCTCCCCCCCAAAGCCTAGGATCCAGCGCTTTAGGTCGACGTCCTCCAGAGACCAACGGGGCAAGACCACCTCAAGCCGGTGGGGAAACTGACTATTTCCAGTTGGGGGCAAGTTGAAGATGGACTTGGGCCGCGAGGATCCCGATATGCGGGGGGACATACGCTGGTGCTTAAAGCGTCGGGTGCCCTCGCTCACAAACGGAAAAATCCGATCGCTAAACCAAAGTTCCAAAGTGACTTCCGCTTGGCGGCGCTCGTTGGGATCCCGGCTGAGGATCTGTTTCTGCAGATGCGGGTCATTGCCCAAAAAGATCCCGGCACTGACATCGTAGAGCTTGTGCAGGCGTTCTAGGGCAACCAACTGCTCTTGGCGGGAGCGCGTTGCACAATGCCGCCGGTTAAGAAAGAGCCGATCCATCCGCTCAAACCGCATCAGTCCCTGCCTCTTCGGGCTGTGATACTCGCAGCCCAGGTACCAGGCAATTTGATGAAAGACCAGTTGCAGGGGCCAAATGCGAAAGCTCTCCACATCCTCTCCGGGGAAGGTGGCTCCCGGCAAACGCTTCACCTCCAGTAACTCCCCCCTCTCCATCGCTTCCTCGACCACCTGCAGGCCACGACGATCCGCCAAGGTACCGGAAGGAGCCAAGGTGGGATCCACAATGGGTTGATTGCCCAGCCGACGAGTGGGGTAGATCTCAGAAGTATCAATGCGGCTGAGGCGCATACGCTGCTCCACCATTTCATAGACCGCCTGCTCCCAGGGGTTTTCCAGAGCACGAGTGCTTACCTGCAAAAGCCGGTAGATCTGCTTGAGTTCATGGCGAGTGAAGATCCCAGAGTGAGTGAAGTAGCCCCGCTTCATCGGGAAGGATGGCAGAATCTGGTAGGGCTTCAAGACCTTTTCGATGTCCTTGCGGATGGCATCTCTGTTTTGCCCTCTCACCCAGCCCCGTTGCTGGAGCTCGCGGTTCAAGCTTTCCAAACTGCCCAGCTCGGGATCGAAATGGAAGGGTTGGGTCAAGATCAGGCGGATGGTATAGATCAAGCGGCTGAAGCTATCCCAGTCAGAATATGCGTGGGTGGCAAAGGCTAGAGGTTGCTGGTTTTCGGGTTGAACCAAGAGTTGGTGTTGCTCCCCTGCGTTGTTCTCGCCGGTGTGACAGAGCAAACCACTCTGTTTCAGCCAGATGAGATCTTTAGACAGCAGTTCAGGATCGGCGTACACGGATCCTTTTTCAGAGGCAATCCGGTGGGTGATTTCCTCCAGGGTGCTGCCGGGATGATGGATCAAAATGGCGAGAAGATGGAGCAAGCGCTCAAAGTCAAGCAGCCGAGAGTAGCCATGTAGCGTCGCCTTTCGAGTGCCGTTCTGACGGTTGATCAAGGTGCGAGGAATGCCACTGACCTTCTCGCGGATTTGTTCTTGGGTAGGCAGGGATCCAGACAAATCCAAGGTCAGTACATCCAGGAATCCCTCTGCGGGTATAGGCGGAAAAGTCTTTAGTGCCTGAGCCATCGCTTCTATGAAAGAGATGGGTACCTGACGATCCCGCTGCTGATTTCTTTGCTTGCAGACTTCCAGAGGAGTGGTCAGATGCCACCCAATCCAATTTGCGCCGGGCAACTTTTGCAGCAGATCCAGCCGCCAGGGGCGGTAGGCATTGGTAGCATCGTAGACAATAACTTGGCCCTGCTGATGAGCCTTACGAATCTGGGCAAGGGCTAGGCTCTCAATTTCCAGCCAGTTGCCTTGGATTGAGGGATCCCCGTACAACTCTTGACGAATATCATCAGTGCTAACAACTTGAGAACCTTGCCAAGTTGCGGCCAAGACTTTTGCCAGGGTTGACTTGCCGCTGGCGGGGATCCCGATAAGAACGTGGTTGTAGTGGGAAGAGCTTATGCTTATCAATTTGCCCTCCTTTAGGAAGCACGCAGATCCAGAAGAAGTTTTTCCATTACCCATTTCTTTAGACTAGTGTAGAGATAGAGATCATCGCCTTTAGTAAAATTCTGCTTATCAATATTGGGCAGTTGTAAAAGAGGAGATGAGAGAATATTCGCCAGAACTTTTAAGATTTCTTCATAAAGACAGGCTCCTATTCGTTTTGCCTCCTTGTTTAACTCAGAGATACGGTTACTGGAAAATCCTTGACTGTCATGAATCATCTCGTTACGCTTGTAGATCCAAAACTCTAAACTGTTAATTTCTCTTTTTAAGAGAGATAAAGATTCACTCTCGCTGTCTTTTTTGCGAATAGCAAGAAGGATATCTAAAAAGCTAAGCTTGCTCGTACGATAGAGAATCTTTGCGTATTGGCCATTCCTGACATAATCCAAGGAGTCCAGCAAGCTGAGCTGATCTTGAGGCAGCAGTTTCCTAATTTCACGAATCTCAACCCGGAAGCCCACAGCAGCGGGTTCCAGATATCTGTTGCCGCCAAGTTTTTTGATGGCCTCGTCGAGAATCTCTTCACAAAGTGAGGACATTCTTGAAAGAAAATGGGAAACTTGCAAATTTTGTTTATATATTCTGCATTGAGAATATAAGTTAAGCAAAACGCTGTAGTTCTCGATGGCCTGATTGATTTGAGCATCTAGATCCAAACTCATATCCAGATTCATCTCTTTTTTGGAAGCTCTAGCAGCCTCAATGTCTAAGTTTATAAGTGAGTCTGCTACTTCTAGCCCTTTGATTGCTTCATCAACCAGTCTCCTGCTAGAACGTAGCTGTGACTTGCTGACTACGCCCTGCTCAATCTGAAAGGACAGAATGGATTGCCAGCCCTTGAGAACTTGACAAGCTCCCGCAAAGTCAAAACGTTCTAGCAGTTGCATGACAACACGATACTTCTGTGTCCGTTGATATTGCCAGTACGAAGTTCGGACGCAGGCTGAGGGTTCTCCTAGAAGCACCTTTCGTTTTGAAAGAATCGGATCCAGAAACAGCAGCTTGGGAATGTCAGCAGTAATTGACTGCAGACGAAGAGCTGTCTGCATTTGAGGGGTTCCACCTTTGGTACTGACAAGAACCACCTCGTTTGAATCAATCTCGTCAACAAAGAAGCGATAATACTCATTGAGGACAAGATCCTGTTGGTTAGGTTTGACGTTCTGAGGGATCACTCGCTTTAGAAAGAGGATGTCCTCTCGCTGTAAATGTCTCTCAATCCACCTTTTGATGATTTCGAACAAGAAGCAAGTATCCTGATGCTGAGGGGGACTTTGATTAGTAACAAAGATGTTGATTTTTTTAACCGAAAACTCTTCGATGGCAGTATGGATCACTCCCCAGATTCTTCCAGGTCGAATGCGCTCCTGCCAAGAATCTGGCTCCTGTTGATAGGCGGCAAGAAGTTTCTCTGTTAGTTCGCGGAAGCTGTAGGCATTCCTGCCTTGACCTCTAACCTCTACACCCAGCTCTTTGCAGAGCCCATTGGCAACAAAGTCTTCTCGACTACTTCTTTCCCATATCACTTTTTCGTCTTCTGTTAGATCTTCGGCAACTTCGTTTGGTTCATCTCGATCAAAGCCTACAGGAATGTAGTACTCAAAGCCTTGAATTTTTACTGTCAGATCAGAGGTGCCAATGTTAGCAATCAGAGTAGCCATAGTTCCTCACTTAGGATCAAAGTTCACTTTCTCGTAGATGTCTTCAGGGCAAGTTGACGTTGGATTGAAGATAGCTCAACGGAATCTACCAATCGGTAATATCTACTAGGATCCACCACAATCTCACCGTCAATGTATTTGCTTTTGAACTCAGCTTGTCACTCCTGAGCCAGATACTCCCGAGGAGAAGCTTTGGGGTGAGAATGGGCAATCATAGCTTTTGCTCCTGGATCCAGTTGCGTAGATTCTGTTCAGCCTGAATCTCATTCTCTCGAGCCTCTGCTAAGAATTGGTAGAGTCTGTCTTTGGAAACCCCTGGAAAACTAGGACTGGTTTCTAACTCTTGGTAGCCTTGCGCAGTAAGTTCATAGATTCGCAGTTCCTCACCATTGAACTGCCACAACTCAGGGATCCCTATGGCAGCATATAGGGCTAACTTGTTGATAGTACTATGGTTTATGTCAACTTCCACCACCAGATCTGGAGGCGGATCTTGGCTGAAATCTACAGTGCGTCCCTTGACTTTAGGTTGATTCTGTAAGTAGTAGGCATTGTCAGGTTCTGCCCCTCGATCTATGTGGGGATAATTAAGAGTTGTAGAGCCCATAGTTTTAATTTGTCCTAAGTATGTAGTAGCTAGGATGCGTACGAAGAGATCGATCATCCTGACCAGAAACTCATGCTCTTCAAGTGGCATGGTGATTTCCAGAGTACCCCGGTCGTAGATCAAGCGAGAAGAACGGTGCTCTCCCAGTGCCTGAAGAATCTGCTGGTAGCGATCCCAGGTAAGGTGGTGGAAAATGACCCGTTGTTCGGGAAGATGTGGGCGAGTGGGAGTGATGAGCATATCAGACTTCATCTCCTCGAGACCAGTCTAGAAGGAGCGAAAAGTTCATCTTTTCAAGGCTGTTCAGACTTCAGACCGAAGAGATGGAGACTGCCTTTTATTCGAGATAAGTCATTGAGAAACTGGGAACGGACATGCTGGCATCCAGCTTGGACACCTCCCATGAATAGGCAGACCACTTCCTGGCATTGAGTACCAACTTGCTTATGCTTAATCTTGTGCCTCCTAATCGTTACCCAAGAGCAATGGGCGCTGCCTTGCGCAGCGTCTCCACCAAGATCGGGATTCCGCTTGTAGTTTTGATGTCGATTTTGTTGATAAACCAGCCCCATACCATCTCCTCGCGTACTTTCTGCATCATTGGGATCAACCCAACTTAAATCTGAAGCATTAACCGGATCCTGTTCAGGGCCAGGGACGGCGAATACGGCACAACTGCTGGGTGAAAATGCCTCACAGTTGGGATTCTGGGATCCACTGAGCAAACGTTTCGGCCAGATTTGTCCAACTTTTTGATACCACTCTTCGTATACTTGCCTCCATTTTTCTGGTTCAAGAGGTATTCCAAACACCCTGTACTCACCCTTAATTTTGATATCAAGCGTCAGGTGACTGCCTCGGGCTGCAGGATCTGTTCTTTGCATCATGAAAATGTGAAGTGGTCTCCTCCATCCGCGACCTACTCCGCCAGTCATCACTGCAACTCGCACAATGGGGAGAAGGATTCCCATGAGGATCTCTTTGGGAGCTTCAATTCTAAGTTCTCCCTGCCATGAGTAGAAGGTTGGGAAGTTTTTTGACTTGCGTGCCCAGATATCTCCCTGGATCATTTCCAGCCTTATGCACCCTTTTTGAGACTTGGGTTCTAGGGTTCCAAAAAGCTCACTCACTGTCTTCTCTGCATTCTCTTGGCTCATAACTCCCAGAAAGAATCGCAATGCCCAGGATCTAAGCCATCCTCGCCAATGCGAAGGTCGCAGCTCCAGGGTTCTCATGTTAGGGCCCGCATTACCCTGGCTGGAGAGATGGAATCTAAAGAGTATACTTGATATGCCTTCACTTAACTGTCTGGATCCCTTGTGGTTAGGGATCGAAATCCGACCATATCCAGAAGCAGTGCGACTACCTATCCCCAAGACTTTTAAGGCTTGTTGAACCCATGACCAGACCTCATCGACTTCTTCTTCAGTTGTGCCGGGAACGCCTTGGATGGCCACGAGAAAATCAATGGGTCCCTGACCATTGCCCAGTGTGTAGAGCGATAAAGGAGTGCCTTGACCTTGGTGGAACACCTGAAAGTTTTGCTGAGGGTTGACAATATCGAGGCTTAAACGGGTGGGCTCTAGAGGCCAAGCGTCGAGAAATTGAATTTTTCCTGCCGAGATAACAGTCTCTTTCTGGAATCCAAGGAGAGCTTCCATCTTGGGGATCCGCTCCGGTTGTTGTTTTGCCCAGGCCCGCACAATTCCTCGGATTGAAGAACCTGGAATGTACCCATTGAGAGGCAAGTCAGGCATAAGTTCCCAGTTTTTACCAACATTGCGCTTATCCTCTGGCCGACCTCTTTTGGGCTGCCATGGCCCACAGGGTTCCCCTGCTGAAACAAGCGTTTCCACATCGGGATGGGGATAGGATCCCACTTTTGCTCGCCAACGCAAAGTGAAAGTTCCCTGACGGAAAAGGTTTGAGGATCGCTTTTGATGTTGCTCAGCCAATAGCTTAATTAGACGCGGCCCGGTGTACATCAGTGTTTTCTCCATTTGTATCTCCTGAAAGATAAGCTCTAGCCCAAAAGTTCCAGTGATTCGCCAAGATTAAAGATCGTCTCCAAAGGGCGAGGTATTCTACAGGTTGGTCGCTTGCCAGAGCTTGGATCCTCTGCATTAATGCTTTGGGCTCTAGAGAATTATCTTCGGTAACCAGTTGCCCCAATAAAGAAGTCCAGACAGGAACTGTTCTCTGTCTCACCTTACCTTCTTGAGCATTGGACTGGTTAACGTATCCTATGGCCGAGAGCAGGCCGAAAACTCTCAGGTGTTGAGAAAGTCGGAGTACCGCATTAAGATCCTCCTGAGAAAGAAACTCTTTCCCTTGGGATCTCATGTACTGTTGAATGTGTTTATAGGCCAGTAAGCTGGTATGCTCTGGGCGTACGCTTGCTGATCGCTGCTCAGATGGTGCAGAGTCGGAAGAGCTGTTGATCTCCCTCCGCTGGTGAGAAGGCACAGCTTTGTTTTCCAATTTGGAGTTTGGAGTAACAGGCTTAGAAAAGCTCTTCATGTGCTTGTTCTTCGACATTCTTAACTCCTAACAGTGTTCTCAGATTTAGCTTGTGGGGTGGGATCAGAGGCATTGGAGACCCATCCTTGAACCCAGCCTCGCCCAACATTGGCTTGCCCCCCCACCTGGAACAAACCTTGGAGAACATTGATCAAAATCTCATGCTCTTGGGTGAGGTTTTCCTGGTTGGGCAGGGGGCTATATCCCCAGGCGAAGTAGAGAATGGTGTCACGAGGAATGCACACATCTGTCCAGAACACCTCTGCTGAGCCTACCTGGTTGGCTCCTTCCGAATCTTCCTGGATCTTGTTGCGGATCTGTGTCCAAAGGGAGTGCTCCATGAGGATCTGGAAGTCGCTATCGGGAAGAATGATCCGATTATTTTTCCAGGTTGCTTGGGTATCCCCCTGTAAAACAGCGGGCCATTCCCCGGCCAGTGAGAAGGTTTGCCCTTCAGGGAGTTTCTCAACATGCACTTCTGCGTCTGCCACAACATAAACACCAGGTTTTGTTCCTACAGGGGTTCTGGGGAGAACTGGAAGAGGCTGACGGCACAGCAAGGCGTGATCTCGCAGTAGGGAATGACAGCTCACCCAACAGAAAACGGAATCGGATCCCTCTAGAGACATGGTGCGCATCGGCACCCACAGTAAACGGGCATCTCCAAACCAGACTTGGTGAACCCCCATCTGGCCGTCTTTTTGGAGTTCCCGTCCAAAGAGGGTATCAGCGATTTCTGGATCTTGGAGTGTCACCTCGTTCCGCAGGCTTCCTCGTAAAGAGGATCCTGGGATGTAGGGAAAGTTGGTGTGAGATTCACGGGCAATTTCCAGGATATTGCCTAAGTCGCCTTCTCCACCGCAATGGATGGGGGCAAGGCTGTAAAGATAGCCAACGCGAAAGTCAGGTTGAATCATTTTACAATTCCCCACAAAAGTGTTCCGTAATTTAATGATGCAAAGGTCTGGGACTGGGCGCATGGATTGCCTATAAGCTGCCTTGGCAGTGGTGGATCCTCCTTGAAGTGATACACTGTGCCGGCGGGGATGAAAGCCCGTTGAGGTAGCAGCGCAAAGTCTAATCGCTCACTGCCCTGTCGCCGAACCGCAGAAATTCCACCCCATAGCAAGGCCCGATCCGTGGCGCATCCCGCCAGATAAGGCTGCCACTGGGAGGGATAGGCCTGATAGATGCGGGGATCCGCTTCAGGCTGCGCTAAGCCCGGAGTGAGTAGATAAGCCACCCGACCCGTCCCCTGCCGAAACCGCTCCCAATCGATGCCGGGATCCCAATCTTCCAGAGGCGTGACCAGGGCGCGATGTCCCTCTCCGCCCAAGCGAACGGTGGTGGCCGGGATCCGAGCACTGATGGCTGCCGCCAATCGCCACCCCCACCGCAGCCGGGTTGCCACCTCGGTAAAGTAGCCCGCCTCCTCTTTCACTTGGCGAGTGTCAGATTTGATGTCGATGTGAGGTAGTACCTGGGTATCCCAGGGATCCTCATGAAAGTCGTCGGCCTGGGGTAGGGATCCTTGGAGATAAGCACTCAGTGCCGAGGCCCGCATCCAGGGGTGGGGACGGCCTTTGATGTACTCCCCTTTTTTGAGAGAGGGGGGCACCAGGGGCGGGAGTTTTTGATCATCCCAGCCGATAGGTTTCCAAGGATCCCCCTCAGCCGGCTGTAGGCGAGAGTATTGGTCTCCCCGGACTTTCTCTTCGAAGTTGTCTTCTGGGGTCGTGTCTGGATCAGCATGGGGATCCGATTGACCCGTAGCCAGGAGATCCTTGGGAGCGGGTAGCCAGAGCGTATCTTGCTCATCCAGGAGAAATGGCCCCAGGAACTTGAGATTTCGAGCCTTGTCTGAGGTGTAGGGCAGGGCGGAGCGTAGCGCTTGAAAGATCGTGGTGGGCATAGGGGGAAATAATCCTTTCGCCCAGGATCCCTCGCCGGGAGAAAAAGGTTTGCTCTCGCGGAAGAGCAGCACATCCATAGGCTCTAGGGCGTACCAGTACAGTTGAGTTTCAGACATAAGAATTACCTGCCTTGTGGAAATAAATCTTCGACACAGAAGGTGACCTCAGAGAAAGCCAAAGGAGAGAGGCAATCACGCTCTTTAACCACTTGCACTTCTTGATAAAAACCTTCCGCAGGGTGTGATAAAGAGCGCTCTCCTTGGCCTTGACATCAACAACCCAGTCATCCCAGATCCCGGCTTTAATAACTCCACCCGGTCGGCATCGGTCAGCACACCGTTTTCGATCATGTGATGGTAATCTTCAACTCTCCAGGGGTGAATATTTTGTAACTTGGCTTTGTCTTGTAACCGCATCTCGATCCTCTTACTTTGCCTCAATTTCCTGAGGTTTTTTGATCCAATCATCTCGTTGTTTTTCCTTGTCTATCCAAAAGGCTGAGAATCTCAAGAGATTACCCAAATCTACCGGAGTGGCGCCCAGAGCCTCTGACTTGCCTTGAAACTCGAATGCCCAGCTTTCCCAGGCATTGATCCAGTTCACCAAAAGCTCCCGAACAGGTTCCAGCTTCTCAGCTCGGTCTAGTCGCGCCAAAATCGTGGTGGTGGCCAGCTTAAACAGCTTGTTATTTGCAGAGATCACACAGCGCAGCGGCAGTTCTTCGGCCAAACGATATAGCACTGGCCCCAGATCCAGTTCCGGCCCTTGCTTTAACCAGTCCCACCATTGCTCCAGCAGTTCCCCTTTCATCAGGGCCTCCAAGGTATTCCCGGATTGGTAAATGACCCGGAAGCAAAGACCATCCTTGCCAGGGATCTTCTTGGCTCGATGCTTCTCAGCTTCCCAGAGATTTTCCAGGACGGTGGGCAGAGGGATCCCTTTGTTGGCGATCACCACGCCGATGCTCATGGTGGCTCCTTCGCCCATGGTGAAAAGGGGACGATTGGGCAGGCCGGAGAGATCTTTACCCGGCTGGGGATGCCAAAATCCTCCTTCAAATCTGAACTCGTCTTTGGGATCCCGTTTCCCACACCAATTCCCACACCAAGCTGCGCGCAGGAAGAGGAGATATTCGGGCAGATCTTCTAAGGGCAAGAGAGCCATGACATCGTCTCCGCCACTGTAGACCACCCGACCACAGAAGCGTTTCTCCGTCAGGTAAGGAACTAGTCGATTGGAGAAATCCAACAAGGCCCGATTAAGCCCCACGTGGGTGGCTGGCCCCATGCGCTTTTTGACATTTTGCAGAAGCTCCTGCCACTCCAAGCCATTCTTCTTCAATTGATCGGCAACATCTTCAGGCAGGTAGGTCTCATAGGGGTGTAGCCTGGAGCCGCTGACATACTTGCCCATGTTGTCTCCATCCGCCAGTACAATCACCCACCAGTCGGAGGGACTGCCCCCGGTTAGACCCACCTGTCGATGGGCTTGATCCACGGCTTCTCGCAATAGGGCAATATCTTCAGGATCCTGGAGCCCCAGATCGTCCACCAGCCATCTGCTGGAAAACATCACTCCGTTGTAGGGTGCTTCTCCCCTCGTCCGCTGGGAGAGGGGTTGGGGATCAGGAATCATTTGCTCATCCGTCTTCGGCACCTGAAAAGGGCGGCGCGTCAGGGATCCAAATCGATCCCGATATTCCGGCAGAACTTGTCGGATCTGCTTCTCCAACACGTGCCAATACTGTTTCACCTTTTCGGGAGCATCATGGGCAAAGCGGGCTGCTGCAATGGAGCTGAGGTTGGGAAACCGGATCAGGTTTTCCAGATCGTCCTCTTCTTCGGCTACTCCCAGAGAGTTGGCAATGCCCCCATACTTCCAGGCCATGCGTTTGGTCAGTTCCACCGCGTTCAACATCTCCGAGCCGTTGAAAAGCCCCGGATAAACTTCGGCCATCAGTTTCCAGAACATGCGCAGGGATCCCGCCGGCAACCCTGCCCCTTCACGGAATCGATCCCGATAGAGCAAATTGGGGTGAACCGCGCTGTACATGCCTGAGAGGGTAGACCGCTCCCCAGGGGCCACCGGGATCTGCCAGGTGCGGGTATTTTTAATAGCCTGAATCGACTGACCCAAACGCGCTTGCAAGCTGCCCCACCAGGTGTCCACATTCAAATTCCCATAGGCTTTTTCTTCAGGGTTGGTCGGCAATTCAACTCGGCTTTGGGCTAGAGTTTGCTGGGATTCTTTCCAGGACTTGTAGTCGGGATCTTTAGTTTTAGCTTGCAAAGGCTTGTCGGGATCCCCCAGCGGAACCAGAGTCCAATAGCTTTCCCAAGTATGATCAAGCAAGTCAGAGACTTTCTTGCGTCGTTTGTTGTCGGGGATGTCGTAGGTGATGACGTAGAGCTGCATGTGGGATCCCCTCAGCGGATGAGGAACGGCAAGTAAACAGGGATCTGATCATTTACATCATTTACAAACTGCTTGTAGGTCTGCACCTGCCGGTTGATGACGGCCCAGCACAGTACCCCATGTGGGAAAGATAGGCGATGGGGATGTTGCGCTCTAGGCAACTCTGGATCAGTTGGGTTGTGACTTGGGCATGGCCAAAGATCAAAATCTGATCCAAGTGGGGCAATTGAGCCTGTTGAAGAACAGCTCCAGCCCGTTTGACAACCAGGCGTTCCTGGTCGAGGCTGAGGTAGCAATCCTGTTGGGAGACATAGAGTGTTCTACCCATGAGGCCACTCCCAGAAGCCTAAAATTGAAGCTGAGGTGGGAACAAAACGGGGTCTTCTTCAAGTTAAAAGTCAGGCCCAAAAATGCTGTAAGGGAAGATGCGAATGGCGAAAAAGCAGAGCAGGGTTTCTGGTGTGGGATCCGTTCGTGACGGTGCGCTCCTGATGAAAGATCTGCAAACCCTGAGACACTACGGCATCCTTGGGGATCTGGTGTATCGTTGGGGCTACTATCTCGGCTCTAGCACCATGACCGAAGTGGAGTTCAACGCCGCCCTCAGCGAGGGGATCCCAAAGCCCAAGAGGTCTTTCAGGCCCAAAAGCCGCGGTTCGGTTGACGCAGACGAGACAGAGCAAATCAGGGCACTGAAGGTCTCACTCTGGCAAACGAGCAAAGCTGACCCCTCGGTAGTAGTAGGCCAAAATTTGGCGGTAAGTCCAGCCTCGGCGGGCCAATTCTTGGGCGCCCCACTGGCTCATGCCAATGCCATGCCCAAACTTGGGATAGGGGCTGACATCCGGTAAGCTCATCAAATAAGGGATCCCACTCACCCCGACGGTTTGGCCGCCGCTGCTGGCGCTGTACATGGCATTGACAAACTGACCCCCATACACCATGACCACACCACGGGTGGCTTGTGTTGCTTCCAGGGCGGCTGCCGACCGCTGGGAAAGCCCTCGGTACACCTGGGAGCGAGTATCGCTAAACACATCAAACCAACCGCGGGAATTGCGATGGTAAAGAACGTAGCTGCGGGCTGCCACCGCTTGCGCCTTCAGGGCTTCTGGGAAGAACCGGGATCCCATTTCTGCATCCACCACACTGGCCACATAGTCTTCTAGATCCACGTAGTTGATGGCCATCACCATGTTGTAGCCAGTCAAGAGCACCTTGCCGGAGTACCAGCGGCCATTCACTGCCACCAGGCCACCCTCCTGAGGTTCGATGAACAGCACCGGGTCAACCACCCCATGCAGACGCACCCCTTGAGGGCTGGGCTGAGCCAAAAACCCTTGCATAGGGGGCAGATCTGCCAGCACCTCTCCCCGACCGTTGATCAGTTGGGCAGGGAGAGAAACGCCTACCACCAGAGGGGCAGTGGTATCGGCCAATTGCACTCGCACTGTCACCCCCCAGACGGCTTCCACCCATCCCCAGAAGGCACTGACCACCAGGGATCCCAGCAGGGCCAGCCAATGCCGCGCTTCCATAATCCGTATCCAGAGTTGCCTTTTGTACACCAACTCCAACTTAGGATAGGGCGAGTTTCCAGAAATGGGCCGGTTTGTCTGTAGAAACTGCAGAGGGCTTGAGTCTCAATTCAGGTGTGGATCAGGTGTGGAGCAGGGGGGATCTGATAGAGATATGAGACTATCTATGAACGGGATCCCGTCTCCGGGGGAGCGGGCTGACCCGGTGGCTCCAGGAGGTCGGGTTGCGGCTGTCCTCCAGACAACCCGAAAGGCTGTCCGGCCCCAGGCCCAAGGCAAAGCGCAGCGAGTCCCCCGGTCGCCCATTGGAGAAGAAGAGAAAAGAACCTAGGGAAGCCAGGGAAAGAAGAGCCGCATAGCCAAACATGGCTCGATAGCCGGATCCCGCTGCTAAGGTGCCCAAAAGGGGCCCCGCCAGGCCAATGCCCAAATCAAACCCGCACATCACCAAGCTAAACAGGCGACCCCGCTCCGCCGGCTCCGAGCGATCGGCCACGAGGGCAGAGATGAGAGGGATCAAAGTACCAAAACCGCAACCCACCACGATCCCAGCAGCCAGAAAAGCGCCGGTGCTGTTGGCAACAATCAGGATCCCCATTGCCAAGGCATAGGTGGCCAAGCTGAGGGAGATAAATGGCCCCCGCCCATAGCGATCGGAAGCGCGACCGGTGAGCAGGCGCACTCCAAAGCTGGCAAAGGCCACTGCCGTATAAAAAAGACCTGGATTCAGGGGAGCTCCGGCTTCTTGGATTAACAAGGCCACAAAGGTGGTCTGGGTGCCGAAGGCCAACCCCACCAAAAACATCACCCAAGCGAGGGAGCGCACCTTCGGGCTGCCCAGAAAGCTCCAGAAGGCCCCATCCATCGGCAGGGATCCCCAATGCTCACGCCGCTGTTCTCGAACCAGTTGGGTACAAAGAAAGCCCACCAACCCCAGCAGAGCAGAGAAGAGAAACGAAGGGCCATAGCCGGCAAACTCCTGCAAAAAGCCGCCCAAAGCAGGGCCAATGGCTGCGCCGATCGGATTGACCAAACTCATGTAGCCCAGGATCTCACCCCGTTTTTCTTCTGGGGCAAAATCCACCACCAAAGTCACATAGGCTGTGGCAAAAGCGGCGATGCTAACCCCATGAAAGGCTCGCACCAGCGCTACCCATGGGATCCAATCGGAGAGCCAGTATCCTATGGGGGCCATCCCCACCACCCCCATGCCGATAAGCAGCACGATCTGCCGGCTGTGGCCATCCGCCAGGCGACCCAACGCAGGGCGAAAGGCCAGCAACCCAATCGAAAAGGCCCCCATTACCCAGCCCACTTGCTGGCTGGTGCCACCGGCATCTCTGACGTAGAGAGGCAACGTGGGCAGCAGCGAGGATAAACTGGCCCAAAAGAGCAGCCCAGCCACAAACAAAATGCCCAAGTTGCGCCGCTGTGCCGGCTGCAGCTGCCCGAATACCCTCACGCCAACTCCTTATGCAAAATGGAACTCAAAGCGTTCTCCCAGAACCGCGCCCTAGGATAAGCCCACCTTCGCCGGATCCCTCAGCCCGAAATATTTAGGTACTAACCTTTCTGATTGTAACCGTATGGTCTGGGGCTGGGAACCGGCCCTGCTCGCCTTTGCAGGCGCCTCCAGTCTGGGATAACAGCTAACCTCAAGTTACCTAGAGATGCGCTTTTTGGACTCCGACCCATGCCTGAACGATCGGATCCCCTCACTCGCAGCTTGATTGCCCTGATCCGGGGTTACCAGGTGGGTATTTCTCCTTGGCTGCCGCCTGCTTGTCGCTACTACCCCACCTGCTCCCAGTACACCTTGGAAGCGGTGCGACGCTACGGTGCCCTACGTGGGGGTTGGCTGGGGCTCCGTCGCCTCTGTCGCTGTCATCCCTGGCACCCAGGGGGCTACGATCCAGTTCCCGATTTGCCGGGATCCGCGCCGACCCAGAAACCATTCCGCTAGCCGGACTCAGGAGACATTTAGGTCGATTGTGGGTAGCAGGCTACAACCTCGATTTCCACTCGGGCATTGAGGGGCAGGCGAGCCACCTGCACGCAAGAGCGGGCCGGAGCCGGATCGGTGGCAAAAAACTCTCGATAAACCTCGTTCATGGCCGCAAAGTCCTCCATATCGGCCAGGAAAACCGTTGTCTTCACCACATTGGCGAGAGTGGTGCCCCCCGCTTCCAGCACTGCCTGCACGTTCAGCAACGCCTGCCGAGTTTGAGAAACAATGTCCTCCCCCACCAGTTTGCCGGTTTTGGGATCCAGGCCCACCTGTCCGGCGGTGAACAGAAACGGCCCCAGAGCAGTAACGCCCTGGCTGTAAGGGCCGACAGGAGCGGGGGCAGCCTCAGTTTGCACAGCACAAGGGCCTGGCCCGATTTGGCCCTGCTGGTGGCCGATCTCTGGCTTGGCCGGCTTCGTCTGCTCCATAGAGGTTTGCCCAACTCTGTCGCTACGCTACCACAGGTGGATTGCCGAAGAGCGGGGCTGAGAATGCCAAGATGAATTTCAAGATGAATTTGTTGATAGGGAGAGGGATCCATGCCTTTGATCAAGCTGCAAACGTCTGTGCAACCAGAAGCCGCCGCGGTAGGGGAACTGCTTAAGGTGCTGTCTGCTGCTCTATCGGAACAGTTGGGCAAGTCGGAAGCCTACGTGATGACCGCCTTTGAGGGTGGGATCCCGATGACCTTTGCCGGCAGTGGGGATCCCTGTTGCTACGTGGAAATCAAGAGTATCGGGCAATTTTCCGCCCAACAAACCCGGGCCATGAGCGAGTTTTTTTGCGGCACCATCGAGGCCCGATTGGGGATCCCCAAGAAGAGGATTTACATTGAGTTCAGCGATGCCAAAGGCTATCTTTGGGGATGGAACGGCACGACTTTCGGGTAAAGATACTTCCCCTACTCCAAGAGCTGTCTACTCTGGCTTGCTCTAGCTCGCCTCACAAGAACTTTGTAGGAGTTTAGCCAATGGAAGAGCTACCTCAACTCAACACAAATCCCCAAAAGCAGCGGATTTTGCTTAAGCTTGCTACCGGCTTGGGCTTGGCCATTTTTATCTTTTGGGCAGCCCATCGATTGGGATTTTTTGGAGTTATTCAAGACTGGCTCGCCGAAGCTCTGGCTTGGATTGAAAGCTTGGGGTTGCTGGGGCCAATCCTCTTCATTGCCATTTACATTGTAGCGACGGTGCTGCTTCTACCAGCCTCGGTGCTGACCTTGGGGGCAGGGGCCGTGTTCGGGTTGCTGGCCGGAACTGTGTACGTGCTGATCGGGGCAACCATTGGAGCGAATTTGGCCTTTTTCATCGGGCGCTACTTGGCGCGGGAACAGGTGGCGAAATGGATTGAGGGAAATGCCAAGTTTGCGGCCATCGACCGAGCAGTGGGACGTGAGGGATGGAAAATAGTCGGCCTGATTCGGCTGTCGCCTGCGTTTCCCTTCAATGTGCTCAACTACGCCCTAGGGCTGACCCGAATTTCTTTTCTGGATAACTTGTTGGGCACTGCCGGGATCGTGCCGGGCACTTTTATGTATGTGTACATCGGCTCGTTGGCGGGATCCCTGGCCGACATGGAAGGCGCGGAGTTGGATCCTCAGGCTCAAACCGCCCAATGGGTCGTTCGCCTCGTGGGGCTCATCGCCACCATAGCCGCTACCGTCTACGTCACTCGCATTGCCCGCAAAGCCCTACAAGAAGCGGTGGAGCCTGCCTAGGGAATTGCATTTTAAACAAGAATGAAATCTGTTGCATTGCTTCCCAACTCCTCTCTCTCTGGGAGAAGGACTGGAGGTGGTCGCGGAAGCGGCGCGGAGCGTTTGGGCAGCAGTAGGAGTGTCTCAATCCAGTTTGAAATGACTATAAGTTGGCTCGGCGAGCTAGTGTGTAGAAAGCACCGGGTTGAGAACGCTCACCGTTGGGCAGAGGCTTAGCCGACAGCTTGACAGAGGGTTTCCTGCCTCTCTCGGTCTTGTTCGGCCAGCTCCTGGATGGCCTTTTGGTACACCTGGGCAGGTGTGGATCCCTGGTTGACTTGCTTCAGCCAGCGTTGGGCCTCATTGCCCTGGTGGAGTAGGGTTTGCAAGGGAGCTAGAAAACAGCCTAAGCCCTGAGGTTGGCCAATGCGCCAAGCTTCGGTCAGCAGCTCTTCGATCCACTCTTGGGCCGCCCGTTCCCGGCCTGTCTGCCAATCGACCAAACGAGATTGCAGCGATTCTCGGGCAGCAGCCTGCTCGTTGGCCTCGCAAAGGCTCTCCAGCTCTGTCGGGGTAAAGGGCCCCCGCAAGGGATCCAGCGCTTCCGGCTGGGCCAGCAACTGCCAGAGACGGGCTTCCACCAAGGCGGTAATCGCCAGAACCATTACCGGATCCCCCACCAGATCGCAAATGCGCAGCTCCACCCGGTTGAGATGGTAGGGCCGCTCCGGGCCGTTGGGTCGCACCGAGGCCCACAGGTGGCGCACATTCTGCATGGTGCCCAAGGCTAGCTGCTCCTGGATCCAGGCAATGTAGTGGGCGTGATCCCGGAAGAAGGGCACCTGAGCCGGCGTTTTGGGGAACACCTGCCAACGGCTGGAGTGGGATCCCGTCACCCGTCTGTCCAGAAAAGGAGAGGAAGCGCTCAGAGCTAGGTAGAGAGATGCTTCCGCTCGCAGCAGGCGACAGGCCCGGAAGATGGCCTCGGTACCTGGCAGGCCAACATTGATGTGAATGCTAGCAGTTACCACCCGCGTGCCGTAGGTGCGTTCGATGTAGTCGTGGTAGGGGTTGCCGGGATCCGACCGCTCGAAGTGGTCGCTGCCGCCCAAAGCTAGCGTGCTCCCTGGCAGAAGGGTGTAAGGGCCAAGACGGCGCAAAAATTGCCGCAACTGCAGGCGAGGTCGCAGCAGAGCGCAGAGCAGGTCTTCGTAGCGGCGAAGGGGAGGGGTGATATACTCCACGTTGCGCCGATCCGGCTCCCGCACAAACCCTGGCAAAGCCTGGCAAATGCGATCCGACAAGCCCACCACTTCCCCGGCGGCGGTGCCGGTGTACATTTCCACCTCAAAGCCCTTGGTTAACAGCACAGGCCAGCCTCCAGCCGCAGCCTCACCAGTCTAACCTTTCTCTTCTCCCCTCATTGTCCTGGGGTTTGGCAGGGAATTGGCCGATGGTAGGGAAGTTTCTCGACCTGTTTTAGAATGTCCCTGTAAAGCAGTTTCGGGAAGAGACAGAGTGGGGGATCCCATCTACATCCTGGGAGCGGGGCCGGCAGGCATGGCGGCTGCCTATCGCTTGAACCAACTGGGTTTTTCCGTAGTGGTGGTAGAACGAGAGGAGAAGGTCGGGGGTTTGGCCAAAAGTATTCAGTATCAGGGGTTTATCTTGGACTATGGCCCGCACCGTTTTTTCACTAAAATCCTGCCGGTGCGAGAGTTGTGGAGTCAGGTTTTGGAATCCGAGCAAGTAACCGTCCGACGGCTCACCCGCATCTATTACCGCAAGCAGTATTTTCAGTACCCCATTCAGGCCTGGGAAGTCCTGCGCAAAGTGGGTTGGTGGGAAAGCCTGCACATTGTCCTTTCCTATCTCTGGGCACAATTAATTCCGCGACCAGCTCCCCAGAACTTTGCCGACTGGGTCAAAGGCAAGTTCGGTACTCGGCTTTTTCAAATGTTCTTTGAAGGCTATACGGAAAAGCTCTGGGGGATCCCTTGTACCGAGATCAGTGCCGATTGGGCCGCTCAGCGCATCAAAGGTCTCAGCCTTGGGCAAGCCATCCAAAAGGCATTGGGGTGGAATCGAGGTTCGGTGAAATCCCTGATCGATCAGTTTCAGTTTCCTCGCCTGGGATCCGGGCAGCTCTATGAAAAAATGCAGGAGTATTTGCTTGCCGAAGGACAGAAAGTCTTGCTCAATACAGAGGTAGTCGCCCTTAGGCACGAGGGATCCCAAATTGCCGAACTGCAATTGCGCAACCTTCAGACTCAGCAAGAGACTTGGGTTCCTGCCTCTCACGTCATTTCTTCGATTCCTCTAACGGTGTTGGTGCAAAGTCTGCAGGAATTACCACCCCCAAAGGTGTTGCAGGCAGCCCGGAATCTTAGGTTTCGCAACACGGTTTTGGTTTACCTAATTGTGCAGGGATCCCAGCTCTTCCCCGATAACTGGCTGTATATCAACGATCCAACGGTGGGGGTGGGACGGGTGACCAACTTCGCCAATTGGTCTCCGGCCATGTTGCCCAACCAAGAGCAAACCCCCTTGTGCTGTGAGTATTGGTGCAACTTTGGGGATCCCTTGTGGCAAGCTCCTGAGGAGGAATTGCTGGCTTTGGCCGAGAAGGAGCTGCGTCAAATTGGCCTGCTTCACGATCAAAAGATCTACAGTGGCTTTGTGGTGCGCCTGCCCCGCACTTATCCCATCTATACCGGTAGCTATAAAGAAGATTTAGCCATTTTGCAGGAGTATCTCAGCCAGTTTGAAAATCTACAAGTGGTGGGCCGCTACGGCTCATTTAAATACAACAACCAAGATCACAGTTTACTGATGGGCTTGCTGGCGGCTGAGAACATTCTCCGACCCGGTAGTCACAATCTCTGGCAGGTGAACTCCGACGACGATTACCAAGAAGAAATCAAAGTGCCATCTTCACCCTTAACGATTCAGCGATGAGCTTTCCTCTCAGTCATCTGTTGCAGCGAGGTCGGCAGTACCTTGCCCCTTTCTTAGGGCAAATCTTGTTGCCCAGTTTGGCCTTGACAGTGCTGCAGATCTTCATGATCTCCCTCTGGAGTGAGGAGAGCAATTATGTTTCCATCTTCAAGGGCCTAATTCAGTGGGATAGCCATTGGTATCTCGGCATCGTGCGGCAGGGGTATCAGTTTGTGGGCTTTGACAAGATTGCCTATGAGCAGAGCAACGTGGCTTTTTTCCCCGGCTACCCCCTGGCGGTGGCTGGAATCAGTCGCCTTTTGAGCGTTGACCCTGAACTAGGGCTTTACCTCACCGCCCAGCTCTTTTGCTGGCTGATGTGGGTTTACCTTTTCCTGTTCTACTGCAAGTGGCAAATTCCCCCGCTCTGGCAGGCTTTGGCAAGTTTGCTCATCCTGGTTTATCCCACCAGCTTTTATCTGTGTGTGGGCTACAGCGAGTCTTTGTTTACAGCTAGCTTGTTGGGTTTTCTCTACTGGTCAATTCATTGGGATCGTCCCCTGCTGATGCTCCTGGCCGGGATCCACGGCTTGGCAATGAGCGCCACCCGCATTGTGGGTTTGCCGGTAGCCTTGATTCCACTTCTCAATCTCTGGTCAGGATCCCGACGTTGGCTTTGGACAGTGGCGACAGTGAGCCTGGCTTTGCTGGGGGGGCTGGGCTTTTTTCTCTACTGTCAGCTTCGCTTTGGACGCTGGGATCTCTACATGGAAATGCAGTCCTACTTTGGCCCCAGCTCTGTCAATTACCTGGCCATTGTTCAAGCGCACACCTATACTCCTCTCTTTTCTATTGGTCATTGGCGATCCCTGTTTTCCTTTTCTGAAGCTTTGGAAGCTGGGATATGGGCAATTTCCCTCAGTCAAGTGTTTGTTCCTCTCACCTTGGGATCCCTACTGGTGACCGGTTTGATAGATGGGATCAGCTCCACAGCCGGCAAAAGTCGGCGCTGGCAGGAGCGGCTGGGGTTTCATTTGGCTGCTTGGGTGATGTTTTACATTGCCTTAGCAGGAATGAGTGTGGTGGGCCAGCGAAGTATGGTTCGCTATTGCCTGCCGGTTTACATCGTGCAGGTGCTGGCCTGGCTGCATTGGGCCAAACACACCGATTTCAGCTTCATCCCCCAACGGGCTTGGCGATATCTTGGCAGTGCCCTGAAGCTGGGGTATTGTCTTTTGGCTTTCATCTTTTTTGCCCTTAACCAAATCCTCACCTGGCGCTACGTCCAACATCTTTGGGTGGCTTGACGGAGCCGTCTTGACGAGAGAAAGAGCAATGTGCCGATGAGTCTTCGCCTCAGCCATCTGTTGCAGCAGATCCGCAAACTTTTAGGTTGCTTCTCTGTTCGGATCGCTTTGCTAGGCTTAGCGCTTACTATCCTGCAAGTGCTAACGATATACCTCTGGACAAAACGCGGTGACTATGCTTCTGCCTTCACAGCCCTGAGTCAGCGGGATAGCTATTGGTATCTCAGCATTGTGCGGCGGGGGTACCAGTTTGTGGGTTTCGACAAGATTGCCTATGAGCAGAGCAACGTGGCTTTTTTCCCCGGCTATCCCCTGGCAGTGGCCGCAATCAGTCACCTTGTGGGAGTTGACCCTGAACTGGGGCTCTACCTCACCGCCCAACTCTTTTGCTGGCTGATGTGGGTTTACCTTTTCCTGCTTTACCGCAGGTGGCAAATTCCCCCCCTCTGGCAAATTTTGGCTAGTTTGCTCATCTTCTTTTATCCCACCAGCTTTTACCTGGTCGTGGGCTACAGCGAATCTTTGTTTATGGCCAGCCTACTGGGTTTTCTCTACTGGTCAATTCACGGGGGCCGTCCCCTGCTGATGCTCCTGGCTGGGATCCACGGCTTGGTGATGAGTGCTACTCGGATTGTCGGCTTGCCGGTGGCGCTGCTCCCTTTTTTGAATCTCCTGAAAGCGGGGGAGAGAACCCAAGCCCGCCGTTGGTTTTGGACGAGTATGGCAGCGAGCTTGGCTCTGTTGGGTGGCCTGGGCTTTTTTCTCTACTGTCAGCTCCGCTTCGGACGCTGGGATCTCTACCTGGAAATGCAGCGTTACTTTACCGGCGTGAAAGCCAATTATCAAGCTATTTTCCAAGCTCGCACATATGTCCTTTCCGCCGAACGCTGGCAAAGCTTACTCTCTCTTTCTGCACCGATGAAAGACCCTGGGCTGTGGGCTGACGCTCTTAGCCAACTGTTTGTGTCTGCCACCCTGGGATCCCTGCTTGTTACAGGTTTAATGGATGCGGCAGGAGTTATGGCAGGTAGAAGCCAGTGTTGGCGGGAGCGGCTGGGATTTCATCTGGCTGCTTGGGCCATGTTTTACATTGCCCTGACGGGTACGAGCCCCTTGGGCCAGCGAAGCATGAGCCGCTATTGTCTGCCGGTTCACATCCTGCAGGTGTTGGCGTTGGTACATTGGGCCAAACACACCGATTTCAGCTTCATCCCCCAAAGGGTGCTTGGCTATCTTGGCACTATCCTGAAGCTGGGCTACGGGCTTCTAGCTTTGATCTTCCTCGCCCTCAACCAAATCCTCACCTGGCGCTACGTCCACCATCTCTGGGTGGCTTGACTCCGCTTTCCTGAAGATAGGATGTGAGGGATCCCAACTTCTCACCGGCTGAGAGCTGTGGCCTTCTCTTCTCCCCGCAAGTCTCCCCGTCAAAACTCAGCCCCGCGTGTCGCTCAGACCCTTGAGCCCGCCAAAATTTACCCCTGCCCGTGCTGCCATCAAGGTCAGTTGCGCCTGATCACCCTAACCGAAGCCTTTGGGTGTAGCCGTTGCCAGCATATTTTTGCCATTACCCCCGACCGCCTGTACATCGAGCAACTGGCCGTTTCTTATCCCTATCGCAAAATGTGGTTCTGGAACGGCTACCAATGGGTGTTGCGGCGGGAAAACACCCTACAGGGATCCGCGCTCTTGGGCCTCACCCTCAGCTTGGGCATTGTCTTGGCGGTTGGGTTCATCGGCGCAGTGCTCTTCCCAAACCAAACCCAGTTGCTCAGTTGGTTCATGATTCTCGGCTTGTTGCTAACGCTGCTGATGGTAACGGCGATCCTGCTGCTGCGGCGGCCCTGAGGTGAGTGAGATTTTCTCCAGCGACTGGTCTCCAGAATTGGCAGCCCCAGCACTTGTGGATCCAACCATTTCTTGTTAGCAGTGGTCTGGAGAACGCAGCGGGTCTGTCTCTAATGGGCTAGGCGGGAGAAGTTCAAGTGACAGATTTCGGTTCAGACTTTGACTTAGGTACCACTCTGCGACAGGTACGCCGCTTACTACCGCAGATGCAGCGGTTGAGCAGCCAAACCAAGCGCCAGGCCCTGCTGGCTCTCTCGCGGTGTTTGTTGGAGCGCTCCGATCTGCTCCTGGAAGCCAATACCCTCGACCTGGAAAGTTGCCGCGAGCAAACCGTACCGGAGTGGATCCTCAACGGCCTGAAGCTCACCCCCGAGCGTCTACAGCGATCCGCCCAGTTGCTGACTCTCCTGGCCCAGCAGCCGGATCCCATTGGCAAGCTGGAGAAAGGGCACCGCCAGGAGAATGGCCTGTTTATTGGCCGCTACCGCGTCCCGTTGGGGTTGATTGCTCTGGTCTACGAAATCTACCCCGAGTTTGCCTTAAATGGCATTGGCATGTGCCTAAAAACAGGAAATGGCGTGATTTTGGCCAGCAGCGGTCCCATCCAGAAAACCCACCAGGCCATGGTCAACCTCTTGGCAGAGACGGCTTACGAGCACGGGATCCCGGAAGGAGCCATTCAAACCTTGCCCGCCCAAGACCGAACCGCAGATCCCCAAGTAGATTCCCCACTATTGCCGTTGTTACAGCAAACCCGCTACCTAGACCTGGTGATTCCCTGCGGTCGCCCCGGCTGGGTGGAGTTCCTGTTGCAGGCCAGCAAAGTGCCGACTCTGGCCACCCATTTGGGCTACGGCCACATCTATCTGGATCGCACTGCCCCTTGGCCCTTGGTCAAGTCGGCTTTGTTGGATCCCCTCGCCCAGTATGGCTCAGAAGGGATCCCCATCTATCAGCCTCTCACCCTCTGGCTGCTGATCCACACCGATTGGGCCACCAACCATCTGACCGCCTTGATTGAGGACTTGCTGGGTCACGGGATCGATATCCAGGCAGCCGCCTCCATTCTGGAACAGTTCCCGCAGCTCCAGCCGCTTGGGCAAGGCTTTGACTCGACGGAACGACCTCATCTGCGCCTGCAGCCCATTGCCGACCTGACGGAGGCGATCGCCTGGATTAACAAAAATGGTTGCCGTCAATCGGAGACGATCCTCACCGATAGCCAATCGGCGGCCCAGCGCTTTCTCCAGGAAGTAGATGCCGCCCTGATCCACATCAACACTTCCCCCCTCTCGGCAGGCCGGGGAGCTGGGATCCCCACGTTGGGAGCGTTTCGCGACCTGTCTTTGGGCATTTCTACCCAGCGGCTGCACGTGCGCGGGCCCATCGACGTGGAAGCCCTGACAACGGTGAAGGTGGTGGCTCAGGGCGATCTGTAGAGCCGGGCAGCAACCCAACTGATGCGCCAAGGTTGGCCGGTCTGCCCAAGATCCAAGAGCTGGGATGAGGCTGGAGAATGAGAATGTAGATCGCCATCAGCTCAACATCCAACTGAGCCCAAAGGGAGGACTTTTTTGGGGATCGACCTTCGCAGTTACGTGTTTTTGGATCGGCTGCAACCCCAGTATGCTGCTTATCTGGGCACAGTAGCCTACGGCTTTTTGCCCCTGCCTGGGGACACTTCTTTGTGGGTCGAGATTTCCCCCGGCATCGAGATCAACCGCGTTATGGATATTGCCCTGAAGGCCACCTCGGTGAGGCCGGGGCTGCAGGTGGTGGAACGCCTCTACGGCCTTCTGGAAGTACACTCCAGCAACCAAGGGGATACCCGCACCGCCGGACGGGCGATTCTGGCTGCCTTAGGGGTGAGTGAACAGGAGCGCCTCAAGCCCCGCATCATCTCCAGCCAGATCATCCGCAACATCGATCCCCACCAAACCCAGTTGATTAACCGTTCCCGCCGTGGCCAAATGCTCCTGGCTGGCCAAACCCTCTACATCCTGGAGGTGCAACCGGCAGGCTATGCCCCCCTGGCTGCCAACGAGGCAGAAAAATCTGCCCAGATCAACATCCTAGAAGTGATGCCTTTCGGTAGCTTTGGCCGCGTGTACTTGGGAGGGGAAGAGCGAGATATTCTGGCCGCCTGCCGCGCTGCCGAAGCCGTTTTGGCGGGGGTTTCCGGTCGGGAGCCCCTCTTGTTGCCTGAGGAGGTGTAGCCAATGGCAGACTCCGATCCCAAGCCAAGATCGCCCCTGTCGCAACGCCGGGATCCCTCTTCAGCAGAGCAGGTGAGGCTGTTGACGGAGCTGGCCGCTCCCTACCGCAGCTTGCGGCGCTTCATCTACTTGGCGGTGGGGTTCTCGGCTACCATCGGGGCGTTTGTGTTTTTCTTTCGAGCCCTGGCGGGACGGGACTTGAACACCACCTTGCCCAGCTTGGCCTTACAGTTGGGGATCCTGGCCGGCGCCATCGGCCTGAACAGGCTGGAAAACCGCTCTCACCAGAAGGTGATCAGACAGGTCAAACAACGCTTGGGCATGCAGCAAGACTCCCAGGAGCCCCAACGGTCGGCGGACAGTTAGCCCGCCCATTCCCCGCAGCCCCTTTCTCAATCCAGATCAAAGTCATCATCATCCGCGTCAGCACTGCGCAGATAGCGGCGCTGAGTTTGGCGAGCGGGATCCCCTTGTGACCACTTTTGGACAATTTGGACACCCAGAAAGGTCAGAAAGGCCCCCAAAGCCACAAACGTGAGAAGTGGGATCGCCAGGATCACCACTGCGCCCAGGACATAGATAGCCACCTTGGGCAGAGACGGATCCACCCCCCAGCGGCGGCTGCGCACCCAATCGGTGAGCTGCTGATCCCAGCGGCGTAGGCGAGGGACGTTTTCCTCGAAGATCTCCAGCAAAATTGGCCCCAGACGACGCAGATTGCCCTGAGTTTGCCTTCGCCAATCTTGCACCGAACGCCCCATGTTCAGGATCCCTTGTCCTGTCATCTTCAGGCCGATCCTAGCCCAACCCCAGCAACCTTCCCATCAGCTCAGAGGACGACCCCACCGGATGTAAATTTGTTTGAACATTTGGATCGGAGATTTTGGAGGCTTCCCAGGACTACTGTACACTGAGGGCACTTGCGCAGCGATGCTGCTGCCCTGCGGATTCGGTAAACCTTTTTTTAACGTTTCAACCTGCTCGACTGGAGAACGCTAATGGCTCACTCGGTCAAGATCTACGACACCTGCATCGGCTGCACTCAGTGTGTGCGGGCTTGTCCCACCGACGTGTTGGAGATGGTGCCCTGGAAGGGGAACAACAAGGCTGGCATGATCGCTGCCGCTCCCCGCACCGAAGACTGCGTTGGCTGCAAACGCTGTGAAACCGCTTGTCCCACCGATTTTCTGAGCATCCGAGTCTACCTTGGCCCCGAAACCACCCGCAGCATGGGCTTAGCCTACTGATGGGGGCACCTGGCCGCAACCCCACTCTCAACTGCCCACAGAGCACAAGTATTCCAAAGTACCAGAAAAGCAGTTTACTTCCCAACCCAGTTCCAGCCTTTCCCTCTTCCGGGGAGAGGCTGTGGCGTATGGCAGGTCTTAAGCTGTTTGGTGACTCTAGAGGGGGGATCCGCCCCCTTTTTTCCTTTAGGGCTGCAGATAGAGGCGGTGCTGACGGATATAGTGCTCCACAGCAGGGGGCACCAGGTAGCGGATAGACCCTCCCTTTTGGATTTGCTGTCGCAGGTAGGTGGAAGAGAGCGTCAGGGTAGGGGCTTCCAGGATTTGGGCTTGGATGGGCAACTTTTCGGCTACCGCCTGCAGCACCTGGGCGGCATCGCCGGCATCCACCCGTGGGGCAACAATCCAATGGCAGAGGCGGGCCAGTTCTTCCGCTTGATACCACTGGGGCAGGTCCCGCAGAGCATCCACGCCGATGATCCAGTACCACTGGGTATTGGGTTGCTCCTGGATGAGGGTGCGCAGCGTCTCGATGGTGTAGGAGCGCCCCGGACGGCAGATCTCCAGCTCTGAGCAGGCGAAGCGCTCGTGGTCGGCAATGGCCAACTTGACCATGGCCAGGCGGTCGGCTTTGCTGGCACCAGGGGCCAGAGGCTTGTGGGGGGGATCCCCGGCGGGCATCCACAGCACCTGATCCAGGTCAAACTGCCAAAGAGCTTGTTCTGCCATGATCAAGTGGCCATGGTGCACAGGGTTGAAGGTTCCACCCAGAATGGCAATGCGGCGGTGCTTCATGGCTGCTGGCTCAGGTAGGTGATGGCATCCCGCAGCCAGTCTTCCGTTGGGCGGCGGTGGGTGGGCAGAGCTTGCAAGGCAGCCTGAATTTCCTGAGTGCTGTAGCCCAGGGCCAGTAAGGCCATTTCCACCTCTTCCCGGATAGGCATGGGCGGCCCCCCGGCCAAGGGTTGATCCGCAACTCCCACCCCCTGTCGCCAGTGGGCCAGCTTGGTTTTCAGCTCCAGGGCCAGCCGTTGGGCCGTTTTATGGCCTACCCCCGGCGTGAGGGAGAGCAGGCGCACGTTTTCGGTCACCACCGCCTGCACCAGCTCCGGCAGGCTGAAGGTATTCAGCAGGGCCAAGCCCAAAGCCGGCCCCACCCCCGAGACTTTGATGAGTTCCACAAACAAATCGCGCTCGGCTGGCGAGCCAAACCCGTACAACACCAGCTCAGTCTCTCGCACCACCAAATGGGTGAACACCCGGACGGGCTCCCCCACTGCAGGCAGTTGCTTGAGAAAACGTCCTGGGGCCTTGACGCGATAGCCGATCCCCTGCACCTCAACGGTGAGGCTACTGCGCTCTCCCCATTCGATGGCCACAAGGTGGCCGCTTAAAAACGCGATCATGCTGCGAGTTTAATCTGGGTTTGGGATGCTCTGCTCGACTGGAGCTCCAGAGTCAGCCAAGCAATCTAAAGTCCTTGCCAAAGCCTGCTTCCTTACAAGGCTATTTCACAGACCATTTCTCTACCTGTAGACTGTTCCCCATCCAGCTCTGTATTCTCCCTCATCCATGCCGATTCGCCCTTTTCCCATCGGCCAATGGCTTTGGCTCCTGTTCTCGCTGGGGGTGCTGCTCTTTCTCCATCTTCCTCTGCTGGTGATCGTCCTTTATGCCTTCAGCCCCGATGAGGCGACCTTGCGCTTCCCTTTGCCGGGGCTGACCTGGCGCTGGTTTGCCGTGGCTTGGGGGCGGGCCGATATTTGGCGGGCCTTGTTTTTGTCTTTGCGGGTGGCTTTGCTGGCTACCGGAGTGGCAGTGGTGCTGGGATCCCTGGCGGCAGCAGCAGTCTATCGCAGCCGATTTTTTGGCCGCGAGACGATCTCGTTTTTGGTGTTGCTGCCCATCGCCTTGCCGGGCATTGTCTCCGGGATCGCCTTGCGCTCGGCGATCCATTTGCTGCATATCCCTTTCAGCTTTTGGACAATTGTTATCGGCCATGCCACCTTTTGTCTGGTGGTGGTGTACAACAACGTGCTGGCGCGGTTTCGCCGCATGGGACGCTCTCAACTGGAGGCTTCTGCCGACTTGGGGGCCAATCCTCTGCAAACCTCTCGGTACATCCTTCTGCCCGAACTGGCCTCGGCCCTATTGGCGGGATCCCTGCTGGCGTTTGCCCTGTCTTTCGATGAAATCATCGTCACCACCTTCACCGCTGGCCAGCAGCAAACCCTGCCGATTTGGGTGTTCAGCCAGCTAACCAAGCCTCGGCAGCGCCCGGTGATCAGCGTGGTGGCTCTGGGGGTGATCGGCCTGACGGTGCTCCCCATTTGGCTGATCCATCACTTGACCCAAGAGAAAACCACGACTCGCTGATGGCTCTTTCCAGCCTCATGCAAGGTTTGCACTTGGAGGGATCCCTAAGTATTGGCCGGAGTCGCTGTAACAGCAAGGAAACGCTGGCCCTGGTTGATCGCAGAGCCCTTGTGAGAAAATGTAACAAGCATTTCATTTGTGAAAATTGAGGTATCTATGGCTGTCACTCGTGCCGGACGCGCCCCTCTCGTGCGGGGCAGCAGCGAGGGAAATCCTGCCAAGTTCATGGAAATGGCCAGCGCTTTGCTCAACACCCGCACCCGCCAAGGCAGCGGCAAAAAGGTTCAGGATCGCTCTTCCTACGGCAAGGCGGGCAATCCGCAAGAGTTTATGCAGATGGCCAGTGAATTGCGCCGCTCCCTGGAGCAGCAGGGTCGGTAGCCAATCCTGTCCACCCCCAGGGGATCCCCGTCCAGTTGCCTAAGCTGGACGGTTTTCTTGCTGCTCCTCTCAAGCCAGAGGCGGCCAATCGCTTCTGAGGCCACTCACCGGTGTTGGATCCCGTTACAGGCCCAACTTCGAGTCCAGAGCTCCGCCCTTGAGCTTCTGTGCAATGAGCCGGCAGAAGAGCAGCATGTCAGGATGGGAAAAGTGCTCATCGGGGCGCTCTTGCCGGTGGACGTGATTGAGGCCAAGACGACATGAAAAACAAAGGCTTTTGGCTGGCCGGGATCCTGGGGGTGATCTTGGATCAGGCGACCAAGCACTGGGCAGTGGAACGGCTGCTGCCGGGGCCAGAGATTGAGCTGTGGCCAGGGGTGTTTCACCTCACCTACGTGGAGAATACCGGCGCTGCTTGGAGCCTGTTTGAAGATTCGGCAGAGCTCTTGAAGTGGATCTCGTTGGGGGTAGCGCTGGCATTGGGGCTGCTGGCCATCCGCGGCGGGATCCTGAGCCGATGGGAACAGGCCGGCTATGGCTTGGTGTGGGCAGGAGCCGTGGGGAACGGCATCGACCGCTTCGTCAACGGCTATGTCGTGGACTTTTTCAATTTGATCTGGATTCGCTTTCCGGTATTCAACGTGGCGGATGTGGCCATCAACCTTGGGGTGGCCTGTCTGCTGATTGGTCTGCTACAGGACAACTCGAAGAAAACGGGATCGACTTCCGCCTCGCCCTGCCTGGAGAAAAAGCCCGGTCGCGACAGCACCCACTTTAAGGATTGACCAGCCGATGAACAGCCTTCAGGGATCCCTTGGGATGCTCAGGCCTTTGGCCAGGGGGATCCCCGGTCAGCTGCAAGGACTCCGTCCGCCTATTGCAAACGGCTGGCTTGCTGAGCCACCTGGCAGAAGCGCTCGACATCTGCGGGCAAAGTGTTAAAAGCCGTCACCAGGCGGATTAAGTGGTGACCTTCCCCCAGCCAGCGGTAAAACCGAAACCCCGCCTGCTCCAGGGCCTGGAGAACCGGCTCCGGCAGCTCGATAAAAACCTCATTGGCCTCGGTGGGATATACCAACCTGGCTCCCGGCAGGGATCCCAGTCCCTGCGCCAACCGTTGGGCCATCGCGTTGGCATGGCGGGCATTGCGCAGCCACACCCCATCCTGGAGATAGGCCTGCAATTGGGCAGACAAAAAGCGCATCTTCGAGAGCAGATGGCCACTGCGCTTGCGGCGAAACTCAAAATCGCCCACCTGATTTGGATGAAAAAACACCACCGCTTCCGCAGCCCAGGCTCCATTTTTGGTGGCCCCAAAGGACAGCACATCCACCCCCGCTTTCCAGGTCATCTCGGCAGGGGTGCAACCCAAACCAACCAGGGCATTGGCAAAGCGGGCCCCATCCATATGCACCTTAAGGCCAAAGTGATGGGCCAAATCCGCCAGGGATCCAAGCTGCTCCAAGGAGTAGAGGGTGCCGGCCTCGGTGGCTTGCGTCAGGCTGAGGCAGGCAGGCTGCACGTGATGAACCACCCCAAACCCCGCCCGCTCCAGGGCTGCTTTTAAGTTGCCCCAGTCAATACGGCCTTGTTCCCCTGGGATCCCCACCAACTTGGCCCCACCTGTAAACAGCTCTGGCGCTCCACATTCGTCCAGATTGATGTGGGCCTCGGGATGGCAATAAATCGCCCCGTAGGGCGGGGTGAGCACCGAAAGGGCCAGGGCATTGGCAGCAGATCCTGTTGCTACCGGAAACACCGCCACTTCATGCTCGAAGATCTCGGCAAACAGCCTTTGCACCTGCGCTGTGCATTCGTCCCCTCCATAGGGCATGGCGGATCCCTTGAGGGCCAACAGGGCTTCCATCACCTCAGGACAGGCGCCTGTAACATTGTCGCTGCAGAAGTTCATGGCCTGGACAACCCAAGGGATCTCGCCGAGGAAGGGTTAGGGCCGGCTTACTTCGCGCCAACCCAACCGGGATCCTCCAAAGTATCCCAGTCCCGACCTGCCTCTCCCTCGACCGTTTGCAATAGCGGGATGGAGTCCTGTTCAGGATGGGAAGGCGGCTCAGGCTGGTCGCGATAGCGGGACGGAGTCCTTTCGCAATAGCGGGATGGGGTCTTTGCACTCCACCACAACCCCAAAGCAGGCCCCAACCCCAACAACAGGCCCAACCCCGCCGGCGCAACAATGCCGGATCCCAGGCTCATCAACAGGGCAAAAGCAAAATTAGCTACATAGAGCACCAGCGGCCCCACCAACTGGCGGCGGTCAAGGATGGGTTGATCCTCGCCCCACAGCAGATTGGCCACCGTCATAAAGGCAGCCCCGGTCAGCATCCAACCCCCGAAGTTTTGCAGCGGCATACCGAAGAAGGGCCCCGGCTGAAACCACGTCCAGAAGGGAATCGAGCCGCGGGTCATGGCCGGATCCAGCACGAAGTCCCAGGCGGTGAGCAGCAGGGCCCCCAACATGATGGCCTCGAAGTGGATCAACCAGTGGCGCTGGGTTTGCAGAGCCACACGCGCCAACAAATAGGACGACAACCCCACATAAAACCAAGACAGAGGGATGGTAAAAGGCACCAACCCGGCAATCTTATAGCCCAGCCCACTCAGGTAGCCATAGTTGCCAAAGGGGATCCCGGTGCTGGTACCCAACAGCTCACTGCCCAAGGAAATGCCCACCGCCGGGATCAAAAACATCAACAGGCGCCGCACCCCCAACAGCCGGGATCCCATCAGAGCTGCTGCCAGCGCGCCGAACACCATGTAGGCCACGCCGCCGTTGCCCATGCTCAAGGAGAAGGCTTGAAGGCCAATGGGGGGCAAACTGGCCACCCACTCGGGATGCGGTACAACCCAGAGCAACCCTGCCAACCCAAAAAGCAAAGACAGAATGTGTAAACCCAGAGCCAAAGCTTCCAGCCGCCGCCAAATCGAGCCGGATAGGGGCAGAACGCTTTGCCCATGGAAAGGCAGGCCGACGAGAACACCAGAGGACGAGAACCAACGCATGAGAAACTCCCGAAGAGTGGTTAAGCGAAGCCGCTCTGTCTCCTTGCAACCCATACGGCGGCTGAGGGAAAAAGCGGATGGCCCCAAGAGAGAGCCCGAAGCCAAGAACAAGCCCGCTTGCTTGCAGGCCGGCCTACTTGGGATGGCCCTCTGGGCAGGGATGTCACCACCGCTAACGGTGACACTGCTGATATTTTGCTGCCTATTGTATCAATTCGTAAACATATCGCCCGTTTTTCCTCAGGTCTCCTCCCCGTCTTCGCCGCAGGGATCCCGGGTGGGGGTGTACGCCCAGTTGGCTCGTGCTGTGGAGCGCCAGGACTGGGTGCAGGCCCTGCAGCTGGTGGATCTCTTACGAGAGCACACGGAAGATCCCGCCCAGCGTCAGGATCTGGAAGACTATCGGCTGGAGCTGGAAAAATATCGTTCTGCCTATGGGGATCCGCCGCCGCCCCAGTGGCCGTTTTTGCACAAGCCCTTTGTCGGAGAATTTCCCGTCACCAATCTCTTCGACCATGATCTGCCTTTGGGGGAGAGGGATGGCAACAGACGGTTTGTGAGTGGGCAAGGCCAGGTTTGGATCCCCGACCCGCTGCACCCGTGTGGCAAAAGCGATGGCCATGCCGGTTATGACTGGGAGATGCCGGTGGGCACCCCGATCCTGGCCGCTGCCGCAGGACGGGTCACCTTGGCCCGCGAGGAGCCGGAGTTTTTTTGCCCCAGCTTGGGCCGGCTGGTCAGGGGGTTGCGGGTGCGCCTTCTGCACGAGCCAGAATTCTCCGATGGGGAGAGAGCAGACAGAAGAACCCTTCCCCGCTGGGAAACCCTCTACGCCCACCTCAGCCAAGTTGGGGTGCAGGAGGGGCAAGTGGTGGCCCCAGGAGAAATCATCGGCCTATCGGGAGATAGCGGCTGTGCCAGCGGGCCCCATCTTCATTTCGAGGTGCGTCGCTTCGACAACACCAACTCCGGCCAACCAGCTGCCGTCGATCCCTACGGGTGGTTTGGGTCTGGCCTGGATCCCTGGAGTATTCACCCCCTTGGGGCCGAGAGTCTGTTCCTTTGGCAGGTGGGACAAGCCCCCAGCTTGGGAGCTTGCTGGCAAGGGTAGCGATAGCCATAACGGACATCCGCTCTGGGCGAGACCTCGCTGACAGACAGACGCGCAGCAGATTACAGATCTCGGCGGACAAAGCCATCTCCCTCCCATTGGTAGAGGGTAGCCCTCAAATCACGGCTGGCACCGGGCGGGCTTGAGATGACCAGGATCCCTTGCGGGCTGACCCGCAGGCTGGCATTGCTCAGATCCGTCACGCTCAGCAGTGGCACAAGTCCCTCAGGCCGGTGTTCCAAGACCAAGACAGAGCGCAGCAGGCTGATGCCCCCTCGCTCGGTGAGGAGCACCAACTTGGGCTGTGGGCTGGAGGTGATGTCCGTGCGCAGGTGAGCCTCCACCAACCGCCCTGGGATCGGCTCAGCCGTGTGGAGCAGACGAAAGCTATACCCCCCCTGGTGCTCGAAGCTGAGAACGCGCACCACCGGCTCTACGGTGGGCTGCCGCTGAATCTGAAACACAGCCACCACATCCTGGCGAGATGGAGAGGTTAGGCTGGCCGGGAACAGGCGTAGGTTTTCGCCACGATTGCCGCGAATAAAATCCCACCAAATGGATTGATTGAATAAAGCCACAACCCCACCTCGAGCAGCGCCGCCCTCAGAAGGAACCGGCAGCAGCGGAAGCACAGGCTGGGGATAGGCAGGAACAGCAGCAACCGGTAGAGTGGCAGCCAAGGCCGCTCCCCAGGCTATTCGACCACAGGAACACAACAGCTTCCGCATATTTCCTCACTCCTCGCCCCTAAAATTCTAAAGGACTCCAAGGTTCTCCCAGTCAACCAAACAGCCGGGATACAGGGATCCCTTTTATGTCGAACGCAACCTCGATCTCACCTTGATCTCGCCTGGCAATGGGCTACCAAGTTAGGGTGAAAAGCCTGGAGCTTCCTCTGTAGCCAACAAAGTCGGCTTGGAACGACGCCCCGCCAATTTGAAAGGGATCCCCCAGGAGCAAGGGGCAGCCCCCCGACGGAGAGCTTTATTTTTCAGCAGCCAAAAACAATTGGGCCCGCCAAAAGCAGGCAATGGACTTGCTGTCCAAATCCATTCCCAAACGGGACATATCTGTAAGCTCAGAAGCAGAAAACTCCACTACGGTAATATCTTCATCCTCATCCTTATCGGGAGGGGAATCCAGCACTTCCAGCTCCCGCGCCAAATAGGCATACATAATCTCGCTGGAATAGCCGGGGCACAAATAAAATTGGCCAAGGGGATCCCAGCGATGGGCACGCAGGCCCGTTTCTTCTTCCAGCTCGCGGCGAATGGTGTCATCGGGATGCTCCCCTGGCTCGACTGTGCCTGCCGGAAATTCATAAAGGTAGGAGGCAACCGCAAAGCGATATTGACGAATGCAGACGAACTTGCCTGCTGCAGTTACAGGCACGGCCACCACCCCCCCGGGATGGATGAGGTACTCCCGCTCCCCCTCTTTGCCGTTGGGAAAACGCAAACGCTGGCTGACGAAGGTGTATTTGTGGCCTTGATAGCGCAGGCGCTCACGAATCACCTGAGATGGGTTTTGCATGGCAAGGGATCCCGAGAGTAGAGCCGCTCTCAGCTTAATGGTTTTCGGCGCTGTTGCAACCGGGCAATCCAGAGGGATCCACACGCCCTTGGGATCCCGTGTCTGGGGTAGAGTCAGGAAAAGCACAAAAGTTGCAGGCCATGATTTACCCTCCCTTGAAGGAGTTTCTTGCCCTCACCAAGCAGGGCAACTTTATCCCGGTGTACCAGGAATGGGTGGCGGATTTGGAAACGCCGGTTTCTGCCTGGTATCGGGTTTGTGCTGGCCAGCCCTACAACTTTCTCCTGGAGTCGGTGGAGGGGGGGGAACAGGTGGCCCGCTACAGCTTCTTGGGCTGCGATCCCCTGTGGGTTTTGGAAATACGCGGAGATCAAGCGCTACAGCGATACCGCGATGGCCGACAGGAGCACCACCAAGGGGATCCCTTTGCCATCTTGGCCCGCTGCTTGCAGCCCTATGAGCCGGTGCATTTGCCGGAATTGCCCAGCAGCATCGGCGGCCTGTTTGGCTACTGGGGCTACGAGCTGATTCGCTGGATTGAGCCCAAGGTGCCCATCCACCCCCTGCAGCCGGGGGATCCCCCTGATGCCGTTTTGATGCAGGTGGACAGCATCCTGCTCTTTGACCAGGTGAAGCGCAAGATCTGGGTGGTGGCCTTCGCCGATACCCGTCACCACGCTGCCGAGGAAGCCTATGCCCAAGCCTGCCGGCGGGTGGAAAAGCTGATGCAGCAGCTCAGCGCTCCTCTTTCTCTGGCCCATCTGCACCTCAACTGGAAGCCCCACCTGTCGGAAAGGACTCCGTCCCGCTGGCGCGAACAAATCCCCCCCAGCACCCTGAGCCGCCCAGCCTACTGCCAAGCCGTGGAACAGGCTAAGGACTACATCCGCGCCGGAGATATCTTCCAGGTGGTACTCTCGCAGCGGTTTACCGTCTCCCTTGCCGGGGATCCCTTTTGCCTCTACCGCTCGTTGCGGCTGATTAACCCTTCCCCTTATATGGCGTTTTTGCAGTTTGGGGATCTCTGCCTCATCGGCTCCAGCCCAGAGGTGATGGTGAAACTCAGCCGGGTGGGAGAAGACCGCATCGCCACCGTGCGCCCCATTGCCGGCACCCGCCCCCGCGGCACCACCCCTCAGGAAGACCGGCAGCTGGAGCAAGAGCTGTTGGCAGATCCCAAAGAACGGGCCGAACATGTGATGTTGGTGGATCTGGCCCGCAACGACCTGGGACGGGTCTGCCAACTGGGATCTGTGCAGGTGGATGACCTGATGCAGATCGAGCGCTACAGCCATGTGATGCACATTGTCAGCAACGTGGTGGGGCGGCTGGATCCCCAGTACAGCGCCTGGGATCTGCTGCGGGCCACCTTCCCTGCCGGAACCGTTACGGGCGCCCCCAAAATCCGCGCCATGCAGATTATTCATGAGCTGGAAGGATGCCGCCGCGGGCCCTATGCCGGCGCCTATGGCTACTACGACTTTTCCGGCCAACTGAACACCGCCATCACCATCCGCACTCTGCTGGTTCATCAGGGCCAGGTGAGCTTGCAGGCCGGGGCAGGTATTGTGGCCGACTCGGATCCGGAGCGGGAATATCAAGAATGTCTAAACAAAGCGCGGGGCATGTTAATGGCTGTGGCCAGTTTGCAGGAGACCTAGCCGATGTTGGCCCAGTTGCGCTTCAGCCCTGCGGTTCGCGTCAGCGGGACGGAGTCCTTACAGGAGCTCCAGCAGCCGGATCCAGAGACCGTAGAGCAGGCTTTTGAACTGTTTTCCACAGAGGGCTATCTGGTGTTGCCGGAGATCTTTCCCCCCGAGCTCATCGACAAGTTGCACAGCAGCTTTCTGGCCACCTACAGCCGCTACTGCACCCACGAGCACCACGCCGATGCCCTGTTAGTGGGCAATAGACGGGTGATGGTAACGGTTCGCCTGGAGGGCCCCTTCAACGATCCCCTCATCTATGCCCATCCTCTGATCTTGCCCATCCTGAAGCGGATTTTGGGGCCGGAGTTGATCTTGAGCGGGCTGGGGGCGGTGGTCTCTCTGCCGGGATCCGCCGATCAACAAGTTCACCGGGATCTGTCTCATCTGTTTGGCGACGAGACCTTGGATGCGATCATTCCTTGCTATGCCCTGAATTTGCTTATTCCTCTGGTGGAGGTCAACGAAGAGAACGGCATGACCCGTCTCTGGCCCGGCAGCCATGCGGTCTTCGATGCCCACTATACCGAGCTGGCCCAGCAGATGCCCTTTGTCGATCCGCCCCTGGCCAAGGGATCCTGCCTCCTGTTCGACTACCGCCTGATTCACCTGGGTCGGGCCAATCGCTCGCCCGCTCCCCGTCCTCTTCTCTACAACACCTACAGCCGCGCTTGGTTTCGGGATCCCATCAATTACACTCAGCAACCTCCCCTGGTGATCCCGGCCCAAGAAAAAGAGCGGATCCCAGCCGAGCATCAGCGCCTATTCGTGACGGCACAGATTGTGTAGACGGCCCGGAACTGCGAGCTGACCGGCCAAGACTTCCCAAGCGCTCCGCGCCATCCGCCTTTGTCCTTCTGGGAGGGGAGAGTGTGGAATTGCAACAGACCGTTTCGGAGCGACTGGATAACGACCCTGACTTTAAACTTTCTGACTCTTTCCTCTTGTTTGAGCAATCCGGCTAGGATGTCTCAGAATGGGGGTGGTTATCCCCGTTATTGCAGTTTGATTGCGCATCCCACCATGAGCGAAAAGATCCCTCAAGATCCCTCCTCGCCGGAAATGGCGGCTGAGATGGCCTTTGCTGCAGAGCCCAGTTTAGAGGAGGTAGGAGCTACTGCGGAAGAAACCACCCCAGACTCGGATCCCGGCAAGGGATCCCCTGGCACCGGCGGGTCGAATGCGCAGCGTGTCCGTCAACTGCTGGGCATGAAAGGAGCAGAGGTGGAGTCTCGCTCCATTTGGCAGTTGCACTTGCAGCTGATGAAACCGGTTACCTGGATTCCTTTGGTGTGGGGTCTGATTCCGGGGGCGGCATCTTCCGGTCACTTCACCTGGACTTGGGAGAATGTGGCTCTCATTTTGGTGGGCATGATTCTGGCGGGCCCCCTGATGACGGGCTATACCCAAACGGTGAACGAATACTACGACCGCGAGATCGACGCCATCAACGAGCCCTACCGCCCCATTCCCTCCGGCGCTATTTCTCTGCAGCGGGTGGTTATCCAGATCTGGGTGCTGCTGATCTTGGGGTTGGGCTTGGCCTACGCTCTGGACTGGTACACCGGCCATGACTTCCCGGTGATCACCTGCATTGCGCTGGCAGGAGCCCTGATTGCCTACATTTACTCGGCGCCCCCCCTGAAGCTCAAGCGCAACGGCTGGCTGGGCAACTATGCCCTTGGTGCCAGCTACATCGCCCTGCCCTGGTGGACAGGCCACGCCTTGTTCGGCGAGCTGAACTGGACGGTCTGCATCCTGACGCTGATCTACAGCTTGGCCGGGCTGGGGATTGCTGTGGTCAACGATTTCAAAAGCATCGAAGGGGACAGGCAGTTTGGCTTGGCCTCTTTGCCGGTGATGTTTGGGGCGATGGGGGCCGCTTGGATCTCGGTGCTGATGATCGACCTGTTCCAGTTCGGCATGGCCTCGTTTTTGCTGGGGGCGGGCCTAAAACTTTACGCGGCCCTTTTGGTGCTGCTGATCATCCCGCAAATAACCTTCCAAGATATGTACCTGCTGCGGGATCCTTTGAACAACGATGTGAAATACCAGGCCAGTGCGCAGCCCTTCTTGGTGTTGGGCATGTTGGTGGTCGGGCTGGCGTTGGGCCGCTCGGGGCTGTGGTAGTCGAGCCGACGGCAAAGTGCCCATCTTGGCAACAGAGGTGACGGCTTCCGCCCTGGGTTCGGCCCGACATCTGGGCCAAGATCAAGTTAAGTTGAGCCAGGGATCCATCCCCTTCGAGGATCGTTGGCGGATTCCTGGAAGCTGTTATGGCCCTGGGCCAAAGGAGATATCCGATGAACCCGCTTTTCCCCTTCAAACTCGGCCTAAGCCTGGCTTTGCTCTTGGGGCCGCTGGCCGTCTCTCCCGCCCAAGCGCAGCGGATCGTCATCGACGGGCGGGGGATCGTGGTAGAACCCAGCACAGGTGGCTCGGTGATCCTCAATCCCGACCAGCCGGTCTTTTCTCCAATCTTGCCCTCTGCAGTTCCTTTTTCCATCGATGAAGAAGGCAAGATCGTCTCTGCCCCTGGCTACCGCTGCAGTGCGGCTACTGCTGCCGACAACTCCCCCATCATCTGTCGCTCCCAGTTCAACCGCAACGACGTGGTGGTGTATGAGCGGGACGGCCAATCCAACACCTTCCTTGTGAACATCGACAACACGGTGACCCGGCCCTCCGGCAGTGGGCTGCGGATTGTGCCCAACCCTGAACCGGCGACTCCCTCGGGTAGCGGCCTGCGCATCATCCTAGACTGAGGGCAGGGATCCCTTCACCTCTTGTCCAGTTGCAACCGCAGCATTTGCTCTGCATCCTAGAGAGGTTTGGCGAAGAAATAGCCCTGGCCATACTCGCAGTTCAACAGCCTCATTGGTGCAGTCGCTGTAGGGTTTCGATCCCCTCGGCAGTGACATCCATTCCCAGGCTGCGGGCCAAGGTGATGATCAGGCAATGGTCTCGGCATTTTCTTCATTCGGCCCCCAGCGCGAGATGAAGGAGTGATCGATTTTCAGGCTATTGATGGGGTAATCCTGCAGGCCCCTGAGAGAGGAGTAGCCTGGGCCGAAGATCAAAACCCCCGCAATTGCGCCAGTTGCTCTGCCGCTAGAAACCGTAGCCTATTTTGCGGTCTAAGGAGATCTTTCGGTGCTGGGGTGGTATTGTTGCCGTCTTTCTTCCAATTCCATCAGGATCTGCTGATGACGCTGCCGGGTGATTGGGTAGAACCACACCAGCAAGATCCCGCCGATCAAAGCCACTCCCGGTAAGGGGCCAATGGCAACGCGAATGGCCAACAAAGCCGATTCCGGCTGGATGGGCAGGGCCTCTCCGGCCACCGAAGGCACGAAGCCGGCCCAATCCAGAGCTTGCCCCACGAAAAACAGCCCCAGCGCCAGGCCCACCTTTTGTAAGAAGACCATAAAAGCGTAGAAGATCCCCTCCCGCCGCTCCCCGGTTTGTAGTTCATCCAGATCGATCACATCCGGCAACATGGACCAAGGGCCGAGATAGGCCGTAGCAGAAACCCCAATGCCGGCCAACAGAGCCAGCCCAATCATGATCCCCTGCTGCCCGGGCTGGAGAAAAAACAGGCCTGCCTGCGAGATCAGCCAAAACCCCGCCCCAATGAGGTACATGGTGCGCTTGTCCAGATGGGTGCTCAGTTGGGTCCAACCGAACAGCGTCAGCACTGCGATCCCCTGTACCGCCAGTACCACCAAGGAAATCCACACCTCCGGCAGGCCCATCCAGAAGACGATGAAATAAGGGATGATTGTGGCTGTGAACTGAAACGCTAGCCAAGAACACAGGTAGATGCCGCTGACAAACAGGTAGGGGCGGTTGCTGAAGGCCACCCGCAGTTGTTGAACCAGGGGCATGGGATCCCGTTGGGATGGATACCGTTCTCGCACCCCCCAAAAACAGATCAGCAAGGGCACAGCCGAGATCACTCCAAAACAGGCTCCCGCCAGCAGGTGGCCGGCAGCCCGATCCGGCAGCAGGTTGACCAAGAGCGGAAAGGTAACCACCGCAACCATGCTGCCCCCTACAGAGAAGGCAAAGCGGAATTGGTTGAGCTGGGTGCGCTCGTCGTAATCCTGGGTCAGCTCCGCTGTCAGGGAGGCGTAGGGAATATTGGCCGCAGAGTAGAAGGTATTGAACAAGAGCGACACCGCCAGGTAGTAGGCAAACAGGGGGCCAATCCGACCGGGAAAAGGGATCCACCACTGGGCCAGGAACGTGAGGCCAGAGGGGAGGGCTGCAAACAGCAGCCAGGGGCGGCGACGGCCCCAACGGGTGCGGGTGCGGTCGCTGAGAATGCCGATGATGGGATCGTTGATGGCATCCCAAAAGCGAGTGATGGCGTAGATGCTGCCGGCTAGGCCTGCCGACATGCCAACGGTATTGGTGAGAAAGGGCAGCAGGAAAAAGATGAGGATGTTGGCCGTCATGCCTGTGCCCAGATCCCCCACCCCATAGGCCAGCTTCGTCCACAAACTGAGTCGCTGTCTGGTCATCATGTCCCCCTGGAATGCCAGGATTCCAGTGTAGGGGGTAGGTGGAGATTTCTTTTTTGGGGATCCCTGAAAAAGCTGATCAAAATTCAGGGTCTTCTCCCAGTTCCCGTAGCCGCTGGGCCAGTCGTTCGGCTCGGGAGCGTTCCAATTCTGCCCGCTGCCGTTCCAATTCAGCCCGTTGCCGTTCCAATTCAGCCCGCTGCCGTTCTAGTTCAGCTCCCGTAGGCAACAATTGCCCTGCCCTATCATACCAGCGCACCCAAAAGCGTTCTCGCCCCTCGTAGGATCCCCACCACCGACCGATACTCAAGTCCAAATCGGGCAACAGAATTGGGGGATGTTCTCCAGCGCCTGAGCCGGGGAGCAGCTCATAGTGTCCGCCCTGGAGTTGATAAACATTCAGCTCATCGGTCTCTAGCTCGAAGGTGACGTAGTAGGGGATCCGCAGCCGCCTTTCGTAGAGCTGGAATTTGGCTTGTCCGGGTTTTTCTTCCCCCTGGTCGTTGCAGATGATCTCCAAGATGAGAATAGGCAAGATATTCCCTTCATCCCAAACCACATAACTTTTGCGGGCAGTGCCATCCCGCCAACGGGGAACCCCCAGCACCAGAAACAAATCTGGAACAATGACCTGCTGGGGTAGGGCGTAGTAAAGGCCCATATTGCAAGCCACAAAAAAGTCTTGCCGATCTGACCAGTGCAGCAGCAGCGGTTCCCGGAGGAGGGGGTATTGGCGGCCTTGATCCTCGTTGTCCAAGGGGGTGTCGTCTGTATCGGGCAAGTCGTGCTGGGTGGGCCAGCGATAGGGGGCGATGGTCATGGCCAGGCAGGAGCAGTATGCCTCCACTGTAGCGAATGGGTTAGGACTGCATTTGGCTCATCGCCTCCAGATCCAGCACCTTGGCCACCTGTTCCGGGGTCATCAAGTTGCGCTCTAAGACAATCTGACGAATGGACTGGCCGGTTTCCAAAGAAGCCTTGGCCACTTCTGCAGCTTGCAAATAGCCGATGTAGGGGTTGAGGGCGGTCACCAAAGCCAGCGTCCCTTCTGCGTAGCCGCGGCAGCGCTCCGGTTTGGGGGTGATGCCTTGAATACAGCGCTCGGCAAAGACCCGCAGGCTGCTGTTCAGAATCTGCAGGCTGTGCAGGAGGTCATAGGCAATCAGGGGCATCATCACGTTCAGCTCAAATTGCCCCGCTTGGGCTGCGAGGGTGATGGCGGTATCCAGCCCAATCACCTGGAAACAGACCATGTTCAACATCTCGGCTATCACCGGGTTGTACTTGCCAGGCATGATGGAAGAGCCGGGCTGCACCGGCGGCAGTTGGATCTCCTTCAGGCCGGTCTTGGGGCCAGAATCCATCAGCCGCAGGTCGTTGGCCAGCTTGATGCCATCTTGGGCCAGGTTGCGCAGGGATCCCGACAGATGCACAAAGGGGGCCATGCTCTGCATCGCCGCCATGGGGTGGGGAGCAGGGGTGAGGGGCAACTGGGTATACTCTGCCAGCCGTTGCACCACCTTTTGCCGGTACTGGGGATGAGTGTTGAGGCCGGTGCCGACGGCGCTTCCCCCCAGCCCCAAGCTGCACAGGGCCTGGCTGGCCTCCTCAATCCAGCGACGGTGTTGGGCAAAGATGGCCGCGTAGGCGCCGAAGCTATCCCCCAGCCGCACTGGCACCGCATCCTGCAAATGGGTGCGACCGGCCTTGAGGATGCCGCGAAACTCTTGGGCCTTCTGCTCCAGCGCCGCTACCAAATTGTCCAGCGTGCCCAGAAAATCCCGTCGCACCCGCAGCAGGGCAGCCAGACGAATGGCGGTGGGGATGACATCGTTGGTGGACTGGCCGTAGTTGACATGGTCGTTGGGGCTGACCCGCTCGTAGCGGCCCTTGGGCTCCCCCAGGATCTCCAGGGCGCGGTTGGCCAACACCTCATTGACGTTCATGTGGTGGGAGGTGCCCGCCCCGGCCTGGTACACATCCACCACAAACTGATCCCGCAGGGATCCCTGGAGGATCTCATCCGCCGCTTGGACAATCGCCTTGGCCACTTCTGCCGGAATGCACCCCAGCTCGCCGTTGACCTCCGCCGCCGCCTTTTTAATCAGCACGCAGGCCTCCACATACTCTGGCAGGGGCTTGAGGCCGCTGATGGGGAAGTTCTCCAGGGCACGGGCGGTCTGGATGCCGTAGTAAACCGACTGGGGTAGTTGCCGCTCCCCCATTGAGTCTCGTTCGCTGCGCACCTCAGCCAAGGCTTTTCCTCCCCCGTTCGCGGATCCTTGGGCTAGCTTCCGGCAGCCTTCTCTGAGGGTGTCTCGACGGCTGCAGATAAGTTTTGTAAAGTAGCCTGCAACTGCTGGCTGAGGCGCTCGTTGTTCTCTGCCAAGACCAACACCATGGCCGCACAGGCCAGATGCACCCCTGCTCGAAATTCTGCCGAAGACTTGTACTGGATCAGCGCTTCGCTATCCCCTTCCCGCGGGCTCAGGATGAGCTGAACCGACTTTTGGGCCAACTCTGTCAGTTCCCGTTCCGTTAAACCGAGCTGCACCGCTTCTGCCCTCCCTGCTGGCCGACAAACAACCTTTGATCCCATCAGGATCGCCACTTTGGTATCCTACCGCGGTTGTTGCCCCAATCTGGCAGGATCCCCAAGTGAGCGGGCCTTGACAACGCTTGACGGCTCTAGAAAGAGACGGAAAATGCCGGTTAGTATAGGTGCAGCCTGCCTTGGCCTGCGGGCCAGTGGCCGACTTTGATTGGAGAGTCCAAACTCAGGGTTCGGCACTGCTCCGAAGGGGGCTAGTCCTACTTAGCATTTGTCTTGTGTTGTTATTTCGTTGAGAGAGGAAAACTTGACCGTAGAGCGTCCACCTGACCGCTTCCCCCGCAAGCAGCGTGCAGAGCTGCCGGCTATCAACGAGCGCATCCGCTTCCCCAAAATCCGCCTTATCGATACCGACGGCACTCAGTTGGGGATCATGAGCCCGCGCGAAGCCCTGCGCCTGGCAGAAGAAAAAGATCTGGACTTGGTCTTGGTGAGCGAAAAGGCCGACCCGCCCGTCTGCCGCATCATGGACTACGGCAAGTTCAAGTTTGAGAAGGAGAAGAAAGAACGGGAGGCCCGCAAGAAGCAACACACTGCCGAGATCAAGGAAGTGAAGTTTCGCTACAACATCGGCGAGCACGACTACAACGTGCGCCTGCGCAGCGCCCAACAGTTCTTGGGGGATGGAGACAAGGTGAAAGCCACGGTGATGTTCCGCGGTCGTGAGGCCCAGCACGCCGAGCTGGGGGAAGAATTGCTGCAGCGCTTGTTCAAAGACCTGGAGGGCGTGGCGGAAATGCAGCAGCCCCCCCAAAAGGAAGGGCGAAACATCACGATGATTCTCTCTCCCAAAAAATCGGTCTGAGGAGGGATCCCACCTATGCCCCTTGCGGTTGGGGATCCCGCTCCTGAGTTCACCTTGCCCGATGCCGAGGGCAATCTCATCAGCTTGAGCCAGTTGCGGGGCCAGCGGGTGGTGCTCTACTTCTACCCACGAGACAACACTCCCGGCTGCACCCGAGAAGCCTGTGGCTTTCGGGATGCCTACGCTGACTATCAAGCCCACGGCATCGCCATCTTGGGGGTGAGCGCCGACGATGCCCGTTCCCACCAAAAATTTGCCCAGAAGCTGCAACTGCCCTTCCCCCTGTTGGTGGATGAGGGGGCCAAGGTGGCCAGGGCTTACGGGGTCTATGGGCCGAAAAAGTTCATGGGCAAAGAGTACAACGGCATTCACCGCACCACTTTTGTTATTGATCCGGAGGGGAAGATCGAGGCCGTTATCACCAAGGTCAAGGTGGAAACCCACGCAGCGGAGCTGCTCAAGCAGTTGACCGGCTCTTAGGCTTTCCGGTGGGAGTTCGGCAGACCTGCTGCTGGGCTCGTTGTTCTGGAACCTGAGCCAAGACGGGAACGAAAAGAGCAAAAAAAGATGTAAAGTGCCGGTATTGATTCCTCGTGGGCTAGGGCCGTGTCCCGACGCAGCCGTACCCTCAAGTCGATTCACGACAGCTACCAAATGTTGGGTTTGGCCGGCCAAGGGCAGTACGGGCGTGTATTCTGTGCCCGTCCCCGTCAAGGAGGAGACCTGGTGGCCCTGAAGGAGCTGCCGGCGGAGCGCTTTCCCACCCAAAATCTGCTGCGGGAGCTGCGCCATCTGCTCACCCTCAACCACCCCAACATTACCCGCTGCTACGCCCTCGAACATGCCCGCGAAGGTCGCTACCTGGTGTTGGAGTACTGCGAGGGAGGCACGCTGCGGGAGCTGATCGACCAGGTGGAGCAAGGGCTGTGGCTGCCGGTCAAGCAGGTTTTGGGCTTTGTGGATCAGATTTTGGCCGGGTTAGATCATGCCCACCGGCAGGGGGTGATCCACTGCGATGTCAAGCCCGAGAACATCCTGCTCAAGCCCACGCCCCAGGGCTGGCAACTGAAGCTGACAGACTTTGGCATTGCCCGCCACTCCCAGCCTCTTCCCGATGAGATCAGCGCCACCGGATCCCCTGCCTACATGGCTCCCGAGCGCTTCTACGGTCAGTTTAGCCCTGCCTCGGATCTCTACGCGGTGGGGATCATCCTGCTGGAGCTGTTGACAGGCCGGCGGCCTTTTTCCGGATCCCCCGGCCAGTTGATGCACGCCCACCTCAACCAGCCGTTTGTCTGTCCCGAAGGGATCCCTGCCCCGCTGCGGGAGGTGCTGGAGATAGCCCTACGCAAGTTGCCCTTGCGGCGGTTCCGCACTGCTGCCCAAATGCGGTCGGCTTTGGCGGTGGTTGCCCAAGAGTGGCAAGAGCCGGCCAGTTGTTGGGTTGGCCCTCGCCTGCCCAGATGGCCGCCCCCTGGGGTACAGGTTTGGGATCTGCCGGATCTGGGCTCTGTTGACACTGGCGGGATGGAGTTCCTGGCCGAGCAAAAGTTCTGCATCTGCGAGGATCCCAGCGGCTCCAGATCCCCGCTGCTGTTGCGGGTGACCCCCCAGAGGCTGGAATGGCTGGAGCTCCAGAACCTTGCCCTGGGATCCCCTGCTTTGGCCCGTTTTTCCCTGGACGAGCCAATTCGGGCGGTGCTGCCCTTGAACACCTTCCCGGAAGCCCTGGCCTTCTCCCGAAGCAGCCTTTTGCACCTCAGCCCCAGCCGCATCCGCACCTTGCTCAGCTTTGAGGAGGATTGGCAGGCCACCTGGCTGGCAGAGCGACAGGAGCTGGTCTGGGCCACCGCCCAAGAGTTGGGGGCAGTACAATGGCAGCCGACAGGAACACAGCCTTTCCCCGATTCCCGCTGTTATTTCCGCTGGCCTTGGCAGGGATCCCTGTCCCGCTTGCTGGCCCTCTCGGAGCATCTGGTTTTGTTGACAGGTGTGGGGCAGCAGTGGGTGGAGATGAGCCTCTTGCCCTATCCCAAGGGACACCATCCCACTGTCGCGACCGGTTGGTCTCTGCAGACGGGATCCCAGCCCATTCGCTATCGCCTGCCCTTGGATCCCCAAGGGGGGGTGATCAGCCTGGGGGAACGGTTGCTCTTCGCGGCAACAGATGGGGGCAAGGAAGGCCAGCAGGATTTCTGCCCCTATCTCGACTCGGTGCAGGTGAATCCGCTGCGGGTGCGCCGCTGGTTCTTGAAAGGGCAACCTGTCCAGATGGCCAAGGCCCCTTGGGGCGTGCTGCTGCTGTGTCGAGAGGGCGAGCAATCCACTTCCCTCTGGCTGTACAGTAAAAAAGGGGATCCCTTGGCCCAAGTAGCTGTGCCTAACGGCTCACAGGTGTTGCAGGTGGGCCAAAGGGGCAAGATTTGGCTGCAGGTGCCCAAAGCAGAGAAATCTCACCTGTCTCAGCTTTGGCAATTGGATCTGAACTGCTTGCCGGTAAGTGGACAGCCTTCCCAGGTGATGCTGTGCGACCCAGCGATCTAGAGTTTCGCCAAGGACTCCGTCCCGCTGTCGCGACCGGACTCGGCCAGAACCGCTATCAGCCCTAAGATCAAGTTTGAAGATCAAGTTTGGCCAGATGCCCGGCCAGCTCTGCTGGGCTGTGGACCAGGGGAGTGGTGATCTGTCCAGCCTGTTGGAGAACAAGCATGAGTCAGTATCTGCCGGAACCTGCTGCTGTGGAGGAGGATCCCAGCTTGTTGGTAGAGCGGCTGCGCCGCAAAGAGGGCCGGTGGCTGGATTGGGCCAAGGCCTGTCAAGCTTTGCAACGACAGAAAATGACTCCCCAGGCCATCTTCGAGGCAACCGGGTTTGAGCCCATTCACCAAAACCAGATCCTTGTTGCGGCCCAGGTTTACGAAGGGATGGCCAAAGCAGGAGCCAGCCCAGAAGTTCTGGGGCATTTTGCCCATAAAGGCAGCGATATCCTCTACGAGTTGCGCATTCTCTCTCCACAGGATCGGGTTCGGGTGGCGGAATTTATCTTCAGTCGCCATTTGAATGCCGCTGATGCTCATGAGATCGCCCGCGCCGTGAAAAATTATGCCCAGCTCCAACAGCTTCCGGAAGGGTTTACGGATCACCCCGGCGATGCGGTGGCCTATCAAGCCTGGCGGACGGCCCAGCAAACCCGCGATCTGCAGGAGCGAACTCGGGCTATCGGTCGAGCGTTTCAGTATGTCCACAGTGATACAGCCCGCCGACAGGTGGAGCAGCTCTTGTCCACGATTGCCACCAGCTCCCGCCCCCAACGCAGCGTTTTGCCCAAGCTGTCGGTGTTTCGCCTGGAAGAAGATCTGCCGCGACTGCTGCCGGTGGCCGGATCCCTGCCTCTTGCAACTGCCGCCTGGGAAGGGATCCCCCCCAGCGAGCCGCAAGGGCCCTTTGGCTGGGTCAACAGCCCGGCGGAGCAGACTTGGATGGCCTTGCCTGCTTGGCCGGTGATTCAAAAGGCCGGGGATCCGGTGATCCTTCAGGTGGAAAACCGGCTTTTGGGATCCCTGTTGGGTTTGCCGGTGCCTGCCGGTGAAGAACAGGATCCGGTTTTGCTGGTGGTCGATCGCGCCGCTCGGGTTTGGGAGGGAGCTCAGATGGCGGGATTTTTCCTGGTGGATCGGGCCGGATCCCTGGCGGTGGAGTGGATAGAAGACTCGCCCTCCTCTCCCCTGTTGGGCCAGGTGCTGATGGCCGTGCGCCCCCCGCGGGTTTTCGATGAGGTGCTGGCTCAGGATCCCTGGCAGTTGGAAGAATAGGCGTTGGGATCCCGCCGTTGTAGCCATTCGTGCTAGTGGTGCAGAGCACCGCGCCTGGACTCGCCCCCATGGCCTCACCCATGGCCTCAATTGAGCAAGGCCAAGTTATCCCGGTGGACGGCAGTATCAACCCCTTCGTAGCCCAGGATGTGAGGGATCTCGGCAGTTTTTTTGCCCTTAATCTGCCGCAGCTCCTCGGCGCTGTAGTTCACCAGGCCCCGCGCCACCTCCTGGCCGCTGGGATCGCACAGGCGCACGGCAGCCCCCGCCTCAAACTCCCCAGAAATGGCTGTGATCCCTGCCGGCAACAGCGAGCGCCCTTGCTCGCACACCGCTCGTACCGCCCCCTCATCCAAAGTCAAAGATCCCTCGGGGATGAGGCCGTAGGCAATCCATCGCTTGCGGGCGCTGGCGGGCTGAGGAGCCGGATCAAAGCGGGTGCCAATGGCCTCGCCGGCCAGAATTGCCGGGATCTGCTCAGGCCGTTTGCCATTGGTGATCACCACCGTTACCCCTGCAGCTGTAGCAATTTGAGCAGCGGTCAGTTTGGTGGCCATGCCGCCGGTGCCCCAGCCGCTTTTCCCCTGGGCTTCGGCCTTCACCTGTAGCGGGATCCCGGGCAACACCCGCTCAATGGGCTGGGCAGAGGGATCTCGGTTGGGGTCAGCCGAATAGAGCTTGTCCACATCGGTGAGCAGGATAAGCCACTTGGCCTGCACCATGCTGGCCACTAACGCCGAAAGCGAGTCGTTATCGCCGAATTTCAGCTCCTCCACTGCCACCGTGTCGTTTTCATTGACGATGGGAATAACCCCCATCTGCAGCAGTTGGGCAAAAGTGCGATTGGCGTTCACGTAGCGGCTGCGCTCCACCAGATCGCCGCGGGTGAGCAGCACTTGGGCAATTGGCTGGTTCAGAGCCGAGAAGAGGTCATCGTAAAGGCGGATCAACCGCCCCTGTCCCACCGCAGCCACCGCCTGCTTCTCGGCAATAGCCGTCGGTCGTTGCCGCCAGCCAAGGCGAGCACAGCCCACCCCCACCGCCCCAGAGGAGACCAAGATCACCGCATACCCCTGCCTGCGCAGGTGGGTCAGCACCTCCACCAGCGGCCCCAACACCGAAAGACGCAACAAGCCGGTCTGAGTATCTGTCAGGCTGGAGGTGCCGATCTTCACCACCACCGTCACGTCTGTTGTTGCCATCGCCGCTCTCAACCCATCCTCCCACCCCTCTATTCACCATAGCGCCACCATAGCGGAGTCAAGACGCAGCTGTATTGACCAAAAGGCGCGGCAAGCCCCGTCCTTCAGGGCAGGGAAGGATAGCGCCGACCGTAGCCGACGCCCTTTAAAAACGCAGTGTCGGCCATGTGAATATCGTTGTCATCACGCATAGGCCAAGAATACGATTGAGCGGTGCAACGACTTCAAGCCTTCAAGTACGAATTGCTGCCCAACAGCCAGCAGGAACGGCAGATGCGCCGCTTTGCTGGCTCCTGCCGGTTCGTCTACAACAAGGCACTGGCGTTGCAGAAGGAGCGTCACGAGCAAGGCCAGAAAAAGCTAGGCTATGCGGGCTTGTGCCAGTTGCTCACCAAGTGGCGCCACAGCGCAGATACGGCGTGGCTGGCGGATGCGCCGGTGCATCCGCTGCAACAGGCACTCAAGGATTTGGAGCGAGCCTACAGCCACTTCTTCGCCCAGCGCGCCGGCTTCCCGAAGTTCAAGAAAAAAGGCCGGTCCGACAGCTTCCGTTATCCCGACCCCAAGCAAATCCAGCTGGACCAGGCCAACAGCCGCATCTTTCTGCCCAAACTTGGCTGGCTGCGTTATCGCAACAGCCG